>SHWM01000095.1 GCA_009693835.1 Alphaproteobacteria bacterium
TATAAGGCGGCGCGCGAACTGTTTGAGGAGATTGAGGATGCCTTACAGCAGAAATTGACGAAACTGATGTGGCAGGGGCCGCCGGATGAATTACAGCTCACCGAAAACGCGCAGCCCGCGCTGATGGCGGTCAGTCTTGCGATCATGCGGGTGCTGGAAAAAGAGGCGGGGTTTAATCTGGCGAGCAAGGTGAAATGGGTGGCGGGACATTCGCTGGGTGAATATTCCGCGCTCGCGGCGGCGAAATCCATGAGTGTCCCCGACACCGCGCGGCTGCTGAGGCTGCGCGGTCAATCCATGCAGAAAGCCGTACCGGCCGGGGTAGGGGCAATGGCGGCGTTGCTGGGGGCGGATATGGAAACGGCCCAGGCTGCCGCCAACGAAGGGGCCAAAACGGGCGTCTGTCAGGTCGCCAACGACAACGCCCCCGGCCAGATCGTGATCAGCGGGACCGCCGGCGCGGTGGAGGCGGCTATTGCCGCTGCAAAAACCATGGGCGTGAAGCGGGGCATGTTGCTGCCGGTCAGCGCACCTTTTCACTGCGCGCTTATGCAACCTGCGGCGGATGCGATGGCCGCGGCGCTCGCTGGAATCCGAATGATAGACCCGGCGGTGGGGCTGATCGCCAATGTGACGGCCGAACCCGTGGATGACGCCAATGAAATTCGTGGCCTGCTGGTGTCACAGGTGACGGGTCTGGTGCGCTGGCGTGAAACCATCGAATATATGGCGGCCCATGGCATTGACACGATCGTTGAGCTGGGATCGGGAAAGGTGCTGAGCGGCCTTGCCAAACGCATCAACCCGGACCTTGCCCTGCATGGTGTGGCGACGCCGCAGGAACTGGATGCGTTTGTGAAGACGCTTTAGAGCGGCCCCCCTGCATTCAGTAATTCGGCGGCGCGCGGCGCAAAATAGCTGAGCACCCCGTCCGCGCCCGCGCGTTTGAACGCCAGCAGGCTTTCGAGAATAACCCGGTCCTGCTCCAGCCAGCCATTTTGCACGGCTGCCATCAGCATCGCATATTCACCCGACACCTGATAGGCGAACGTCGGCATTCCGAACTGCTGTTTCACCCGGTACAGCACATCCAGATAGGGCATTCCCGGCTTCACCATCACCATGTCGGCGCCCTCGGCAATATCCAGCGCCACCTCACGCAGCGCCTCGTCGCTGTTGGCGGGATCCATCTGATAGGTTTTCTTATCGCCTCTCAGCACGGATTGCGAGCCGACCGCCTCGCGGAACGGGCCATAAAAGGCCGAGGCGTATTTCGCGGCGTAGGCCATGATCTGCACCTGATCAAATCCACTTTTATCGAGTGCCGTGCGGATCGCGCCAATCCGCCCATCCATCATGTCGGAAGGCGCAATGACATTGCACCCGGCGCCGGCCTGCACCAGCGCCTGCCGGACCAGAACTTCGACGGTTTCATCGTTCAGGACGCTGTCGCCCTTTAGCAGGCCGTCATGGCCGTGATCCGTATAGGGATCAAGCGCCACGTCGCACATGACGCCGAGATTGAAGCCGCGGTCGCGGATGGCGCGGGTAGCCGTATTCACCAGATTGTCCGGATTGAGCGCCTCGGTCCCGCCCGCATCCTTGCGCCGCGGATCGGTGGCCGGGAACAGGGCGATCAGCGGAATGCCAAGTTTTTCCGCGCGCTCGGCCGCAGCGGGGACAAGATCGAGCGAAATCCGCTCCACCCCCGGCATGGCTGTAACCGGTTCGCGGCGCTTCTCGCCCTCGCAGATGAATATGGGCCAGATCAGGTCATTCGCGGACAGCGCGTTTTCGGCCACCAGGCGGCGGATCCAGCCGGAGCTGCGGTTACGCCGCATGCGCACAGCAGGGTAGGCGGGGGAGAACTTATCCATAGGTATAGCGCCTGATCAATTTCGATAGAGCAGCATGCGGTCATCTGGAATCGTCCCGATCTCCAGATGACCGCGCAAAGCTGCTCTAACCTATTAAAAAACTGAGCAACTTTACTTGATCATATAGAACCGGACGGTTCTATACGGTCGCGTGTTGCTCTAAATAATCATATAGACCATGTTTTACGGATCAGCCGGGATCGCCATGGGCGATTCCATCTGATCCGAACATGCTCTAGGGCAATCATATACCCGATGAGATAGCCCTGTGAGCGATTTTATACTTTTTTACAGGCCTATACGCCGGTGATAACAGAGTCTTCGCCATGCTCATCCAGGATCACGCGCGAAGCGGGCAAGGTGAGCGTGACGCGGGTGCCGATGCCGACTTCACTGGTCAGCGTGAAATAACCGCCATGCTTCTCAATGAATGACTTCGATAATGGCAGCCCCAGTCCTGTTCCCGGCTCCGCCGCAGCCGTTTCAGCGCTTTCCCGCACCTGGCCAAATGGTTTCATCACCAACGGAATATCCTCCATTGCAATGCCAATGCCTGTGTCGGTTATGGTGATTTCCAGACAGCCCTCGCTATTTAGCAGGGATTCAACGGTGATGCGCCCGCGCTCCGGGGTAAATTTGACTGCGTTGCCGAGAAGGTTCAGCATGACCTGTATCATCACGCGCCGGTCGCACCACAGATCGGGCGTGGCATGCAGCCGGCTCAACAGGACAATATTCTTGTTCTGGCTATGGTCCTTGACCATGCGCATGGCGGTATCAACGATAGCATCGAGTGATACGCGATCTTCCTGAAGCTCAAAATTGCCAGCCTCCACCTTTGAAATATCCAGCACATCATTGATCAGCGCCAGAAGATGCGTGCCGCTATTATAAATGTCATTGATATATTCCTCATAGCGGGGCGATCCCAATGGCCCGAACAGCTAGTCGCGCATCACTTCCGAAAAGCCGATGACGGCGTTGAGCGGGGTGCGCACTTCGTGGCTCATATGCGCCAGAAAATCCGATTTGGCCCGGTCGGAAGCTTCGGCCCGTTCCCGCGCCTCCATGAGTGACTGTTCATATTGCACCCGTTCCGTCACCAGCCGCGACACCGTTGATATTTGTAAAAAATTACCGCTATCTGCTTCCAGGTCAATGGAAGAGGAGGCTTCCATCCATTCCCAGTGGCCAGCCTTATGACGGAGGCGATAGGTGAAGGAGGTGCGCGGAATCCCCTTCTCGATACATTCGAGATTGGCCGCACTGTTGAGCTTCATATCCTCTGGATGGATATATTTGAGCAGTTCGTTTTTAGGGAGTTCGTCCACCCGGTAACCGAGCAGCCGTTCGACGGACGGTGATATATAGGTGAAGCCTATTTTGGGTTCCCAGATAGTGATGAGGTCGCTGGCGTCATCCATCACAAGCCGGAATCTCGCCTGGCTTCTGATCAGTCCTTCTTTGGCTGCATGCCATTCACTTATGTCGGGGAACACACCTAAAATCGCGCTCTGGCCATCATAGATTATGTCACTGCCCGAGAAGAGAGCCCAGAATTCCGATCCATCCTTGCGTTTCATCCTTAACTCAAGCTCGTGAATAGTCTCTCCTCCGGTAATTTTATTATAAACCTGATCTCTGGATTCCCGGTCGGTGATGAATCCGTTCTTCAAACTTTTTGGGTCCTCGGCTAAATCCTTGATACCCAGTATGTTCCGGCCATATTGATTAATATAAATCAGTTCGCCGTCCGACCGTCTCGTCAGGCCAACCGGCACCGGCAGCGCCTCCAGAATCCGACGGACGCGCGCATATTCAGCACTTACAACAGTGTTTATTCTCGCCTCTGTCTCCACTTGCGCTTTCAGGCCGCTGGAGAGATCAATCGATGCCCGGTAGGCGTCGGCAATGAGGCGGGTATGCCTAAGCACGACGGTCATGAACAGCAGGATGGTCGCGCCTATGACGATATCGTCGTCGTGCCAGCGTGCGTCCGCCAGTGTCGCCGTAAAAATGGTGGAGATGGCCGGGAGGGAAAACGCCAGGATGCATTTGAAGGACGGGATTTGAGCGATGGCCCAGCCGCCGATAACCAGCGACGTGATAAGGTACACCAGAAGTCCGCTTGCATTGGGAAGGAACAGGAACAGCAGCGCGCAGACGATGCCCCAGACGGAGCCCGCACAAAGATTACCGGCGAATATACACCGTTCCCAAAAATCCGCGCGCTCATCTCGCGCCTTATCCCGCCAGAACAGCCAGAAGATCAACGACATCTGGCTGTTCACCAATAACAGTATTGTAAAAGCCGTCAGGGCAATAGCAGGCGTTACATGAGGCCAGGAGACTACCGTGATCAGGATGGCGGCGGCATTAGCACACCAGACAGGTTGATCCGCCGCCACCAGCCGGTTATTTGCGATTTTAATGCGGTTGCCGGATTCCCTCATTGGCGCACCCCTGGGTCCGCCGCAGTCAGAACGCCTGATGGCTACTACTGGCAGAACATGCAATTATCACTTGTAAAAAGCTAATAATTAGTATCCTTAATTTTTCCTGAACCGAGTATATTGCCGGGCTTGCGGGTCCAATGGACCAACACAAGGCGGAGGCTAACCGCCAGCCCTTGCGGGGAGGATTTGCAGGAGCAGGGATGCAGTTTGAATTAAATGAGGAACAGGCGGCTTTTCAGCACGTGGCCCAGAGCTTTGCCGCGGGAAAGCTGGCCCCCGGGGCGGCGCAGTGGGATAAAGACGGATATTTCCCGGTAGACGCGCTGCGCGAAGCCGCCGGTCTTGGTTTCGCCGGGATCTACGTCCGTGAGGATGTGGGCGGGTCAGAATTGGGCCGGCTTGAATCGACCATTATTTTTGAGGCCCTGTCGGCCGGTTGCACCTCCACGGCCGCCTTCCTCTCCATCCATAACATGGCAAGCTGGATGATTGACCGCTTTGGCGGCCAGGAACAGCGTCAGAAGTGGCTGCCCAGGCTATGCCGCATGGATCTGATCTCCAGCTATTGCCTGACCGAACCGGGGGCCGGTTCGGACGCAGCTTCGCTTGCCACCCGCGCGGTTCGGGACGGGGACCATTACGTTTTGAATGGCGCCAAGGCCTTCATTTCCGGGGGTGGCGTCTCGGATATTTATGTCTGTATGGTCCGCACCGGCGGGGCTGGCCCCGGCGGCATTTCCTGCATCATTGTAGAGAAAGGGACGCCGGGTTTAAGTTTTGGCAAGCATGAGGAAAAGATGGGCTGGCGCAGCCAGCCTACGGCCATGGTGCTGTTTGACAATTGCCGCGTTCCGGTCGCCAACAGAATTGGCGCGGAAGGCGACGGGTTCAAAATCGCCATGCAGGGGCTGGACGGCGGCCGCCTGAACATTGGCGCCTGTTCGCTGGGTGCGGCGGGGGCCTGCCTTGACCTTGCGCGTAACTATATGTTGGAACGGCGTCAATTCGGTAAACGGCTGGCCGATTTTCAGGCGCTGCAATTCAAGCTGGCCGATATGGCGACCCAGATGGCCGCCGCGCGTCTGCTGCTGCGGCAGGCGGCGTGCAAGGTAGACGCCAAATCGCCGGACGCCACCCTCTATGCCGCGATGGCCAAACGCCTGGCCACGGACACGGGCTTTGAAGTGGTGAACGAAGCGCTGCAAATACACGGCGGTTACGGGTATCTGCGCGATTTTCCGCTGGAGCGGTATCTGCGCGATGTGCGGGTACATCAGATACTGGAAGGGACCAACGAGGTCATGCGGGTGATCATCAGCCGTGAACTGTTGAAGGATTAGGGCGGTGAGTGACGAAACGGAAGTCATCTTTGATCAGGCCGGCGGGCTGGGAATAATCACCCTGAACCGGCCGGTCGCGCTCAACGCCCTCACGCTCGGCATGTGCCATGCGATCGAGGCGAAATTGCGCGGCTGGCGTGAGGATGCGCAGGTAACTGCGGTGCTGATCAGGGGGGCCGGACGGGCGTTTTGCGCCGGCGGCGATATTCGCGCGCTCTATGATCTGGGACTGGCCAGGGATGAATATCCCTACCGGTTTTACCATGACGAATACCGTCTCAATGCCCTGATTAAACAGTTTCCAAAACCGTATATCGCCCTCATCAATGGCATCGTGATGGGAGGCGGGGTCGGGGTGTCCGTGCATGGGGCGCACCGGATCGTGGGCGAAAATCTGCGATTCGCCATGCCGGAAACCGGCATTGGACTGTTTCCCGACGTGGGCGGTTCCTACTTTCTGTCGCGCTGTCCGGGGCAGCTGGGGGTTTTTCTGGCGCTGACCGGCACGCGGATAGGGGTGGCGGATGCACTATATTGCGGCATTGCGACAGCCTATGCCCCCGCAGAGCGTTTTACGGATTTGCAGGCGGCCCTGGCGCGGAACCGGCCGATTGTGGATGTCCTGAATGAGCTTACCCAGGTGCCGCCGGATGCCCCCACCCTCGCGCAGAACCGGGCGCGAATCGACCGGTTTTTTGCGCATGACAGGGTGGAGGATATTATCCAGGCGCTGGAGCAGGAAAGCGATGACTGGGCCGCGCAGACCCGCGCTGCCATTCTGGGTAAATCGCCCATCAGCACAAAGGTGGCGTTACGGCAATTGCGTGAGGGCGCGAAACTTGATTTCATCTCCTGCATGCAGATGGAATACCGGCTGGCCAACCGCTTTATCGAGGGCGCCGATTTTTATGAGGGCGTACGCGCCACGGTCATAGACAAGGGGCAGCCGCCGAAATGGCGGCCGGACACACTGGCCGGGGTCAGCGGCCCGGATGTGGACGCCTATTTCGCCCCATTGGGTCCGCGTGAATTGAAACTTGAAAAATAAGGGACGGATGACATGGCGATGATAGGATTTATCGGCCTGGGCAATATGGGACGGCCAATGGTGCGCAATCTGCTCAAGGCAGGGCACAGCGTGCGCGCCCATGACGTTGTAGCCGCGTCGCGCGAAGCCGCCGCGCAGGACGGCGCAACCGTGGTGGGGGAGGGGTCCGCCGTACTGGAGGGTGCGGACGCCGTAATCACCATGCTGCCCGCAGGCGAGCATGTGCGCAGTGTCTATCTTGGCGCTAACGGCCTGCTTGCAAAATGCAAGGCAAAACCAATCTTCATTGACTGCTCCACGATTGATGTGGGCACGGCGCGCGATGTGGCGCGAGCGGCGGCGGACGCCGGTCTTGAGATGGTGGATGCTCCCGTGTCGGGAGGGGTGGGCGGTGCCGCGGCAGGGACGCTGACCATTATGGTCGGGGGGACGGACCAGTCCTTTGCGCGCGCCAGACCCTATCTGGAGCCTTTGTCCCGGCTGGCGGTGCATGCGGGCGGATCGGGCAATGGCCAGGCCGCCAAGGCGTGCAACAACATGATACTGGGCATCACCATGATCGGGGTATGCGAAGCCTTTGTGCTTGGTGAAAAGCTCGGCCTGGACCACGCGAAACTGTTTGAGGTTACCGCAAATTCGTCCGGTCAGTGCTGGTCCATTTCAAATTACTGCCCGGTTCCCGGGCCGGTACCCACGTCACCCGCCAACAATGATTACAAAGCGGGCTTCACGGCCGCCATGATGCTGAAAGATCTTAAGCTGGCGCAACAGGCGGCCATGTCTGCAGGGGCTTCCACGCCTTTAGGGGCCGAGGCGCAGTCGATCTACAGCCTGTTCAATGCGGCAGGGAACGCGGACATGGACTTCTCGGGCATTATCAATTTTCTGAGAGGCCGTTAAACCGGGATCCCGGCGCCAATATTGATAAATTGCGCCGAACTGATGGTAAAATGAACGCAGGCAAGAGTGTCGCCGTTTATGACTGCGTCGCGTTCCGGGTCTGCCGTAATCAAACCAAACAGGATTGCCTGACCGGCACTTTGCGGGCGCATGGGAAACAACACCGTTTCGGTCTGAACGATTCGCCCGGAGGTATAGAGTTCATTACCGGCCAGCACCAGCCCGCACGGATATTCTGAGGCCAGATCGAATTTTCGGATGAGCATGCCATGCTGCAGGGGCGGCGCGAAACTCAGATAGTTGGCGTTTGTCGCCTCAAATTCCCAGCGCTCGAGATTTCCCGTTCCCGACAGGCGGACGCGGAATCCGCCCGAAGGCGTTTTTTCCAGCATGATGGCACCGGGTAACAGGGCCACTATCTTGCGCGGCGTGATGCTGGACTTTTGCGGAACCAGGCCCAGCTTGGGAAGGCCGAACCAATAGTCTGCAAAACTACGCGTCTGGACATATTTGTACGGTCCCGACTGATCGCCCTTCAGCCGGAAAATTGCGGCCGTCGGGCGTGTCGCATTCATTAGTTTGTCCGTCACGGTCTACTCGCTGGTGCTGGGCGCGGCCCATCTGAATCGCCAGTCATTGTAATCCAGTTTGTTGAGCAACCGTCACAGAACTCGCCGTGTTGGGCGAGGATTCGCTCGCAGATGTGACGGCCGTCACAAACCAATCCGCCATTCCAATGATATCAATCACCGCAATAATTACACGCGATGCACAAGTCTATGTTGGATCAAAGAATTTACACATTTTCTTACAGTGGATTGGTGTTCCGGTTTTATCGGCAGCAGGGTGCTGCAAGTGAATCCGCGCGCAGGACTGCATAGCGCAATTTTGTGGCGGACGGCATATCCATCCGGATTCAACATAGGAACCTGGCGTGCAAGAATATTATACTGAGGCAGTTTCACTCGTGAAACGCCTGCATAGACTTTTGCTGGATATGCTGAAGCGGGAACAGGATTCAGCCGGTATCTCGGATGTGAACAATATTCAGGCTTTGCTACTCCATAAAATCGGTGATTCTGAACTTACCGCAGGGGAGTTGCGCTCTGGCGGGCACTATCAGGGATCGAATGTCTCCTATAATCTGAAAAAACTGGTGGAGGCTGGCTATGTGCATCACGAACGTTCCGAAACCGACCGCCGTTCCGTACGGGTGCGTTTAACCCCGGCGGGTAACAAGGTCCGCAGGCTGGTCGCCGACATGTACGCCCGGCATAGCAATCACTTGATAATGGCAGGCCCCCTGGGGGAGAGCTTCAAGGACCTGACCCGGTCATTGCGGGAGTTTGAGAGCTTCTGGCAATCGCAACTGAAATCGCAGGCCTAGACGGTGTCGGTTCAATCTTAGTAGGAATTGCTCTAGGCCGTTCCGGTTCCCTATCCTCGAGTATGGTCTCAGGAAAATGCGGCGATGCCGGTGATCGCCCGTCCCAGGATCAGCGCGTGCACGTCATGCGTGCCCTCATACGTATTGACCGCTTCCAGATTCATGGCGTGACGAATGACATGATATTCATCGGAAACGCCATTGCCCCCGTGCATGTCGCGGGCCGTCCGCGCAATTTCCAGCGCCTTGCCGCAACTGTTCCGCTTGATGATGGAAATCATTTCCGGCGAGGCCAGCCCCTCATCCTTTAACCGCCCGACACGCAGGCAGCTTTGCAGCCCAATAAAGATCTCGGTCTGCATATCAGCCAGTTTTTTCTGGATAAGCTGATTGGCCGCCAGCGGGCGTCCAAACTGTTTGCGGTCCAGCGTATACTGGCGCGCCGCATGCCAGCAGAATTCGGCCGC
>SHWM01000096.1 GCA_009693835.1 Alphaproteobacteria bacterium
CCGCATCTCCAGATCTATGGCTGGAAAATCACCATGGCGGCCTCGATAACCCACCGCATCACCGGCGTGGGGCTGGGCATTGGCAGCCTGCTGCTGACCTGCTGGCTGCTGGCGTTGGCCGCCGGGCCCGAAAGCTACGCCGCCCTGCAGACGTTCCTGGCCAGCTGGCTGGGCAGGCTGCTGCTGCTCGGCTTCACCTGGTCGCTGATGTATCATTTGTGCAATGGTCTCAGGCATCTGTTCTGGGATATGGGTTATGGTTTCGAAATCCAGACTGCCAACCGCACCGCATGGGTGGCATTCACCGGCTCGATTGTACTCACCGTGATTGCTTGGTGGCTGGCCTATATCTGCAGGGGGACCGTCTGATGCCTGTATTCAAATCGCCGATGGGCCGTGTGCGCGGACGGGGTTCCGCCAAGGCCGGCACGGAAACCTTCTGGCACCAGCGGCTGACGGCCCTTGCTCTCGTGCCTCTGGCCGTCACCTTTGCCGGTCTCATGATTTCGCTGGTTGGCGCCGACTATGCCAGCGCGTTGCGTGTTATGCGCTCGCCCCTGGTCAGTGTCGCCATGCTGATGTTCGTACTGGTCGGTTTTTATCACATGAGCATAGGGCTTGCCCATGTGGTCGAGGACTATGTGCATTCGGAAGCGGGGAAAATTTTTCTGATCGTTGCAGTTAAACTTGGGTGCCTGGGGCTTGGCCTGGCCTGCCTGCTGTCGGTACTGAAATTGAGCTTTGGGAGCGCTTTGTGAGATGACTGCCTATCCGATTACTGAGCACACCTATGATGTCGTGGTGGTTGGCGCCGGAGGGTCCGGACTGCGGGCGACGCTCGGCTGCGCCCAGGCCGGCCTGAGGACGGTCAACATTACCAAGGTGTTCCCCACCCGCAGCCATACCGTCGCCGCCCAGGGCGGAATTTCAGCGGCGCTCGGCAATATGATTGAGGACGACTGGCGCTGGCATATGTATGACACGGTCAAGGGCGCCGACTGGCTGGGCGATCAGGACGCCATCGAATTTCTGTGCCGCGAGGCCCCCGCCGCCGTGTTCGAACTGGAGCATTTCGGCGTGCCCTTCTCGCGCACCGAGGAAGGCAAGATCTATCAGCGCGCCTTTGGCGGCATGACGACGCAATATGGCGAGGGCCCGCCCGCGCTGCGCACCTGTGCCGCCGCCGACCGCACCGGACATGCGATGCTGCATACGCTGTATGGGCAGAGTATCCGCAATAATGCCGAATTCATGATCGAATATTTCGTCATTGATCTGATCATGGAAGAGGGCGAGTGCCGGGGCGTGATCGCCATCAACATGGACGATGGCCAGATCCACCGCATACGCGCCAAAATCACCATCATGGCGACGGGCGGCTATGGCCGGACCTATTTTTCCGCGACCTCCGCGCATACCTGCACAGGCGATGGCAATGGCATGGCGCTGCGCGCCGGGCTGCCGTTACAGGACATGGAATTCGTGCAGTTTCATCCCACCGGAATTTACGGCGCGGGCTGCCTGATAACCGAAGGCGCGCGCGGCGAAGGCGGCTATCTGACCAATTCCAACGGCGAGCGGTTCATGGAGCGCTATGCGCCCTCCGCCAAGGATCTGGCGTCCCGCGACGTCGTCAGCCGCTCCATGACCGTGGAAATTCGCGAGGGCCGCGGCGTTGGCCCCAAGAAAGATCATATCTATCTGCATCTGGATCATCTCGATCCGGCCATCCTGCATGAGCGCCTGCCCGGCATTTCGGAATCCGCACGGATTTTTTCGGGTGTCGACGTGACCAAGGAGCCGATCCCCGTTCTGCCCACCGTGCATTACAATATGGGCGGGTTGCAGACCAATTTTTATGGCGAAGTCGTAACGCTGCGCAACGGCAACCCAGATACGGTCGTGCCCGGCCTGATGGCGGTCGGCGAAGCCGCCTGCGTATCCGTGCACGGCGCCAACCGGCTGGGCTCCAACTCACTGATCGATCTGGTGGTGTTTGGACGCGCGGCGGCGCAGCGCGCCGCCCAGGTCATCAGGAAAGATGAGAAGCAGCGCGAATTGCCCATAGACTCGGCCGACATTGCGCTCTCCCGGCTTGACGCCGCCAGATACGCCAAGGGCAGCACTTCTACGGCGGAATTGCGTTTGCGCATGCAGATCATCATGCAGAATAATTGCGCCGTGTTCCGCACCGGCGAAATTCTGGAGGAAGGCTGCAAGCTAATCCGTGAAGTCTATGACGCGCGTACCGACATCAAAACCTCGGACCGGTCACTGATCTGGAATTCCGATCTGATCGAGACACTGGAGTTCGATAATCTGATCCGCCAGTCGATGGTTGCTGTGTTCTCGGCGGAAAACCGCAAGGAAAGCCGTGGCGCCCATGCGCGTGAAGATTACCCCGACCGTGACGATGACAACTGGATGAAGCACTCGCTGAGCTGGCTCGATGAAAGCGGCAAGGTGCGCATCGATTACCGTCCGGTGCATGCCTACACGCTGTCGAATGACATTCAATATATCGCGCCCAAGAAGCGCGTCTATTAAGGATAGGGTCATGGTTGAGTTTGCGCTGCCAAAAAATTCAAAAGTTGAAAAGGGCAATCTGTTCAAAGCCCCCGCCGGGACAAAAAATATCCGCACCTTCCACATCTACCGCTGGAGCCCGGACGATGACCGCAACCCGCGTCTGGATACCTATGAGATTGACACCGACAGTTGCGGCCCGATGGTGCTGGACGCGCTGATCAAGATCAAAAACGAGATTGACCCGACCCTGACTTTCCGCCGTTCCTGCCGCGAAGGCGTATGCGGTTCGTGCGCCATGAATATTGACGGCGGCAACACCCTGGCCTGCACCCGGGGCATGTACGAAATCAATGGCGACATCAAAATCTACCCGCTGCCGCATCTGGAGGTGGTCAAGGATCTGGTGCCGGATCTGAACAATTTTTACGCGCAGTACGCGTCCATCAAACCCTATCTTCAAACGGTAACGCCGGAACCGCAAAAGGAATGGCTGCAAAGCTATGAGGACCGCCAGAAGCTGGATGGGCTGTATGAATGCATCCTGTGCGCCTGCTGTTCGTCCAGCTGCCCCAGCTATTGGTGGAACGGCGACCGCTATCTTGGCCCCGCCGCCCTGTTGCAGGCCTATCGCTGGCTGATCGACAGCCGGGACGAAGCAACCGGCGAGCGGCTGGACGATCTGGAGGATCCCTTCCGTCTGTACCGTTGCATCACCATTCTGAACTGCGCCCAGGCCTGCCCCAAGAACCTGAACCCCGCCAAGGCCATTGCGGAAATCAAGAAGATGATGGTGGAGCGCCGGGTTTAGGCGCGCTCGAACAGGGCCACCAGTTCCAGCTCGGCTGACCAGCGGAACTGGTCGACCGGCGCGGCCCAGCGAAGCTGGAACCCGCCGTTCACCAATGCGCGCGCGTCGCGCGCGAAACTTGCGGGCGCGCAGGAAACAGCAATCACCCGGTTCACCCGGCTTGCCGCAAGCTGCGCGGCCTGCGCCTGTGCGCCGGTCCTGGGCGGATCAAATATCACGGCGGAATAAACGCCGAGCTCTTCGGCGGTAAATGGGCTACGCTGTAAATCGCGCTGGCTGACCTCAATCTGTCTCACGCCCTGCGTCTCCCTGGCCGCAGTGCGCATGGCGTCCGTCATGGCGCGGTCCCCCTCCGCCGCATGCACGCGGGCATGATGGGCCACGGGAAAGGAAAATGTACCGCAGCCCGCGAACAGGTCCAGAATTCGCGTCCCCTTTCCTGATACAACAGTATCCAGCCCCTCCATCACCAGCGCGATCAGGGCTGCCTGCCCCTCAATGCTGGCCTGCAGGAAGGCGCCCGGCGGCGGGCATACAGCCACTTGTCCCATCAGGACGAGTGGTTTGCGCCGCTCCAGCATTGTCTCACCGTTCAAACTAAGGCGCGCCAGGTCAAGCCGTGCGGCCGCCGCCGCCAGAAGATTGCGCACCCGTAAACCGGGGCCGCCTTTCCCGCCAGCGCCTGTATGCACATCCACATCCAGCCCGGTTTCCGTTTGCGTTACCAGCAGGCGCGCCGTCTGGCCCCTCGCGAAAAAGGTGAGAAGGTCGCGTAGACCAGGCAGCGCCAGAAGGATGCGCCTGTCGAGGACTGCACAGTCCGAGATAGCCACGAGGCGGTGGCTGTGCCGCGCGCTAAACCCGATCCTGACGCCACTCGCTCCCTGCTCCACGGCAAACGCAGCCCGCCTGCGCGTCGCCACCGGCATGGTGAGCGTGGGACGGACTGTTACATCCCGCAATCCACGGTGCGCGAGGGCATCAATGATGGACTGGCGTTTCCAGTCCGCAACGAACGGATCGCTCAAATGCTGCAGCGCGCAGCCGCCGCAATCACCGAAATGCGGACAGGGCGGGGTCACGCGAGACCCGGAGGCCGTTACAATCCGCGTGATGACGGCGCGGTCTTTGCCGCCCTCCATCATTTTCAGCTCAAGCCGGTCACCGGGTGCTGCGTATGGCACAAAAATTTTGCGGCCCTCATGCAGGATTACGCCGTCGCCCGAATGCCCCAGCACAATGACTTCGGCCTGCATCGTGGTGTCAGGTGGCTGAACCACTGGTGTTCCATCCGTTTGTAAGGATTGATCCGGCTTACCGGCAATAGCCGCGCTGGTTAGGCCCGCAATATTTCCGCATGCGGAATACCCGCGCCGAGCAGCGCGAGAACCGTTGCAGCAATATGGGTGGCGTCCAGACCGGCTTCCGCATACATTTTTTCAGGCGTCTCCTGATCCTGAAACCGGTCTGGCAAACAGAGCGGACGCACGGTCAGCCCCCTGTCCAGATAACCGCCCGTGGCCAGAAAATGCAGCACCTGCGCGCCGAAACCGCCCATCGCGCCTTCCTCAATGGTGATCAGAATTTCATGTTCACGCGCCAGGCGGGCGATTAAATTTGTATCCAGAGGTTTGCAGAACCGCGCATCCGCCACGCTGATGCGATGCCCGTAGGGTTCCAGCACTTTTGCCGCCTCCATGACCTCGCTAAGACGCGCGCCAAAATTCAAAATGGCGGCGCGGTTGCCCTCGCGGAGCAGCCTGCCTTTTCCGATAGCAAGAGGCACGCCCGCGTCCGGCAATGCCACCCCCGTACCCTCGCCGCGCGGAAAGCGAAAAGCGCAAGGCCGGTCATCAATGGACGCCGCCGTGGCCACCATATGCATCAGCTCCGCCTCATCGGCGGCCGCCATCACAACGAAATTGGGCAGATTGCCCAAATAACCAATATCAAAGGATCCGGCATGCGTAGGCCCGTCAGCCCCGACCAGTCCCGCCCGGTCTATGGCGAAACGCACCGGCAGGCGCTGTATCGCCACATCATGCACGACCTGGTCATAGGCGCGCTGCAGAAAGGTGGAATAAATGGCGGCAAATGGCTTATAGCCCTCGCACGCCAGTCCAGCGGCAAAGGTCACGCCGTGCTGTTCTGCAATGCCCACATCAAAACAGCGCCCGGGAAAAGCCCTGGCGAACAGGTCAAGCCCTGTACCCGAGGGCATGGCCGCGGTGATCGCGACAATTTTATCGTCCTTCTGCGCCTCGCTAATCAGGCTTTGTGCGAACACTTTAGTATATTGCGGGGCGTTGGGCGCTGATTTTTTCTGCATCCCGGTGATGACATCAAATTTATTCACACCGTGATATTTGTCCTCCGCCGCCTCCGCCGGGGGATACCCCTTGCCCTTTTGCGTCACGACATGCAGCAGAATGGGACCCTGTTTGGCGTTGCGCACATTCTCGAGCACCGGAATCAGATGATCGAGATTATGGCCGTCAATCGGGCCCACATAATAAAACCCCAGTTCTTCAAACAGCGTGCCGCCCGTGGCCATGCCACGGGTGAATTCTTCCGCCTTGCGCGCCGTGCGTTCCAGCCGCTCCGAGATTTTATGGGTGATCTGTTTTGCTGTCTGCCGGAGCGTCAGATATTTCCGACCGGAAAGGCGCTTGGCGAGATAGGCGCTCATGGCCCCCACCGGCGGCGCGATCGACATATCATTATCGTTCAGAATAACGATCAGCCGCGTGTGCCGTGAACCGGCATTGTTCATCGCCTCATAAGCCATGCCTGCGCTCATGGCGCCATCGCCGATGACCGCCACGACGTGATTATCCTCCCCGCGCAGATCGCGCGCCACCGCCATGCCAAGCGCCGAGGATATGGAAGTGGAGGAATGCGCCGCGCCAAAGGCGTCATATTCGCTTTCCGCCCGTTTCGTGAAACCGGAAATGCCGCCGCCCTGGCGCAGGGTCCGGATACGGCCGCGCCGGCCCGTCAGGATTTTGTGCGGATAGGTCTGGTGCCCGACATCCCAGACGATTTTGTCCCTGGGCGCATCAAATACATAATGCAGCGCCAGCGTCAGCTCCACCACCCCCAGCCCGGCCCCCAGATGCCCGCCCGTCACCGATACCGCTTCGATGGTCTCGGTGCGCAATTCATCCGCCAGCTGACGAAGCTGGCGCTGCCTGAATTGTTTCAGGTCCGCAGGAATGTGCACCAGATCGAGCAGCGGTGTCTTGCTCACGATATCGCTCACCTCTTTGGATAACGCGTTAAATTATCTGCCAGATACATGACTTTCAGGCGCGCCGGTCAATAGCATAGAGCGCCGCAGCCCGCAGAAGATCGGCTTTTTCATCAAATAAATCAAGATGCTTAACCGCTTGCTCTGACAGGATTTTGGCCTGAAGCCGGGCGCGGTCCACGCCAAGCAGTGACACCAGCGTGGATTTACCGGCAGCCTGATCCTTGCCGGCTGATTTCCCTAATGTTTCGTCATTACTCTCAATATCCAGAAGGTCATCGGTTATCTGAAACGCCAGACCAAAATCATGCGCATAGGCATGCAGGGCGTGGCGGCACGAGGGAGACGCCCTGCCAAGTATCGCGCCGGCCTCGCTCGCGAATGCGATCAGTGCGCCTGTTTTCAATTGCTGCAACCGGGTAATGGCGGGCGCAGACAAAGTTTCATGCTCCGCCTGCAGATCCAGCATTTGCCCCCCTACCATGCCGTGCGGACCCGACGCCACAGCCAGACCGCGCACCAGTTCACAGCGGACATTCGGGTCTTCATGCGTTTCAACGCCGGCCAGAATTTCAAAGGCCAGGCTTAGTAGCCCGTCGCCCGCCAGCACGGCCGTGGCCTCGTCAAACTGGCGATGGGTAGAGGGTTTGCCCCGGCGCAGGTCGTCATCATCCATGCAGGGCAAATCATCATGCGCCAAGGAATAGCTGTGCACGCATTCAACCGCCGCCGCCACCCGCAACGCACAATCCGTATTAACGTCGAACAAGGCGGCGCTGTTCAGAACCAGGAATGGCCGCAGGCGCTTGCCACCGCCCATGGCTGCATAACGCATGGCGTCAAACAGGCGGCTTTCCGGGTCGCGCGCAGCTGGCAGCAGCATGTCCAGAGCCTGCCCGGTTGCACTCGCCGCCCTGGCCAGCGCCGCGTCGAAATCGTCCATGCACTTATCCGTCAACTGACAGTTTGTCCGGCGCCGTCTTCAGGCGCGGCAGATACCGTACCATCCGACGCCACCACGATCTTCTCTACCTTGGCCTGGGCGTCTTTCAGGATGGCGTCGCAATGGGCGCGCAACCGGCTGCCGCGCTCGTAAATGCTGATCGATTCCTCCAGATCCACCTGACCGCCTTCCAGCCGCGCCACAATACCTTCCAGTTCGCGCAGGGCCTGCTCGAAGCTTAAACCGGCTATGGGTTCAGGGGCCGGCGGCTTTTTCTTTTCCGTCATCTTTCTGGCCTTTTCATGCCGCCATCAGGGCGCTTACATGCGCCTGAACGCTGCTGGCGAGCGCATGCAGATCATACCCTCCTTCGAGGACGGAAACCACCCTGCCCGCGCAATGGGCATCCGCGACCCGCATGATCTCACGCGTCACCCAGCCATAATCCGCTTCCTCCAGCCACAAATTCGCCAGCGGATCCTGCATATGCGCATCGAAGCCTGCGGAAATCAGAATAAAATCCGGGCCGAACGACTCCAGGGCAGGTAGGACATGGCCGCTCATTGCGGCGCGAAAGGCCTCGCTGCCGGCACCCGCCTGCAGCGACACATTGACCACATTGCCCGCGATCCCCTTTTCATGCGCCGCTCCGGTGCCCGGATAAAATGGCGCCTGATGGGTCGAGGCGTAAAACAGCCCGGGATCGCGCTGAAAAATTTCTTGCGTCCCATTGCCGTGATGCACGTCAAAATCAATGACCGCAATGCGCGCGCAATTCCATTCCCTGCGCGCCCACAAGGCCCCCACCGCCACATTATTGAACAGGCAGAAGCCCATGGCCCGGTTGCTTTCCGCATGATGCCCGGGCGGGCGGACGGCGCAAAAGGCGTTACGGATATCTCCGCGCATGACCATATCGACGGCCTGCACGACGGCCCCCGCCGCAAGCAGCGCGGCCCCGCCACTGCCTGGCGATATGGGCGTGTCGCCATCAATGAAGGCAAACCCCTTCTGAGGCAGTTTCGCCAGCAGCGCCGCCGCGAACCCGGCCGGATGCGCCAGCGCAAGCTGCTCCATGCTGGCCTCCGGGGCCTGAACCCGCAACAGGGACGAAAATTCGGGCGCCTCCAGTGCGGCCAGTACGGCGCGCAACCGCTCCGGCGATTCGGGATGGTTGGACGGCATCACATGTTCCAGACAGGCCAGATGCGTAATCAATGCTGTCGTCATGATGCGGACACCCTTCCCTGCTGGCCATAGGATTTGAATTTCTCCAGCACCCGGCGCATTTCTTCGGCATCGAGCAGCGTCGGCGCACCGATTTGCAGCGCGATGCAATATTGTGCGGCCAATGCTTCAACTTCCTGCGCCAATGCAAGCGCCCTGGCGGGGGTTCCTCCCAATGCAATCTGGCCGTGATTGGATAGCAGGCAGGCCATGCGGCCATCAAGGGCCGTCACGGCATGTTCCGCCAGCGTGTCCGTTCCAAAGGTCGCATAGGGCGCGCACCGGATGCTATCGCCGCCCGCCACCGCAACCATATAATGAAAAGCGGGAATTTCGCGATGCGCGCAGGCCAGCGCCGTGGCGTACAGGGAATGGCTGTGCACCACGGCGTTAATCTCCGGGCGCGCCCGGTAAATCGCTACATGAAAATGCCATTCGCTGGAGGGCAGAAGCGAACCT
>SHWM01000097.1 GCA_009693835.1 Alphaproteobacteria bacterium
ATCACGCGTCTCATCCCCGCCATCGTGGCGCGCGGCGGCGGCGTGCGCACCGGGCTGGAAGACGCGCCAATGGGTTCGCGGGTCACCAATGCCGATCTGGTAAATGAATGCGTGCGCGCTATACGCGCCGCTGGCGCCGAACCCGCAACGGGGAATGATGTGCGGGCAGTGATGAAGGGGCGGGGGTGAATTGTTGGCGCTGCAAAAAAGTGCTGACATTTAGTAGTTTATATACTACATTTATCCATAAAGGTTGAAATCAGGCAGACCGAAAGTTTTCGCCTTTGGGAAGCAAGGCTGCGGGACCGGCGGTTACGAACAATCATCGCCACCAGAATTGCGCGTCTGGCCGAAGGGTGCCAGGGGATGTTTCCCTGGTGGGCGGCGGCGTCAGTGAACTCCGGATTCATTATGGCCCGGGCTACCGGCTTTATTTTCAGCAGCGAGGAAACACCCTGATCCTTTTGCTGTGCGGCGGGGCCAAGCGCACACAGGCGCGAGATATTACCCTGGCAAACAAAAATGGCCCAGGATTTGGAAACGGAGTGAACAGAATGGCTGAAAAACTGACAGCGTATGATCCAGCCGCTGCATTGGGCAATGATGAAGAAATTGCTTTTTTCATGGCGGATGCGCTGGAAACCGGCAACGCCGCGTACATCGCCAGGGCGCTTGGAATTGTCGCGCGCGCCAAAGGCATGGCGCAAATCGCGGCGCAAACCGGGCTTTCGCGTGAACAACTCTACCGCTCCTTCAGCGAGAACGGCAACCCGACCCTGAAAACGACACTGGCCGTTATGAAGGCGCTAGGAATCGAACTGACGGCGAAGACTTCTGAAACGCACGCTTAGGATGGAGAAATGGGTGACGTCCTGTTTAAATTTCGGAATAATGGGTAACGTCCCCCACTCCTTTGCAATGGGTAACGTCCCCTTTACTTCTTTGCATCTCACTTAAAAAAACTGGCGATGAAAGGAGAGCAAAATGAGAGACCCGTTGAATGACTTGCTTCACAGCATGAAGACAACGAAAGGCTCAAGATTCAATGCGTCAAGTAGACTAGTGGGCAGAGATCGACAAATGGCGCTTGTAGTTGCTCTGGCGTCAGCAATTGTGATTGCTCTCACTGTGATTCCCTTTGTGTACAAACTACCTTCGCTTCTCGTAAGTGATTTAAGCGCACTTACATTGGTTATGTCAGTGCTAATCCTTGCCGTTTCTTTGATTCAATATAGCAATGACGATGCTGTGATCGCAGAACAGCATCATCTTTGCGGACTCGAACTCAATGAACTTCGCCGAGAATTAAGTGCTAAATCAGCAAGTATCACCGCAGTGGAAATAGAAAAGTATGGACACAAATATGATCAGATTTTAAAAAAATATAGAGCCAATCATGATGGCGTTGATTACGATAGATACCGGATTCAACACCCCAGCGAATTTGAAGAATTTCAAAAGAACGGGAAGGTTAAGATCTCTTTTATTTTATTGAAAATTTGGGCTAAATCTCTTTGGCCTAATATTTTAATGATTACGGTCTTGGGATTATTTGTCTTCATGATCGTTTGGCGGATCATTCCCGACCAGGTGCAAGCTCTAGATGTGCCAGCTGATCAAGATTACATCTAAACATCTAAGAAACATCAAAAGGGGACGTTACCCTCTTCCCCCAACCCCTCCCCTCACAACTCCCGTAGCCGCCATTCGAATGCGCCATCGCCGAGATCAAGGCGTTGGGTGGCGGTGAGGCCGACGCCATATTTTTTTCCGTGCACCGCCGCGAGGCCTTCCCAGATTCCATTCCAGGCCTCGAACCCTTCTGCGGGCAAGGCAAGGCCCGCGCCAAACCGCCAGCTGGTCTGACGCACCAACGCCGGGGCGCTGCGCGCGGGCGGTTCATATTCCGCCGCATCGCCATGCGCGCGCGCCAGTCGCGTGAACAGTTTTGCAAAGGACGTAACGGCGTCGTCGGGCGTGTGTGGATGGCCCAGCCCGTCGCAAATCTCATCGTGAAACTGCATGCCGATCTGGCGGCCCGCCGTCCGCCCGATATGCCCCGCCTCCGCCGGGCCGAGCACCTCGCACATCGCTGAGATGGTGGAGCGCACATATTCCATCGCATAATTGCGCTTGACGCGCGCGCGGTGATCGGCGCTCCAGTCCACGGTCGGCAGATTGCCCGCCGGGCCGGGCAGCCGTTCGCCCGGTGAAAAACGCAGCCGCTCCTCGGGCGGCAGATCATGGTCCGCCTCGAAATAATAACCGATCAGCCCGGGCCCCGCATCGGTGGTCAGCGACGTGCAGACAAAACCCAGTCGCAGATTGCCCAGCGCCACGCCATTATTGGCGTGCCAGCCGCGCATGGTGGCGCGGCTCATTTCGGTGGGAATGCCGCAGACCGCGGTGCCGTCGAACATCCAGCGCGGCGGCAGAAAGCGCACCCAGCTCTTGCGGTCGGTCTCGGGGATCCATTCGACCTTCACGCCGCCCAGCGCGTTTGAGAGATAGTGATATTGCGCGCAGGCGACGGCGGGCGGCAGATGCCGCAGGCCGAGTTTGTCGAGGCCCGAAAGAAACTTCGCCTGCTGCTGGCGGCGGAAGGCGCGGAACACCACTTCCGCCCCGCGCACCGCGCCCGCTCGATTGGCGATGGCCAGCAGCAGCCCGACATAGAAATGATGATACATATCGCCGACCACGGAATAATCCTGGTGCACCGACGCTTCGCTTTCTTTTGCCGCTGTCATTCTGCGTCCCTGTTCCTGAGCGTGTCTTTCATCCTGCGGAATGGTAGCAGAAGCGGGCATTTTGGTGTCTGAAAAAAGCCGGCCGCTCCGGGATCAGGTTCACTGGCGTCGTATTTGACGGACATCCCTATTTCGTGGCCTTGGCCGCCACATAGGCCGGCCGCGCCAGACAGCGTGTGAGCCACGCCTCCACATTGGGAATGGCGGAGAAATCATATTTAACGATTTTCAGCCAGGCCAGCACGGCCGCGACGTTCAGATCGGCGATCGTAAACTCCGTCCCGAGCAGACAGTCTTTCCCCATCAGCGCCCCATTCAGCACGCTGAATGCTGGAACAAGCTTTCCCCTCGCCGCCGCCACTTCGGCATCAGCGATGTCGGCGGGATAGACCAGTTTCCTCAGTAATGAGAGCGCGGCTTTTTCCACCTCGGTCATTACCCAGAAACTCCATTGCAGCGCGCGGCCCTCATCAGCCAGATTTTTCGGCAGCAGCGGGCCGCCATGCTTTTTGATCAGATACAGATTACAGGCCAGTGATTCCCACAGGATCAGCCCGTCATCATCAATCACCGGCACATGCCCGTTGGGGTTCAGTTTCATGAATTCCGGCTGGCGCGATCCGCCCGAAAAATCCACCGGCACATATTTGAAATCGAGGCCAAGTTCGTTGGCCAGCCACAGGATGCGCAGTGCGCGCGAGGTGGGTATGCCGTAAATCGTAAGCGCCATGAATGTCTCCCTTGATTTGTGATCAGGATACGGGGCCACTTATAGCCATTATCCCCGTGTGTGGAAAATTGCGCAATTTCAGCCCTGCTGCGTGTGCGGGTGGCGGGCCCGGCAGCAACAAAATTCTGCGTCCGATTCAGATGCCGGAAAGTGCGCAGGGCAGACTAGCTGGCGGTGACTGCCGCGGCCGCAGAGAAGGCCGGGCGGCCCAGGCAACGGCTGGTCCAGGCGGAAATGTTAGGAAAGCTCCCGAAGTCGTAGTTAACAATCGTTTTCAGGTAACTTAAAACCGAGGCGACATTGAGATCGGCGCCCGTGAATGCCGATCCCAACAGATACTCTCTCCCCGTCAAAGCACCTTCCAATACGCGAAGCACGTGCGGCAGCTTTTCCGTCGCGGCCGCCACATCAGCGGGACTGATTGTCTCGGGCCGGATCACGTTTAATAAAAGCTGGACAAGCGGGCCTTCCAGTTCGGTCATGGCCCAAAAGCTCCATTGCACCATCCGCCCCTCATCGGAAATATTGTCCGGCAGCAACGGGCCGCCATGCTTTTTCAATAGATACAGATTGATGGCGAGGGATTCGAACAGCAGCACACCGCCATCATCAATGGCCGGGATACGCCCGTTAGGATTGACCCGGAGGAGTTCGGGGACATGTGTGTCATCCGGGCTGATCTGCACCGATCTGAAATCAAGGCCGAGTTCCTTGGCCATCCACAGCACACGCGCGGCCCGTGACAGCGTTGCGCCGTAAATAGTCAGTGTCATCGGTTTCTCCCTGCCATTTATCTGATCCGGTCCCGAATCCGGGTGTTGTTATAACTTCATGCCGGCCTGCGAATGCGGGATCATTTCAGCCACGGCGTCATCCCGTCTGCCCGTAAACAACCTGGTGAAACATGACATCTAGGCCACCACCATCGCCTCTTCATAGGCCTGTTGCGCGTCTATCCAGCGCTCCTCGGCCGCGGCAATCATGCGGGCCAGATCGGCGCGCTGCTTCATCAGTTTCTGCGCGCGTTCCGGCGCCTCTGTATAAATCTCGGGCCGGGCCAGCGCCTCTTCGACGCGGCTGTTCAGCACGTTCAGATCGGCCAGCTTCTTTTCCGCGTCTGCGGCGGCCTGTTTAAGGGGGGATATTCCATTGCGCTTTTGCGCGCCACTGCGCTTTTTCTCGCGGGCCGCCGCACTGTCCTTGACAGACGCAAGTTTGGGGGCCGATCCACGCCCCCCCTGCAACAGCGACTGGCTATATTCATCCAGCGTGCCGTCATAGGCGGCGACCGTGCCGTCCTTCACCAGCCAGAGCCGCTCGGCGCAGGCATCGATCAGGTGCCGGTCGTGGCTGATCAGGATGACAGCCCCTTCATATTCATTGAGCGCCTGGGCCAGCGCCTCGCGGCTGTCCACGTCCAGATGGTTGGTTGGTTCGTCCAGAATCATCAGATGCGGTTTCGGCAGGGTGATCAGCGCAAACAGCAACCGGGTTTTTTCGCCGCCCGACAGATCATCGACTTTGGTCGTCGCTTTGAGAAAGCCGAAGCCGAAGCCGCCTAGTCTGTTGCGTATCTGCGCCTCGGTGGTGTTTTCCGGCAGGGCGTCGCGGAAATGATCATACGGGGTGCCCCGTCCATCCAGTTCGTCAATCTGGTGTTGCGCCAGATAGCCGATGCGCAGTTTTTTCGACATGCGCATCTGTCCGTTTTGCAGCTTCAGCTTGCCGGTCAGCAGCTTGGCGAAGGTGGATTTGCCGTTGCCGTTGGCGCCGAGCAGCGCGATGCGGTCTTCCATGTCAAACCGCAGGTTCAGCTTGCGCAGCACCGGCTGGCCGGGCGTATACCCCACCTCGCCATTTTCGATGCTGATCAGCGGCGGGGCCAGATGTTCGGGATTGGGAAAGTCAAACGGCAGCACGTGACTTTCACTGACCGCCGCAATGGGCTGCATGCGCGCCAGCGCCTTCAGGCGGCTTTGCGCCTGCCGGGCTTTCGACGCGGTGTATCTGAACCGGTCGACAAACGCCAGCAGATGTTTGCGCTGATGGTCCTGCTTGGTCTTCATCGACATCTGCTGTTCCAGCTTCAGCCGGCGCACGTCCTCGAACTGATCATATCCGCCCGTATACATGTTCAGGCGGCCCTCATCGAGATGTACAATATACTGAACCGCAGTGTTCAGCAGATCGCGGTCATGGCTGACCAGAATGACCGTGCGCGGATAGCTGCGCAGATAGGATTCAAGCCAGATGGCGCCTTCTAGATCGAGATAGTTGGTCGGCTCGTCCAGCAGCAGCAGATCGGGTTGGGCAAACAGTACTGCGCCCAGCGCGACCCGCATGCGCCAGCCGCCGGAATAGGCGCTGCATGGCAAGGCCTGTTGCGCGGTGTCAAAGCCCAGCCCCTTGAGAATGGCGCCCGCCCGCGCCGGGGCTGTGTGGGCCGAAATATCCGCCAAGCGCGTGTGAAGATAGGCGATCCGATTGGGATCGGTCGCGGTTTCGGCTTCTTCCAGCAGCGCCGTGCGCTCCGTGTCGGCGGCCAGCACCGTATCCAGAAGGCTGATCTCGCCGCTGGGTGCCTCTTGCGCCACAACGCCGACCCGCGCGCCGGGGTTAATATTCAGGCTGCCCGCATCGGGGCCGATCTCGCCGGTTATGAGCCGTAGCAGAGTTGATTTGCCAGTGCCATTACGGCCAATAAGTCCCACGCGCCAGCCATCCGGGATGGCCAGCGTCGCCCCCTTGAACAGGGGCCGCCCGGCAATGGAATAGTTCAGATCATTTACATGCAGCATGAGGCCGGGCTTGTAGCACGGGCCGGTGCTGGGCTAAAGGGGAAAGGGAGCGGGTTCCGCAGATACCGTCGTCCACCAATTCACCAGAACATGGGAGGTGCAGTCATGGCTTACAACTACAAACTGATCCGGGTCGAAAAGAAGGACCGCATTGCCGTGGCCACCGTGGATGCGCCGCCCATCAACATCATCACCACAGAGCTGTTTACCGAGATCATGCAATTATCGCTGGATGTCGAGGCCGATGACGGCCTGGCGGTGTTTATCCTGCGCAGCGCCCACCCGGATTTCTTCCTCGCCCATTTCGATGTCGGCGCCATTCTGCGTTTTCCGATCGGCACGCCCGCGGAACGCAGCCCGGAACTGAACACCTATCACGCCATGTGCGAACGCTTCCGCACCATGGCCAAGGTCACTATTGCGCAAATAGAGGGCCGTGTGGGCGGTGGCGGCAGTGAACTGGCGATGAGTTTCGACCTGCGTTATGGCGTGAAAGGCAAAACCCGAATTAATCAGATGGAGGTGCCGCTGGGCATCCTGCCTGGTGGTACCGGCACCCAGCGCCTGCCGCGCCTTATCGGGCGGGGCAGGGCGATAGAAGTGATCCTTGGCGCGGATGATCTGGATGCCGAAACCGCCGAGCGCTGGGGGTATCTTGATCGCATCTTCGCCGCCCATGAAATTGGCCCATGGGTGGACCGGCTGGCGGCACGTATCGCCTCGTTCCCAATTGAAGCCATTCGCGCGGCGAAGCTGGCGGTGAATGCCGCCGATCTGCCGTTACAGCAGGGACTTCTGGAAGAGGCCTATCTTTTCCAGACGCTGCTGCGCAATCCATCGGCGCAACGCAACATGGCCCGCTTCCTGGCCAATGGCGGGCAGACCCGTGAAGGTGAATTGAAGGTGAACGATCTTAGCGCCGCCCTGGGACGGGGTGATTGACGAGAGTCTGTTTTATGCGATCATCTGGCAATCTGAACGATTCCGGTTGATCGCATAGCGCTTTAACCATGCTCGCCATTCCCCAAATGAGGCGTCGGGCACAAAAAGCCGCTAAGGAAACGCTGCCAGGCGCTCGACGTCACGCCGGGACGATCGGCTTTACCCGAGGGATGCGTAGATCGCCCGCAGCATAGAGTGCGCACGGTCATCGCCGACAGTGCCTTCGCCCATGCGGTTCATGACATACGCCATGGTGAATCCGGCATCGACGTCATTGACCACCAGCGAGCCGCCCCAGCCGCCCCAATAGCACACGCGGGCATTCGGGCTGATCGGGTTGCGTGGCGAGTTGAGGCCGTAACCAACGCCGAAAGTGACGCCGATGCCGAGCACCAGGTCACGGCCGGCAGCCTGCACATCGAAGATCCGATCAACTGTCTTTTTCGACAGCAGTTCGACGCCCCGCAGCGACCCGCCGTGTGACACCGCCGCTTGCGCCAGGGCCACGCCGCGTGCGTTGCCATGCCCGCCCGCCGCCGGAATCTCGGCGCGACGCCAGGGAATCGTCCAGGACTGCTCCGCTATCAGGCGCGGGTTCATGGCCCGGAACGGGATCGAGTTGCGATCCGGCTCGCCGCCATTGGGGCCGCCAAACTGAATGGGCGGCACTGGAATGACCGGCGCCACACGGCTGTCATGTTCGGCGCCCAGCCCGATGTGAAAATCCGCGCCCATCGGCCCGGCGATTTCCTCTGCGAAGAATTTACCAACAGAACGGCCATCTACCCGGCGCACGACTTCGCCCACCAGATTGCCCTGGGAGATGGCGTGGTATCCCGACTTTGATCCCGGCACCCACCAGGGCGCCTGTGTGGCAAGCAGGCTGGTAACCTTGTCCCAGTCATATAATTCGGCGGCGTCCATGCGCACATCCCATGCCGGCACACCCGCGGTGTGCGACAACAGATGCCGGACCAGCACGCCCTCTTTGCCGTTCTGTTCGAACTCGGGCCAGTATTTATATACTGGCGCATCGGCATCGACCAGGCCGCGGCTGATGAGCACGAGCAGCGACAGGCAGCTCATGGTCTTGGTGGTTGAAAATACGTTGATGATGGTGTCGCGCTCCCAGGGGGTCGTGCGCGCTACGTCCTGAAATCCACCCCACAGATCGACGACCAGTTCGCCATCCTTGACCACGGCAACCGAGGCGCCGACGTCATTATTGGCTACAAAGTTATTGGCAAATGCATCCTTCACTCCGCCCAGCCAATCGGCGCAGTTGCCGTTTATATCTACATTTCCGGCGGTTTCTCTATCCATGGCGTCCCCCTAGTGCGTTGGTTTATCAGGGCCGGTCCGCCGTCAGATCATTAAGCAGGTATGGCTGCATAATTTAAATTTAACCGCACATTGGCCTCATCTATTGGCTTGATAGTAAACGGCCACCCTGCCGTGTTGCAAGCGCCGATATTTCTTGGGGGTCCGGGATGAGCGCGCCGGCTGGTGCCGGCTGCAGGAATCGAACCCGCGACCCCCTGATTACAAATCAGACAAAGCACAGTACACGGAATAATCCGGAGCAGAATAGAATAACATAATCAAACAGTAAGCCGCCCCCGTTTATTCCTCCGTATGCTGTATTATGCCTGTTTATTGCCTCTCAATGTCCCGCCAGTGTCCCACGGGACAATAAGTCCCATGCTGAAAACTGATTTATAGAATGTAATGTTTTCAATATATTACGGGGGTTTTGAGCAGATGATGAAAAATCAGGGGCTTGCGACAATGGCGACATGTGCGACACGGGCAGAAGCATGTTTGTTGTCCCACGGGACTTAATCAGCGGACAGATAACTCGGCCTTTGTTGATCTCAGTTTCCTACCTGCCATGGTATCCAATCACGCCA
>SHWM01000098.1 GCA_009693835.1 Alphaproteobacteria bacterium
GCCTGCGCTGCGGGGCCTGGAAGTCGCCGAATATGCCCCCAATCAGATCAAGAAGGCGCTGGTGGGTGTGGGCCATGCAGACAAAATACAAATCCGCGCCATGGTGGGACGCCTGATGCCCGGTTGCATCATCGCAGGCGCTGATGCGGCGGACGCGCTGGGCGTGGCGATCTGCCACGCGCACTCCGCCCCGATGCCTCAAATTCTGGCAGCAAGCCGCAGGGCCGGGGGGCGCGGATGATCGGGCGGCTGAAGGGCGTCGTTGACGACATCCGCTCCGACAGCCTGATTCTGGATGTGAACGGCGTGGGCTATCTGGTTCATTGCGCGAGCAATTTTCTGGCTAATTTGCCAGCGCCAGGCAGTCCTCTCAGCCTTTACATCGAAACCCAGGTGCGCGAGGACGCGATTACCCTGTTTGGATTTGAACAGGAACTAGAGCGCGAATGGTTCCGGCTGCTGACCACCGTGCAGGGCGTGGGGGCGCGGCTGGCGCTGGCGATCCTGGGAACGCTGGGGGTGGAGGGTGTGGCCCGCGCCGCCGCACTCCAGGACAAGAACGCATTTGCCCGCACCTCTGGCGTCGGGCCGAAGCTGGCGGGACGGATCGCCAATGATCTTAAAGATAAGGGGCCTGGGCTTGGGGCAGGTTTGGCGCGCCAGACTGCCAGAACATTGGCAGCGGCTTCCCCGGACCCGAATCATATGGCCTTTCAGGATGCGCTGTCGGCTCTTGTGAATCTGGGGTACAGGGAACCGGACGCCAGCGCCGCATTGAGCCGGGCGCGCCATGGCCTGAGCGAGGCCATTGCGCCCGGCGCGATGGTGGCTGAACTGATCCGCGGCGGTTTGAAGGAGCTCGCGCCATGAGTGCCGCAGATACGGAAATCAACGGCAAGGACCGGCTGCTGGCCCCCCACCTGCAGGATGCGGACATGTCCGCCGCCAATTTGCGGCCGCGCACATTGAAAGAATTCATCGGTCAGCGGCAGGCGCGGGAAAATCTGCAGGTGTTCATCGAAGCGGCGCGGGGGCGAAACGAGGCGCTCGACCATGTGCTGCTGTTTGGACCGTCGGGGCTGGGCAAGACCACGCTGGCGCAAATTCTGGCGCGCGAACTGGGCGTCGGGTTCAAAACCACGTCCGGGCCGGTGATCGCGCGGGCGGGAGATCTGGCGGCGCTGCTGACCAATCTGCAGGACCGCGACATTTTGTTCATTGATGAAATCCACAGGCTCAATCCGGCGGTCGAGGAGATTCTGTATCCGGCGATGGAAGATTTCCAGTTGGATCTGATCATTGGCGAAGGCCCTTCGGCCCGAAGCCTGCGCATCGATCTTCCGCAATTTACGCTGATCGGCGCCACTACACGGTCTGGACTGTTGACGACACCCTTGCGCGACCGTTTTGGCATTCCGGTGCGGCTCAATTTTTATGAGATTGACGAACTGGTGGAGATCGTGTCGCGGGGCGCACGGCTGCTGGCGATGGAACTGACATCCGAGGGCGCCCTGGAAATTGCGCGCCGCAGCCGCGGCACCCCACGCGTTGCGGGCAGGCTGTTGCGCCGGGTGCGTGATTTTTCTGCGGTTGCAGGCGACAAAGCCATTGGCGCGGATGAGGCAGATGCCGCCCTGACGCGGCTGGACGTCGATGGGCGCGGGCTGGACGCCATGGACAGGCGCTATCTCAACCTGATTGCGGCCAGTTTTGATGGCGGGCCCGTGGGCATCGAGACACTGGCGGCGGCCCTTAGCGAGCCGCGCGACGCGCTGGAGGATATTGTGGAGCCCTATCTGATTCAGCAGGGCCTGATTCAGCGCACCTCGCGCGGGCGGGTGATGGGCGAGGCGGCGTTCCGCCATCTCGGGCTGCGTCCCCGGCAGCTGGGTCCACAGCTTGATCTGCTTTCTGCGGGGGATGTCGCGCCAGACGCGTGATCAAACTTTATCTGGGTTCACGAATCGCCTCATTTGCGCCACCTTCTGCGCCTAGGAAAATTCCTTTTATGATTGAACCCGTTGGTTCAGTCATAAAAGGTAGAATTGCTCTAAATTATTAAACAGACCATGTCTTACCAATCAGACAGGGTCGCCTGGGGCGATTCCATCTGATCCGAGCATGGTCTAGAGCGGCCTCATTCGCGGAGGCGTTGAGGGCGGGATCACACGATCCGGGCCGGGCGCCGGTGCACTGCCGTGATTTTGGCTAAACGGCTTTCGAAACAGAGAGATATTGCTGTGACTCTTGAATATCAAGCTTGCGCCGGCCCAGAAACAGCGTCTCAAGTCACGCGGCATGAAAATTGAACTGTATTTTAAGGGATAAAGCCGCTTTATCCGTACTGGATCGTCTGGAGCAACATGCGATCAAATAAAGCTGCTCGAGGTCGATCCCAAATGATGATGACGCGTGCGCGCAAGGAAGGGTGAATGGAGCAAGAAATCATATCGCAGGCCGCTGGCGTTTCGGTCGTCGACTTTTCCATGTGGGGCCTGTTTATGCGGGCCGACATGGTCGTCAAATTTGTCATGATCACCCTGTTGCTGGCGTCATTCTGGTCCTGGGCCATCATTTTTGATAAATTTTTGCGATTCCGCAGAGTGATTGCCCTGGCCGACCGGTTCGAAGAAGTCTTCTGGTCGGGCAATTCCCTTGAAGAACTGTATGAACGCGTCGCGCCCCGCGCCAGCCACCCCATGGCGCTGCTGTTTGTGGCCGCGATGCGGGAATGGATGCGGTCCAATGGCCGCCAGGCGGCATTGGGGGGCTTAAGCGGCGGTCTTCGCGAGCGCATCGATAAAATCATGTCGGTCACCCTGTCCCGTGAAATGGCCGGGCTGGAACGCTATCTGGACTTTCTGGCCACGGTGGGCTCCACGGCCCCGTTCATTGGATTGTTTGGCACGGTGTGGGGCATCATGAACAGCTTTCAGGCGATTTCCCAAAGCCATAATACCTCCCTGGCCGTGGTGGCGCCTGGCATTGCCGAGGCGCTGTTCGCCACCGCACTGGGCCTGTTTGCAGCCATTCCCGCAGTGATTGCGTATAACCGGTTCAATAATCAGGTTGGCCGTTATGGCGATCGGCTGGAAGGGTTTTCAGAGGAATTCTCGGCCGTTCTGTCCCGCCGGATTGAAGAGGAAATGCATTAATGGCCATCGGCGCCCCTTCGTCCCGCAGGCGCAGGGGCAGTTCGCGCTCCGCGCCGATGAGCGATATCAATGTCACGCCCATGGTGGACGTGATGCTGGTTCTGCTGATCATTTTCATGGTTGCGGCGCCGCTGCTTACGGTGGGCGTGCCGGTTAATCTGCCGCAGGCCAAGTCGGCGCCACTGAACGAAAAGACCGAACCGCTGGCGATCACCATCAAGGCGGACGGCAAGATTTTTATTCAGGACACCGGCGTTGAGTTGCACGAGCTGACGGCGCGCCTCCAGGCCATTACTGAAAACAAGCCCGACACACGGATTTATTTGCGCGGCGATCATAGTCTGGATTATGGCCGCGTCATGGAGGTGATGGGTTTAATTACGTCGGCCGGGTTTACCAAGCTGGCCCTGATTTCCGAGACGCCAGGCACAGTTAAACCGGACGTGAAATGATCTGTGATGGGCAGGGGATCGCTTCTTTCAGCCCTACTTCATCTGATCGTTATCCTGATAGCGATTTTCGGGCTGCCCCTGTTCGATAAACAATGGGAGCCGCCGGTGGAGGCGATACCTGTTGAACTGGCGCCCGTTTCGGAGATGACCAACATTCCGATGCGGCCGGAACCGGTGAAGCCGGTGATCAAGCCGGATGCGCCGGAACCCAAACCTGAACCGGAAAAGCCCAAGCCGGCCCCCCCTCCACCGCCGCCACCTGCGCCGGAACCCGAACCCTTGCCGGAAGACGCCGTGCCACTGCCCAAGGACAAGGTACAGGAGAAGCCTGAACCGAAACCCGAGGCCGCCCCCGAGCGTGTCGTCAAGCTGGACGGTCCGCGGCCGAAGGTAAAACCCAAACAGCGCCCGGAAGAAAAGAAAGAAGACAAGCTCGACCTCAACAAGATCGCGGCTCTACTGGATAAGGAGCTGGATAATCCGGACCGGAAAGAGGACAAGACAGAGGAGCTGGACGAACCTGCCCAGGAGCTTCCCCCAACTCAGGCGACCCGGCCAACGACATCCGCTCAGATGACGCTCAGCGAGATAGATTCTATTCGCGCCCAGATCGAACAGTGCTGGATCGTGCCGGCTGGTGCGCGGTATGCAGAAAATCTGATCGTCCGGGTGCGCATATTCCTGCAACCCGATGGCGCGCTTGCGCAGCCGCCGCAGGTGGTGGACGCCTCCCGCATGAATGCGGCGGGCGAGGAAGCCTATCGCACGGCGGCCGAATCAGCGGTTCGTGCCATTATGAAATGCCAGCCCTTTCAAAATCTGCCAGTGGAAAAGTATGACCGCTGGCAGGATATTGAGCTCAACTTCGATCCACGCAGCATGCTAGGCGGATAAGCAATGACCCAAACCTATTGGCGGATGATTCTCAGGATGGTGGCTGGGGCTGTGGCGCTTGTTTGCGCCCAGGGCTGGCAACCGGCGGAGGCACAGTTACGTATTGATATCACGCAGGGAAATGTCGATCCGATGCCGATCGCCATTCCCTATTTTATGGGGCCAAGCCCTAAGGAGACCACCGTTGGCTCCGAGATGGTGGGGGTCATCAGCGGCAATCTGTCGCGTTCCGGCCTGTTCCGGCCGCTTGATCCAAAAAGCTTTATTCAGAAGGCCGACGCGATTGGCACCTTGCCCCGGTTTGGCGACTGGCGTCTGATCAATGCCCAGGCACTGGTGACCGGCGGCGTGACGACCGAAGCGGATGGAAGGTTGCGGGTTGAATTTCGTCTGTGGGATGTGTTCGGAGAGCAACAGATGGAGGGGCGGGTGTTTTTCACCCGCTCGGATAACTGGCGTCGCGTGGCCCATCTGATTTCCGACAAGATTTACGAACGGCTGACAGGTGAAACGGGATATTTTGACACCCGTATTGTTTTTGTTTCGGAGAGTGGCACAAAAGCCGCACGTGTCAAACGGCTTGCGATTATGGATCAGGACGCCGCCAATCAGCGTTTTCTGACTAGTGGAAGGCATCTGGTTCTGACGCCGCGCTTCAGCCCGGCCATGCATCAGATCACCTATCTTTCCTACATCAACGACAAGCCGAGGGTCTATATTTACGACATCAACACCGGCCAGCAGGAGGTGCTGGGAGACTTTCCCGGGATGACCTTTGCCCCGCGTTTTTCGCCGTCCGGTGATTCCGTGATCATGAGCATGGCCAGAAATGGCAATTCGGATATCTATGTGATGAACCTGCGCACCAGGGCTGTGGTGCGCCTCTCGCATAGCCCCGCAATTGATACGTCGCCGTATTTTTCTCCAGATTCTCAATATGTTACCTTTAATTCAGACCGCGGGGGAATGCAGCAGATCTATGTCATGAGAGCCAGCGGTTTGGATGTTAAACGGATTAGTTTCGGGGATGGCCGATATGCAACGCCGGTATGGTCGCCGCGAGGCGATCTGATCGCGTTTACCAAAATTTATAAGGGGCGGTTCTATATAGGTGTCATGCGCCCGGATGGCAGCGGCGAACGGCTTTTGACGGAAAGCTTCCTCGATGAGGGGCCTACCTGGTCACCCAATGGCCGTGTGCTGATGTTTTTCCGGGAGAAGCCGTCTGACTCACGCGGGTTAGGCGGTGGAAGCAGACTGCACTCTATCGACCTTACTGGCTACAACGAAAGGGAGATTCCTACCTTAGGCGACGCTTCTGATCCGGCATGGTCTCCCTTGATTCCTTTACCGGAAGGTGGTTAGAGTTTCGCCAGATTCGGAGGGTTGGTCGACCGAGTCGTCACTCATCTGAATTCGTAAAACCAATCAGTGCACACCACAAAATTCTTAAAGCGCAACGCATTGGGGAAGTTTGCGATTTCTTTACCTTCATCGAGCAAGTTTACTCGACAACTATTACGGGGAGTATCTTTTGATGCGCAAAGTTTCTATGGGCCTCAAGCTTGTCGGCATGGCGGCTGCGGTCTTTTTGCTGGCTGCTTGTGAATCCACGCCGCAGGGCGGCGGCGCAGGCGGCGGCGGTGGTGGCGGCGGTTCAGGCAGTTCCGCGATTGTTCCTGGTTCGCAGGCGGACCTGGAAGCGACCACTTCCAATCGCGTGCTTTTTGGACTTGATCGCCATGATCTGACCGAAGAGGCGCGTGCGGTATTGCAGGCTCAGGCCGGATGGATGGCGAAATATCCATCTGTTATGGTGACTGTGGCTGGTAATTGCGATGAACGCGGCACCCGTGAACACAACCTGGCGCTCGGTGAACGCCGCGCCAATTCGGCGAAAGATTACCTTGTAAGCCAGGGTGTGGATGCGGCCCGCGTCACCACCATCAGCTATGGCAAGGAACGCCCGATCGCGCTGTGTTCCGATGAATCCTGCTGGTCGCAGAACCGGAATGGCACTACGACCGTCAACTAATCTGGCCTTTCCACCGGCCGGAATGCATGGCCTGTAGAGTAATATGCGATCAGATAGAACCATTCGGTTCTATCTGATCAAATAAAGCGGCTCTATCCATAATATGTTAGAGCAGTTTTGTCCGATCAACTGGAATCGCCCAGATATCCAGTTAATCGCGTGCTGCTCCGAGGGTTGGGCATTCCAGTTGGCTTTTAGCCTGATCCTCCGGACTGCTTTATCGTCTATAATTCAGTTAATCCCTGTCCGTCAGCTTAAGCACTAAATGGGCCAGGCGTTATGGGGTGTGATCGGCCTTGGAGCAACATGTGATCAGATAGAACCATCAGGTTCCATCTGATCAAATAAAGTTGCTCTATTCATAATATGATAGAGCAGGTTTATGCGATCATCTGGAAATCTGGACGATTCCAGATGATCGCATACTGCTCTAGTGCCGCCCTTTTTTGAGGCTAAGCAGCGCCATGATTTCTAATCAGACACTGTTACCGGTCAGATCGCCCACGATGAGGCGTCTCGCCGCCCCTGTATGGCAGCCTTTGTTGGCGCTGTTTCTCCTGATGCTCATTTCTGGCGGTCCGGTTGCCGCACAGGATATGCGGGACATGCAGAACGAAGTCAGCCGTTTGCGCCAGGATGTCGCTGACCTGCAACGGCAAAGAGCGGGCGGCGGGCGCGCCCCGGCCGGTGCCGCTTCAACTTCAGGGGTTGTTCCGGTTGGCTCTGAAACGCCGGCGGCGCAGGTTAAGGTCCAGGTCGATCAGATGGACATGGAACTGCGTGGCATGGTGGGGCAGATTGAACAGGTGACCTTTCAGGTCAATCAGGTCAATTCGCGGCTGGAGAAATTGGTTGCCGATATGGATTTTCGCCTGAATGCGCTGGAACATGGCGGCGGTGGTGCAGCGTCTCAGCCTAGCGGCAGCCAGCCTTCAATGAGACCGCAGGGCGGTTTACAACCGGACGCCTCTCCGTCCAGAGCTTCGCAAAGCAGCCGCCCGGTGCAGGATATAGGCGCCAGTCTTAGCGAGCTTCCGCCGCCGCCTTCGGCTGTGAACTCGACCCTGCAGAATTCCCGCACCCCGCCTCCGCCGCCGGGGATTGCCGCCGCCACGCCGAAAGGGTCCCCGGATGAACAATATGCGGCGGCTTTCGGCCTGCTCCGGGCGGGCGATTATATCGGGGCCTCGGATGGCATGGAGCAGTTCGTAAAGAATAACCCCACGCATGAACTGGCTGGTAACGCCACCTACTGGCTGGGCGAAACATATTATGTGCGTAAGGATTACGCGAAAGCGGCCACTTATTTTCTGGATGGCTTTCAGAAATATCCCCAAAGCCGCAAGGGGCCGGATAATCTGCTGAAACTGGGAATGACGCTTGCCGCTCTTGACCATAAGACGGAGGCCTGTCAGGCATTAATCCAGGTGGCGAAGAAATACCCAAGCGCCGCGGAGAAGATTACGCAGCGGGCCAGCGCCGAGATCAGACGGCTAAGCTGCTCCTAATCGGGGCAACCGGCGTAGAATAAGGGTTTCCGGGATGGCTGACAGGGATCATGCCGCGCCTGTAACCGGTCGGGAATTTGCTGATGCATTGCAGGCCCTTTCACCGGGATTAGCTATTGCGGTGGCGGTATCAGGCGGTGCCGACAGCATGGCGCTGCTGCATCTTACGACCAGATGGCTTGAGCAGACCGGGCAGCGCGGCAGGCTGCTCGCGTTGACTGTGGACCATGGTTTACGCGCGGCCTCCGCCGCCGAGGCGGAACAGATCGGAGGCTGGTGCCGGGAAATAGACGTTTCCCACAAAATCCTGCGGTGGCAGGGGGTCAAGCCGGTCAGCGATATCCAGTCCGCCGCCCGTCGCGCCCGTTATGAATTGATGACCAATGCCTGCAAAGAGCTTGGCATCCCCAGCCTGCTGCTCGGTCATCAGCTGGAGGATCAGGCGGAAACGTTCCTGTTGCGACTGGGACGCGGCAGCGGGGTGGACGGTTTGTCCGCGATGGCGCCGGAACGCGATTGGAATGGCGTGCGGATCTTGCGCCCCTTGCTGGGATTTTCCAGACTGCGGCTACAGGCGACACTGAAAATGCAGCAGACGCCATGGATCGAGGATCCCAGCAATCATGATCCCCGTTTCGCCCGGGTGCGCATGCGTGACAGGTTGCAGGATATGGCGGCTGCGGGCCTCGGTCCCGCGCGGCTCGCGCAGACGGCGGGCCGCATGCGCCGGGTGCGGAACGCGCTGGAAGACGTTACCTGGCGGCTGATGCGGGAAGTGGTGCAATGGGAACCTTGCGGGTTCGCATGTCTCAGCCTGCCCCCCCTGATGGCGGCCCC
>SHWM01000015.1 GCA_009693835.1 Alphaproteobacteria bacterium
GGGGTCGGCACACAGATCAGAATGATATCGGGCTCGTTCAGACGCGCGAAATCTTCGGTCGCCTCAAAGCGGTTATTCTGCCGCATGCGCATCAGCGCATCGCTGCTAACACTGCCAATGGGAGAAACACCCCGATTGTACATCGCCACCTTATCGGCGGAGACATCAAAGCCCAGAATGCGGTAATTGGCGCCGTGCACCGCATGCGCCAGCGGCAGCCCCACATAACCCAGGCCGATAATGCCAACCACGGCCTCGCGACTCCCGATTTTACCGGCAAGCGCCTGCAGGGAACTGGCCTCCAGCCCATCCATATCTATTCCCCTACCCTGAGCACTGCGCACAACGCATCGCAGATGCGTGCCGCCACTTCCTCCGGCATATAGGGATGCATGGGCAAACTCAATACTCTGCGGGATAAATTTTCACTGGCGGGGAGTGAGCCTTCGCCGTGGCCATAACTTGCATAGGCGGGCTGCAAGTGCATCGGACGGGGATAATAGATTTGTGTCGGGATGCCGGATCTCGCCAGCGCCGCCTGTACCGCATCCCGATCCGCCAGCTTGATCGTGTATTGCGCCCATGCGGAAGCATATCCCTCTGGTCTCGCGGGCGCCTCGATAATATTCGAGAGGCGGGAATCATAGTATCGGCTGAGCTTTTCGCGCCGCAGGCGCTCATCTTCCAGCACCGTCAGTTTCACCAGCAATATGGCGGCCTGCAACGTATCCAGCCGCGCATTCATACCAATGCGGACAATATCATATTTCGCTTTGCCCGTGCCGTGACCGCGCAGCGAGCGCAACGTTTCCCCCATTGCCGCATCGCGGGTAAACAGCGCGCCGCCATCGCCAAAACAGCCCAGCGGCTTGGCAGGGAAAAAGCTGGTCGCGGTCATCGGTGCGAGATTGCCTACCCGAACGCCATCAATGGCGCCTGAAAGGCCTTGCGCCGCATCGGCGATCAGGTGCATCCCATGCGCTTGCGTAACTGCGCTGATGCGCCGGTAATCGGCGGGTAATCCATACAGATCGACGGGAATCACGGCCCTCGGCCGCAGCCCCTTTGTCATCGCCACCGCGCGGACCAGATCATCCGCATCCAGATTGCAGGTGTCCGGCTGCACATCCACAAAAACCGGTGTTGCCCCCAGCATCAGCACCGCTTCCGCTGTTGCGGCGAACGTAAAGCTCGGTACATAAACCGCGTCGCCTGGCCCCACCTCATGCGCCATCAACGCCAGCATCAGGGCATCGGTCCCATTCGAGACGCCAACCACCTGCACCCCGTCTGCAAATTCCCCCAGCGCGCGTTCAAATTCGGCCACTTCCGGGCCCAGAATGAACTGGCCATGATCCAGCACCGCATGCATGCGGGCGTCAATTTGCGGCTTCAGACGGCTATATTGCGCGTGCAAATCAATGAAGGGGATGGTAACAGGCGCGTTCATTTCCGCTTCCTCACCAATGGGGCGCCGTGCGCCTCCTCAATCAAACGCAGACCATCTTCATATTCGGCAAAGCGCTCGCCGGTGCGGGGGCATATCAGATCCTCACCCAGCCTTTCACCGGAACGGCTGACCCAGCCGGCGCGCCGTGCGGGTGAACCGATCATCAGGGCATGCGCTGGCACGTTGCTGGTGACGACAGACCCCGCGCCGATCATCGCATAGGCGCCGATCTCATTGCCGCAGATGATGGTGGCGTTGGCGCCGATGCTGGCCCCGCGCCGCACCAAAGTTGGCGCGAATTCATCCTTGCGTTCAACATGCGCACGCGGCGTCAGGACATTGGTGAACACCATGCTGGGGCCGCAGAAGACATCATCCTCCAGTGTGACGCCCTTGTAGACAGAGACATTGTTCTGAAATTTGCAGCCATTGCCGATCACCACGTCGGGGCCCACAGAACAGTTCTGCCCGAACACACAGTTTTCACCTATGCGGCTGTTGCCCAGAATATGTGAGAAATGCCAGATGCGGGTACCATTGCCAATGGTGACATTGTCATCCACCGCCGCCGTTTCATGCACAAAATAATTGCGGGCGGGCGGGTGGTCCGATTTAGCGGGGAAATGGACGGTCTCGCCGCTTTCCATCGACGATTGCGCCGCATTCAGCACACGCAAAACCCGGATCGCCTCGTTCGCATCCGTCCGGGGCGTTGTGCGGTTAAGGATACACTCCAGAAAATGATCAATCTCCGCTCCCAGCGGCTCGGTTTCTTCAAGCGCCACCGGCATGCCATCGGCCTTGGCCGCAACCGGCACACCATCTTTCCATTCGACCGCATGTTTGTAATGCATCAGCTTGCCCTGCCAAGGCTCCCCATCATCAAACAGCAGCATGCCCCGATCGCCCACTACCACCAGCCGCTGTTCCTTGATGGGGTGCAGCCAGGAAACATAAATATGGCTGTTCAGGCCGGAACGGAATTCCATATGGGTCATGGTGGTGTCGGCGATACGCCGGTTCAGGAAACCCTGCCCCGTGGCCCAGACCTTTTCCGGCGCTTCGCCCGCCAGCGCAAGTATCATAGACAGATCATGCGGCGCAAAACTCCACAGCACATTTTCCTCGCGGCGTAACTTGCCCATGTTCAGCCGGTTGGAATAGACATAGCGCAACTGCCCAATATCGCCTGCGTCCACCATCTGTTTCAGACGCAGGAACGCCGGATGATAATGCAGCAGATGCCCGACCATCAGGACGCGCCCACGCGCCAGCGCCGCCAGTTCCTCTGCGTCCGCCACTTCCAGAGAAATTGGTTTTTCCACAAACACATCCTTGCCGGCCCACAGCGCATCGCGCGCCAGCACATAATGGGTTTCCGCCGGTGTCGCGATCACAACCGCCGAGAAGTCATCTTGCCCAAGAATGGCCGCCATCTCATTCAAATGCAGTACGCCATATTGGGCGGCCAGCGCCGCCGCTTCGGGCGCCGGATCCACGATGGCCCCCAGCACGCCTTTTTCCGCCAGCACGCGAGCCAGATTACTGCCCCAGTAGCCGCAACCGGCAAGCGCGATTTTTGGAGAAATATCTGATGATTTGACCACAATAACCTCAGAAGGCAGGGGGCTGGCGGCAAGGCAGACGCACCGCAGCGGAGAAATGCTGAATCTAACGTTAAATTGTGAGCAGAGGGTAAATTTCGGGCGGGCCCAGCGGCGAAATCAAAGCGTGCGCCAGCCGGTGACAAAATAATAGGGCGGTCCCTGCTGCCGCGACAGCCAGATGGCCGCTACGAGTGTAATATTAGCGCCCGATGCCAGTCTGGCCTGCGCCTCAATTTCATAGGCCAGTCCATGTGAAGGGCCGCCGCTGAGGCCCGACAGACCCAGAGCCTTACGGACCGCATCCGGGGCGTGTTGGAGGTCGGCGCCCGCTTCCGCACAATTCACGGTGAGGCCGGGCCGCAACGCCCCCAGGGTGGCCGTGTCCATACTGGGCAGATCAGCCAGTTGCTCAAGGCTTTGCCAAGGGCCGGAGCGCCAGGCATCCATATCGTTTGAAGGCGCCGTCTGCCTGAGCGCAACAATGGCCCCTGCCAGGCGCGCGGCGGAGTCGGATGTCATGCCAACGGTCACCGCATAGGCGCGCAGGAGCACCTCCGGCGCCCAATTAATATCAATGGCCCCGCAGGAATCCCGTATCTCGACCATAATCGTCGCGCCATCTTCCAGCTCCACTGCAGAGGGCTGCGCCAGTCCGGGTCTCTTATTGAAGTCCGGTTCGGCCAGGGCGGCAATAGCTGCGACAATACCAGCCTCGGCCAAACCCTGCACCCGCGCCATGTCGATGCGGTTTGCCGTTACAGCCGCGTCGCCGCCGCCCAGCACCATGACGCCTGTCACAAAGCCGCCGATCAATATCACGGCCCAGACCGCCAGGATCAAAGCGATGCCCCTATCTTCTGTCTTCATGGCGGCGGGGGTCCGGCCATGACGGCGATGACAAGATCAGGCCAGGGCATATCATCCCCGCCTCGCTGGACCTGAATACGCACCAGCGCTGGGGGATGCGGCGCGTCATTCCAGTTGTCATGCCAGGCAGGGCTTTTGCCTGGCGCAAACGCACCATAGTAGGAAAACACGATCCGTTCTGCATTGGCAACGAGATCGCGCGTTTCCCCGCCCGCAGTGTAACTCAGCCGCATGACAGCGCCTTTTCGTGCGGCCGAAAGCGTGACCATGCGCGGCCCGCCGCCGCCCTGTGCCGCAACGGGATTGGCGGCAAAACGCATGGAGTCGGGCGTTCCGGTAAATACGCTTGTGGCGCGGTAGCCTTCGCGTGTCATAAAAGCTGGCATTTCGCCAATCTGGCGGCGAAGCAGATGCTGTGTGTTTTCTAAGACGGCGAATTCATCGCTGAGGGCGCTGGTGCGCATAGCCCCGGTCATCGTGACAGGAAGCGCCATACCTATCATGGTCATCATCAGCCCCAGCAGCACAAGGCTTACCAGAAGTTCAATCAGTGTAAATCCGTTTTGCGTGCCAGCTCTGGTCCCAGCACCGGTCATGGATGATCTTCATCCGTGGACAGATTATCAGACAGCCGTCGTGTCACGATGCGCACCGGTGCGCCATTATCGGGCGGCGTCACGGATATGCTGACAGTGAATATGGCCACAGGCGACCGCCCTGCCTCAGGCAGACGGTTAATCTCACGCCGCCAGATAAATCCGCCTGTCGTCCTGCCCGACGATAGGTCATCCCGCAACGGTCCAGTCACGCCTGTTTCCGCCAGCAGTGATTGCGCGTACAGCAAGGCGAGACCGGCACCTGACGCGCGCCCGGAATTGCGCAATCCCACTGTCAGGCCCGCCAGTAAAACGCCTAGTGAAAGTGAGAGCAGCAAAAACGCGGCCACCACTTCGATCATGCCAAAACCGGCATTGTTGCGCTTATTCGGCAAGGGAGGGCCGCCCTGTCAGCCAGTCAACCGTCAGACCGCGGCGATACGCGCCGACCGTCAGGGTCAGATGCGCCAGCGTGGCGCTGCCGTCGGGATAGAATATCAGGGACGCTGGCCCGGCAAGCAGGATCGCGTCATCCTTTATCAGGTTTCGCGTATCTATCGTCACCGGCTCGCCATGCGTTAAAGCCATCGAGCGGGCGCGGCGCAAGCCGTCATAGAGATGTGCCGCGGCGTTATTCAGCCGCGTGCGGTCATACGCGTCCACCAGCGCCGGGGTGGCGATGCCCATGACCAGCCCCATAATAACCAGCACCACCAGCAGCTCAATCAACGTAAAGCCGCGCCGCGAAACAGGAGTTTGGCTGTCAATGGGATGAAAACTCATGGGACGGCAATATCCGCGTCCTCGTCTTTGCCCCCTTCCTGGCCATCGACCCCACGGGACAAAAGACGATAGGGCGCCCCATTTGGCCCCGGTGACTGGTAGATATAGGGATTATCCCAGGGATCCAGCGGTACCTCCGGTTTGCTGAGATACGGCCCGCGCCAGCGTGTGGAGCCGGCCGGTGGGGCCACCAGCGCGTGCAGACCTGCCTCGGCGGACGGATAACCGCGCATGTCCAGCCGGTAAAGATCGAGCGCCGCTACAAAGGTTTCCATCTGGATGCGCGCCGTGTCCGAACGCGCGCCGCTGAGATAGCCAATCGCACGCGGCACCACGATACTGATCAGCAATCCAAGCACGACCAGCACAACGAGAAGCTCCACCAGGGTAAATCCGTGCTGGGTACGGCATTTCATATTATTTGCGCCTGCCATGATCAGCTATCTTATCACCAGATCGTTGACGCTGCTAATGGCCCCGATCATGGCGATAATCACTATCCCCATGACGCCCCCGATCAGCAGCACCATCAATGGCTCCAGCAGGGCGATCAGGCGTTTGGCATTGGCTTCCACATCCATCGCATAAATGTCCGCCAGATGCCCCAGCATCGGGGCCAGCGCGCTGCCATGTTCCCCCACCCTGACTAGTTGCAGCATTAGTTCGGGAAATAATCCCTGATCAGCCAGCGCGTCTGACAGCGGCCGGCCTTCGCGCACCCTTTCAGCCGTACGCATCAGACCTTTCTGATACGGATTATCGCCCCCTACACTGGCGGACAGTGTCAGCGCCTCGGGCAGGCCCACACCGTTCGTCAGCAGTTCCGCCAGGGAGCGCGCCATCCGTTCCAGAATTATTTTCGTCAAAACCGGGCCAAATAGCGGCAGAGTCAAAAATCGCGCCTGCAGGGTACGGCGAAAATGCGTATCGCGCATCCGCCGGCGCAGATAGAAAATTCCCGCCGCGCCAGAGACCAGCAGCAGCCAGCCATAATTGCGCAACAGGCCCGCGCCGCCAATGATCATGCGGGTCAGGAACGGCACATCCTGCCCCAGACCTGCGAACAGGGATTCAAATCTGGGCACCACAAACAGCAGCAGGATTAACAGCGACACCAGCGCTGCGCCCAGCAGAAGTGCCGGATAGATGAGCCCAGACCGCACGGATTGCACTAATTGCTCTGCCCGTTCGGTATAATCCGCCAGACGGTTGAGGCTTTGCGCCAGCGTTCCGCCAGCTTCTGCTGCACCTGTCAACGCGCGGTAAACTGGCCCAAAGACAGGCTTTGTCGGCGGATCGTGCCGCGCTAGCGCGGCGGACAGGCCTGCGCCTGCCCTGATTTCCGCGCATAAATCTCCGGACAGTTCTGCAAGGGGGCCGCCCGGCACATCAGCCGCAAGCCGCACCGCCTCGGCAAGCGGCAGGCCGGCTTCCATCAGACGCGCCAGCGAACGGGTAAACAGCGCCAGATCACGGCGGGTCACGCCTGCCGGACGGGACAGCCGCCACCACTGGCTCACGCCGCGCTCACCCGCAGAACTTCTTCCAGCGACGTTATGCCGCCTGCAACTTTCGCCAGACCATCGGCGTGCAGGGTACGCATGCCTTCGGCGGCCAGAGCGCGCTGAATTTCCGCACTGCTGGCGCGCGCTAGTATGAGATTTTGCAGGACCTCGCCGGCCGGCATATATTCCGCCACCACGGTCCGGCCGGCATAACCGGTATTCCGGCAGGCTGGGCAACCGCCCGCCCGCCAGATTTTCGTCTCCGGAGCCAGGCCCGGCGCCGCCCCTGCCCGGCTGGCCAGAGCGTCTTCCATCCTGCAGTGCGGACACAGTTTACGGATCAGGCGCTGCGCCACCACGCCGCGCAGCGTGGAGGCCAGCAGATAGGGCTCCACACCCATATCCGTGAGGCGCGCCACCGCACCCGCCGCGTCATTGGTGTGCAGTGAACACAGGACCAGATGGCCCGTGAGCGCCGCCTGAATAGCGATATGCGCGGTTTCGGAATCCCGCGCTTCCCCCACCATGATCACATCGGGATCGTGCCGCAGGGCGGCGCGCAAAATCTCTGAAAAGCCCAGCCCGATCTGCGGCCGCACCTGTATCTGGTTGACGCCTTCAATCTGATATTCGACCGGGTCCTCGACCGAGACGATCTTGGTCTGCTCGTTCTGTAATTGACGCAGGATGGCGTACAGAGTCGTTGTCTTGCCGCTGCCTGTCGGGCCGCAGACCAGCATGATCCCATGCGGGTGGCGCAGCACGTTATCCACCTGCGCCCGCAACTCTGTCCCAAAGCCCAGAAGGCCGAGATCAAGCGGCGCGCGCGTCTGGTCGAGGATCCGTAACACCACCCCCTCGCCGTGCTGGGTAGGCAAGATGGAGACACGCAGATCGACGCGCCGCCCTTCCACATTGATCAGACAGCGTCCGTCCTGGGGCTTGCGGCGTTCGCCCATGTCCATCGCTGCCAGAACCTTTATGCGCCCAATCAGGGCCGGGAAATGCATAAAATCGGGGGCCTGCACCGCCGAAAGAACACCATCTATCCGATATCGAACGGTCAGGCTGCCATCGAATGGCTCGATATGTATGTCCGACGCCTGCGCATGAATGGCGCTGGCAATGATTTGCGAGACCAGGCGCACCGCAACCGCCTCACTGCCGTGCTCGCGTAAATATTGTATATCCGCCGCCCAATGGTCCGGGGACGCCGCGTTCGATGCCGGTGCGGCGCTGTCCTTTCCCGGCGGACCATACAGACGGACCAGCGCCGCATCAATGTCGCCGGGAATCCCCACCTCAATGATCGGGTCTGTACCAACGGCCAGACGCAGCGCCTCGCAGGCGTCCTTATCAAACGGATCGGCCATGGCGACCACCAGCCGCCCGGTGTCTTCGCGCAACGGTATAATCCGCGCCTTACGCAGGAATACCGCCGACAACCGGCCCGGCCATATCTGGAGAGACGGAAAGGCCTCGGCAGACACCAGCGGCAATCCCAAAATCCCGGCATAGGCCGCGGCCATGTCACGCTCCGCCACCAGCCCCAGACGGGTCAGGGCCAGATCGACGCGCCCGCCAATGGATTCCTGCGTCCTTGCAGCGCGGGCAAGCTGCTCCGCCTTCAGCACCCCACGTTCAATGAGGGCCTGGGCAACCTGGCCGGGAATGTCTCCCATCTGTTCCTTCACCGCCTGTCCTGTAAGTGAGCCACATGCTCCTGCATATCGGGCTGAAGCTGATTTTAGCCTATCCGCCATGCGAATCACATTCTAACGTCGCCAGAGCAGCGTGCGGCCATCCGGAATCGCGGTGATTCGCGCATGATCGCATAAAGCTGCCCTAACTTATAATAACTAGAGCAACTTTATTCGATCACATGGAACCAGATGGTTCTATGTGGCCGCATGTTGCTCTAGACTATTGCTGTTGAGTCATCGCGGACTATAAGGGATAAAACGGAGCCTGATTTTATCTCGCATTCATAGGGGGCGGCATATGAAAAATCGCATGCTTGCGAAGACCTGCCTGCCACCTATGCCTGCCATTCTATTGTTTCTGATGTGGCTTGCCATGCCTGCACTGGCCATGGAGCCAGAGGGACCGCATCTGGGTGTGGCCTCCTGTGCGGGCAGCACCTGTCATGGCGCGACCTCGCCGGTGGCGGGCGTCAACGTGCAACTCAATGAATATGTCACCTGGGTGCGGCAGGACAGGCACGCCAAGGCCTATGAGGCGCTGCTCAGTGAGCAGTCGAAGCGCATTGCCCATAATCTGGGAATCGGGGAGGCGCATACAGCCAAAATCTGTCTGGACTGCCATGCGGATAATCCGGCTGCCGCCATGCGCGGACCTATTTTGCAGATCAGCGAAGGGATAGGCTGCGAAGGCTGTCATGGCGGCGCGCAAAACTGGCTCAGCAGCCATACCGCAGGACCGCCGCGCGCTGATAACGTCGCCAGGGGCATGACCGCCACCGAAGATCCCGTCGCACGGGCAACGCTCTGCCTGTCCTGCCATTTCGGGAATCAGGATAAATTCGTCACGCACCGGATGATGGGGGCGGGCCATCCGCGCATGAGCTTTGAGCTGAATACGTTCACGCAATTGCAGCCCGCGCATTTTGTGGTGGATGAGGACTATCAGAAACGCAAAGGCGTTATCCCGGACGCCAAATTATGGGCCATCGGCCAGGCCGTCACGGCGCACGAACATATGACGGTGCTGGCCGACAGCAAGCGCAACCGCGACGGTCTGTTTCCTGAATTTGTGCTGTTCGACTGCCATTCCTGTCACACGCCCATGAGCAGCAAAAACTGGATGCCGCGCAACAATGGCGTGCGCATCCCCGGCATGCCGCATGTCAATGATTCCAGCCTCGTGATGTTGCAGGTGCTGACCAATGTGCTGGACCCGGCGCTGGGCAAGGCCATCGCTGCGAAAACCCAGGCCCTGCATGGTGAGGGATCGAAAGGCATGGCTCAGCTTTCCACCGCCGCTGGCGATCTGCGAGAGTTAACCGCGCGGATGGTGACGAAGTTTGCCGGCAGCCCCTTTGATGGCAAAGTCATCAAAGCCATGATCCGGGGGCTGGTGCAGGCCGGTCTGGATGGCGCTTACAGCGATTATTCGAACGCCGAACAGGCCGCGATGGCAATCGACACTCTGGTCGCTGCGATGCGGACAGAAAAGACGGCTTCCGAGAAAGAACTGCAAAACCTCGCCAGGGCGCTGGATGCTGTGTTTGCGGCGACGGCGAAAGACGAAGCCTATCAGCCTGCCCGGTTTAACGCGGCGCTGACGGGCGTACGCGCCGCGCTGGGGGGATAAAATCCTGACCATGCCCGCGTCATCGGAATCGGCAAACCGGGCAAAACCCGATGCCATTGGCAGTGAGGAAAGATTTGTCATCTTCGCATCATCGCTGGGCACGGTGTTCGAATGGTATGATTTTTTCCTCTACGCGACCCTGGCGCCTTTTTTTGCCACGCTGTTTTTTCCGCCCGGAAATGAGATGGCGGCGCTGATGTCGGCCTTCGCCACTTATGCGGCAGGCTTTCTGGTGCGCCCTTTCGGCGCGCTGGTGTTTGGACGCATTGGCGACATTTCGGGACGCAAATACGCCTTTCTGGTCACGATCATTGTCATGGGTGCCGCCACTTTCGGGGTGGGCCTTTTGCCGACATTTTCCGCCATCGGCTGGCTCGCCCCCATACTTCTGGTCAGCCTGCGCCTGCTGCAGGGGCTGGCGCTCGGCGGCGAATATGGCGGGGCCGCCACCTATGTGGCGGAACATTCAGCCCAGAACCGGCGCGGCTTCACCACCAGCTTTATTCAAATGACGGCCACAGCGGGGTTTTTTCTGGCGCTGCTCATCATCGGGCTGTGCCGCATATTTCTGGACACACAGGTTTTTGTTGACTGGGGCTGGCGTCTGCCCTTTCTCGTCTCGCTGGTTCTGCTGGTGTTTTCGGTGATTATCCGGCTGCGGCTGAGTGAATCGCCGGTGTTCCAGAAAATGCAGGCCGAAGGCAGAGGCTCCAAACATCCGCTCACGGATAGTTTCCTGCGCTATCCCAACAATAAGTTTGCAGCACTGGCGCTGTTTGGGGCCACGGCCGGCCAGGGTGTCGTATGGTATACGGGACAGTTCTATACGCTGTTTTTCATCCAGATCACCCTGAAGCTGGATTTCCTGCTGGCCTATATGCTGATCGGGCTGTCTTTGCTGGCCGGGTCGCCCATGCTGGTGTTTTTTGGCTGGCTGTCGGACAGGATCGGACGGCTGAAAATCATCATGGCGGGCTGCCTGCTGGCGGCTCTGTGCTACTTCCCGCTGTTTGGCGCCTTGACCCAGGCGATCAATCCCGATCTGGCGGCGTTTCACGAAAGCAGAACCATCACGGTTTCCGCCGACGCCCGTGAATGCAGCCTGCATATTTTCGTAGGGCCGTGGTCAAGCTTTTCCGATTGCGACCGCGCGCAGGATTTTGTCACCAAGCTGGGCGTTTCGTTTCAGCAGACGGACACGCCCGGCCAGCCGGTCAGCCTCGGCATTGACGGCGCGCGGATCGAGGGATGGGACGCCGCCCGCTGGCAGGCCGCCTTTACCGACGCCGGGCTGCCCGCAAAGGCCGACCCCGCCAAGGTAAACTGGATCAAGGCCGAACTGATCCTGATCGCCATGCTGGTGTTCGTGGGCATGGTCTATGGCCCCATTGCCGCCTATCTGGTGGAGCTGTTCCCCGCCAAAATCCGCTATACTTCCATGTCGCTGCCCTATCATATCGGCAATGGCTGGTTCGGGGGCATGCTCCCCCTGCTGGCGACAGCCATCGTGGCGGCCACCGGAAACATCTATAACGGTCTATGGTATCCCATTCTGGTCGCGCTGATGACCAGCATTGTCGGCATGGCGTTCCTGCATGAGACAAAAAACGTCGACATTACGCATTAATCAGGGTGCGCCGCCCGCACAGTTGGGGTATGCATCCATGGCTCATAGGACGGGGAGTGGCGCAGCCTGGTAGCGCATCTGCTTTGGGAGCAGAGGGTCGCTGGTTCGAATCCAGTCTCCCCGACCAGCCTTCGCACTACGTGCTTCGGCTCGGCGCGCCACGGAGTGGCTTGACGGGGCCAACACGTTAGGAGAAGGCTGTCACGCCGAAGTGCGCAGCACGAAGGCGGACTGGAGCAGCATATGAAGTATGTTTATATCCTTCAGAGCCTGTCTGATCCCAGTCGATTTTACGACGGAATAACCGAAGATTTGAAATCCAGATTAAAACAGCATAATGCCGGAGAAGTGCTTCATACGGCCAAGTATAAACCTTGGAAGATAAAAAACTACCTTGCATTTGATTATCATAAAAAGGCATTCGCGTTCGAGAAATATTTGAAATCAGGCTCAGGCAGGGCATTTGCAAAGCGGCATTTTTAGGAAAAAAATTACGACAAAACAAAATGCGATATACCGTCTCCCCCGAGTACTTACGCCGCGCCTGACCACTCTCCGCCCCTATTGCGCCAATCTTGACGGCGGCTGTCCGCGTGGCGGATAAGGGTGGTTGCCGCGATTCGGCGCGAAACCGTTCCTGGAAGTAATGGCTGACCTTTTCAAAAAACCCCAAAAAACAGCAGATCAGAGCTACACCGCGCAGGATATCGAAGTCCTTGAGGGGCTGGAGCCGGTGCGGCGGCGTCCGGGCATGTATATTGGCGGCACCGATGAGCGCGCGCTGCATCATCTGGCGGCGGAAATTCTTGATAACGCCATGGACGAGGCGGTGGCCGGCCACGCCACGCGCATTGAAATGACCCTGGAGGCCGATGGCGGCCTGCGCGTGCATGACAATGGCCGGGGTATCCCCGTCGATCCGCATCCCAAGTTCAAAAACAAATCAGCGCTGGAAGTCATTCTTACCACCCTTCATTCAGGCGGAAAATTTGGCGGCAAGGCCTATGAGACCTCTGGCGGGCTGCACGGCGTCGGCCTGTCGGTCGTCAACGCGCTATCAGAAAATCTGACGGTGGAAGTGGCGCGGGACAAGTTTGTCTATGTTCAGGACTATGTCCGGGGCGCGCCCGTCAGCAAACTGCGCCAGACAGGGCCCGCCACAAACCGGCGCGGCACCACGATCAGCTTTCATCCGGACAAGCAGATTTTTGGGCCGCAGGCGCATTTCAAACCCGCACTCGTCTATAAAATGGCCCGGGCCAAGGCCTATCTGTTTGCAGGCGTTGAAATCCGCTGGAAATGCGCCCCTGCCCTGCTGAAAGGCGGGGATGATACGCCGGAGAGCGAAGTCCTGCATTTCTCTGGCGGATTAGCAGATTATCTGGCGGCATCTGTCGGCGGCTTCGCGCATGTCACCCCCAACAGTTTTACCGGCAGCGAGAAACTGCCGAAGGACCGCGGCAAGGTGGAATGGGCCATCGCATGGTACGCCGATGGCGATGCGCTCATGGAATCCTACTGCAACACCATCCCGACGTCAGCGGGCGGCACCCATGAAACCGGAATAAAAACCGCGCTGTACCGGGCGCTGCGCGCCTATGGCGAGCTGACGGGTAATAAAAAGGCCGCGCTGCTGACCGCCGAGGATGTCACTGGAACAGCCGGGATTATTCTATCGCTATTTTTGCGTGAACCGGAATTTCAGGGGCAGACGAAGGAAAAGCTTGCATCCGCAGACGCCGCACGGCTGGTGGAAAACGCCGTGCGCGACCATTTCGACCATTGGCTGTCCGGCGCGCCCAGTGACGCCAACAAGCTTCTGGACTGGTGCATCGAGCGCGCCGAGGAACGCCTGCGCCGCCGCCAGGACAGGGAAACCAGCCGGAAGACCGCCACTCGTAAACTGCGCCTTCCCGGCAAACTGTCGGATTGCTCGAGCGACCGCATTGAGGATACCGAAATCTTTTTGGTCGAAGGCGATAGCGCGGGCGGTTCGGCCAAGCAGGCGCGCGACCGCCGCATACAGGCGATTTTGCCGTTAAGAGGCAAAATCCTGAACGTCGCCAATGCCTCTCTGGACAAACTTTCCGGCAATCAGGAAATTGCCGACATTTCTCTGGCTCTGGGCTGCGGCGCAGGGGGTAAATACCGTGAGGGCGATCTGCGCTATGGCAAGGTGATCATCATGACCGACGCCGATGTGGACGGCGCGCATATCGCCTCGCTGCTGATCACTTTCTTCTACCGGCAGATGCCGGAACTGATCCGGAGCGGGCGGCTATATCTTGCCCTGCCGCCCCTCTACCGCCTGACGCAGGGCGCCAAAAACGCCTATGCCCGCGATGACGCGCACAAGGATGAATTGCTGAACACCCTGTTTAGCGGACGGGGCAAGGTGGATGTGGGCCGCTTCAAGGGGTTGGGTGAAATGATGCCGGCCCAGTTGCGTGAAACCACAATGGACCCCAGGAAACGCAACCTGTTGCGTGTGATATTGACAGATGCAGGTGAGAGTGAAACGGCCTCTCTGGTGGAGCAGTTGATGGGGCGCAAGGCGGAATCCCGGTTTGCCTTTATTCAGGAACATGCGGCCTTTGCAACCGGGCTCGATATATAGCTTTCCCGCCAACTGCCGTCAGGTTATTCTGACACCCGCAATTATAATCAACAAGGGAAAGACATGAAGAAATACATCATCGAACGCGATCTTCCAGCGATTGGCAGCGCCGAGCGCGAGGCGCTGAAGGCGGCGGCGCAAACCTCCAACAAGGCGCTGGCCGAAATCGGTACCGACATTCAATGGCTGGAATCCTACGTGACAGCAGATAAAACCTTTTGCGTGTATCTGGCCAAAGATGAGTCCCTGATCCATGAGCATGCCAAAAAAAGCGGCTTTCCCGCCAACAAGGTGACGGAAGTGCGGCGCATGATCGATCCCACCACCGCGGCGGGCTGAAACACCTGGCGCCATTGCCCCGCATAGGCGTTTTCAAACTGTTTTTGGGCGCGGCATTGCTGTTTCTGGGCGCCTGCGCCCAGAAACATGTCATCACAAATGTGAACCCGCTGCCACTCTATAAGCCTTCACAAGTGAGCTATGCTGCGCGGAACGGTGAATTTCCGGTTGAGGTGCATGGCGCGCTGCCGGCTGGCGTCTCGGCGGCACAGCTTATGGCCACTGTGCATTTGCCCGCCGATTTCCCGGGCGCCAGATTGGTGCTGACCCCACAGCCATCCAACAGCGGCGCCCCCGTACAACCCGTTTCCAGCAATCCATATGGTTCGCTCTGTCTGCAGCGCTTGCTGGATAGCAGCGTTACCCAGAACGGCAATAGCTGCCATGGACCTTCCCGGCTGGTTCTGGTTTTTAATCCGGATTTTCGGACACCGCCAGGCCTCGCCTGCGAGGCCCCAGACAGCATCATGGCGGCTGGCAGCCAGAACGTGCGGGTGCTGGCGGCGTTGTGCATCGGCAACAGGCTAGCCAGCAGCGGCCAGGTTCAGGTCGCCTCCGCCGGTGACGGCGGCGCGATGATCAGCAGCGCCATCAATGTGCTATTGATGGACATCCTCCAACCACGCGCCAGGGGCGGCAACAGCGCGCAGTCAAATAACCGATGGCATTAAAGCACCGCTAATGACAGACCGCCGTCCGCGACAATCAATGCGCCGGTGATGAAGCTGGAGGCCGGGCTGGCCAACAGCACCGAGAGCGCCTGGAAGTCATCGGGAATCCCGTAGCGGCGCACGGGCGATTTCGCCACAACATAATCGATGATTTTTGACTGCTTGTTGGGGCCCTCGCAGGGCATCATCTCGCTGTCCACCAGCCCCGGAAGCACGCAATTCACCTGAATGTTTTCAGGCCCCCAGGCCACGGCAAGGCTTTGGGTCATATGGTCCATACCGCCTTTGGCGGCGGCATAGGCAATCAGTTTACCGTGCCCCATCTGCTGCGTAATGATCGAGCCGATATTGATGATCTTGCCGCCGCCCGCCTTGATGAATTCTGGATAGCAGGCCTGACAGCACAAAAACACCGAGGTCAGGTTGATGGCGATAAAATTATTCCATTCCTCCAGTGTCATCTTTTCCGCCGGCCTGCCGAAACTGACGGCGGCATTGTTGAACAGAATATCCACACGGCCAAATGCGGCGACGGTTTCCTGCACCATGCGCTTCACATCGTCCTCTTTTGAGACATCGGCCTGCACTTTGAGGATTCTCTGGCCAATTCCTTTCAGATTCTCATAGGCCGCCTCCAGCTTGTCCTGGTTGCGTCCGACGATAGCGACATCGGCCCCGGCATTGGCCAGCCCGCGCGCGATGCCAAGGCCCAAGCCGCCATTCCCCCCTGTCACGATGGCCGCTTTACCTTTCAAACTCAACAAATCCAGCATTTTTTCCCCGTTTTCCGATATTCTGATTATCCAAAAGTCTATAGATCGTGAGTGAGCATTGAAAGCGGCATTTCAAACAAGGTAATTAAATATGCAACTCACACCGGGAGCATAGCGGCATTCTATCGCCTGCGTGGCTCGTTGATTTATTGACAACCGTGCTTATATCTCTAATGTGCGGTGCACCGAGCCTGGTTTTACTGGTCAGGTGTGAGTCGCCGCGTTACGTTTTGATCTCTTTTTTGAATTTTTGTTCGTAACAATTGCAGGTAATCCCTACACCACATGGACTTTTCTGATCTTGGTCTGAGTTCAGACCTGCTGCGCGCCGTTAGCGACGCCGGCTACACAACGCCCACCGCGATCCAGGCAGAGGCCATTCCTGAAATTCTCGCTGGCCGGGATGTTCTTGGCATCGCCCAGACGGGCACCGGTAAAACCGCCGGATTCACCCTTCCCATGATTGATCTGCTGGCCAAAGGCCGCGCCAAGGCGCGCATGCCGCGCACCCTCATTCTGGAGCCGACACGGGAGCTGGCCATGCAGGTCAGCGAAAGTTTCGAGGTTTATGGCAAATATCACAAACTCGGCATGGCCCTGCTGATTGGCGGCGTATCCTTCAACGACCAGGCCAAACTGATAGACCGAGGCGTCGATGTGCTGATTGCGACACCGGGCCGCCTGCTGGACCATTTTGGACGCGGCAAACTGATGCTGCACGGCGTCGAGATACTGGTGATAGATGAAGCCGACCGCATGCTGGACATGGGCTTTATTCCAGACATCGAGAAAATTTGTAGCCTGCTGCCGCCAGCCCGGCAAACGCTGTTCTTCTCGGCTACCATGCCCGGCGAAATTCAACGGCTGACGGAAGCGTTCCTGAAGAACCCCAAGCGCATCGAGGTGGCGTCGCCCACTTCCGCGGCCACTACCGTCAAGCAGATGCTGGTCATGGTGGATGCGCGTGAAAAACGCAAGGCGCTGCGCTCCCTCCTGCGTTCCGAACCGGTTGCCAACGCCATCATATTCTGCAACCGCAAGCGTGATGTAGATGTGCTCTATAAAAGCCTTAGTCAGCACGGCTTCAGTGTCGGGGCGCTGCATGGCGATATGGAGCAGCGGCACCGGCTACAGGTGCTGGAACAGTTCAAGACCAACGAGATCCAATTGCTGGTCGCCAGCGACGTCGCGGCGCGCGGGCTGGATATCCCCAAGGTCAGCCACGTATTCAACTTCGACGTGCCAATCCACTCGGAAGACTATATTCACCGGGTCGGCCGGACGGGACGCGCTGGCCGCGAAGGTTTCACCTTCATGCTCGCGTCCCCCGCCGAAACAAAATATATTGATGCGATAGAACGCATGACCGGAATAGCGATACCGCGCCAAGAAGCCATGGGCGGGGCGGCAGCCAGCCCTGTCGAAACAGGGCAGCTCCGGACGCCCGAAGACGCGCCCAAACGCCGCAAAGCCGCCCCAAGGCGAGCAAAGGCCGAGATACTTCCGGAATCGGGAACCGTGATACTGGCTGATAAAATGGTGAAGCCCGCCGTGCTTGACAGGCATGTGTCACGCCCGCTGGCGCGTGACGACGGTCAGCGGATTGTCGGAATGGGCGATCATGTGCCCGCGTTCATCCTGCGCCCCATACCCGGCAGCCTGATGAAGCCGGCAGAACTGGCTGATTCGGAATAGGCTAGAGCGGGATGATTTTAAGTTGACCCAATGATCCCCCCTCGCCGCGCAGGCGCTGGCGCAGCGGGCCCTGTCCCTCCCCTTTCCACTCGCCTGGGCGAAGCTGAAGCTTCGCTTCGGCCTAGCCTGGAGGGGAGGGAACGCGAGAGGCAACTTCTCCCTCCGCCTGAAAGGGGGAGGGTTGGGGTCAGCAAACTGATTCCGTCTGAAATCATCCCGCTCTAGACCATGTTCGGATCAGATGGAGTCGCCGATGGCGATCCCGTCTGTTCCGTAAAACATGGTCTATATGATAATTCAGAGCAATTCCTTTTAGGGTTGAACCATCTGCGTCTTCGCCATTTCTGGGCAGGCGGCCGCTGGCATCGTAGTAATAATGCACGGAAACCATCCACCAACTCGACCGGGCGCGCAGGGCGTGGGTGTCCAGCCCCGTGACATACCACGCGAGACGCTATTCAAATTCCAGAATAATCTGATCCACAGTCAGGCTTTCGCCAGCCTTCACCCGGATGGCGGCGACCACGCCGTCACTTTCCGCCCGCAGGATATTCTGCATTTTCATGGCCTCGACAACGGCCAGTGTCTCGCCCGCCTTGACCTCCTGTCCCACCTCCACCGCGATCGAGACCACAAGTCCCGGCATCGGGCACAACAGAAATTTTGACAGGTCAGGGGCTACTTTTTCCGGCATGAGGGCAAACAGCGCGGTCGATCGCCCGCTGCGCATGATGCCTTTCAATGTGGCGCCGCGATGCGTCAGCAGCCGGTAGCTGGCCTGGCGATCCACCTGCACAATCATCCGGCGGCCATCCACCGTCGCGCGCATCACCGGTTGCATTGGCGTCCAACCTGTCAACACCCGGCAGGGTTTGGCAACTTCCTCGAAATTCACCACACATCCGCCTTCCGTCAGAACCGCATCCACAGGATAAATGCCGCCGTCCAGGGTAATTACCCAGCGCTCGCTGCGGTCGGTCAAATAGTTGCGGTGCATCTGGCCGGATATATCGCGCGCGCGCGCGGCCTGCTGCAGATAAATAAAGGCCGTCAGCGCGGCAAGGTCGCGTTTGATTTCCGGTGATAATTGTGTGCCATGAAAGCCGTCGGGCCACTCCTCGGCAATAAAGGCGGTGGTCAGGCGGCCCTCGCCAAACCGCGGGTGCTGCATAACGGCGGCGACAAACGGGACATTGTGCTGAATGCCGCGAATGTGAAACGCGTCCAGGGCGTCGCTCATCGCAGCGATCGCTTCGCTGCGTGTCGCGGCATGCGTGCACAGCTTGGCAATCATCGGATCGTAGAACATGGAAATTTCCGCGCCCTCGAAAACGCCGGTGTCATTGCGGACTGTGACGCCATCCTGAACTGTTTCCGGCGGCGGCTGATAACGCACCAGACGCCCGATAGAGGGAAGGAAATTGCGGAACGGGTCTTCCGCATAAACGCGGCTTTCCATCGCCCAGCCGGTCAGTTTTACATCCGTCTGCGTCATGGAAAGTTTTTCGCCCGCCGCAACCCGGATCATCTGTTCGACCAGATCGATGCCGGTGATCAGTTCCGTCACTGGATGCTCCACCTGCAGGCGCGTATTCATTTCCAGAAAATAGAAATTCCGGTCCTTGTCGACAATGAATTCGACCGTTCCAGCAGATTCATAATTGACCGCCTTGCACAGCGCGACCGACTGCTCGCCCATCGCCTTGCGTGTCGCTTCATCCAGAAACGGGCTGGGGGCTTCCTCGATCACTTTTTGATGGCGGCGCTGGATCGAGCATTCCCGTTCGCCCAGATACAGCGTGTTGCCCTGCTTGTCCGCCAGCACCTGAATTTCGATATGACGCGGCTCGGTCACGAATTTTTCGACGAACACCCGGTCATCGCCAAAGCTGGAAATCGCCTCGGCTGTGGCGGCCGGAAACCCTTCCCGCACGTCAGCCTCGTTCCAGGCGATACGCATGCCCTTTCCGCCTCCCCCGGCGGAGGCCTTCAGCATCACCGGATACCCGATGCCGGATGAAAGTTTTACCGCCTCATCTGTGTCCTTGATGACCCCCAGATAACCCGGCACCGTATTCACCTTGGCGGCGGCGGCCAGCTTTTTTGATTCAATCTTGTCGCCCATGGCCTGAATGGCCCGCACATTGGGGCCGATAAAGGCGATACCCTCTTTTTGAAGCCTTTCGGCAAACCCGGCATTTTCGGAAAGAAAACCGTAGCCGGGATGCACGGCCTGCGCCCCGGTCTGTCTGACGGCCGCAATGATCCGGTCAGCCAGCAGATAGGATTCAGCCGCGGGCGGCTTTCCAATATGGACGGCTTCGTCCGCCATTTTCACATGCAGCGCATGCTCATCGGCGTCCGAATACACGGCAACGGTTTTAATACCCATCCTGCGGGCAGTCTTGATGACCCGGCATGCGATTTCTCCGCGATTGGCGATCAGAATTTTCGTGAACATTATTTTATCAGTCTAAAGAGGAATATTGTCGTGTTTTTTCCACGGATTTTCCAGCTTCTTGTTGCGCAGGCGCTGCAGGCCCAGCGCTATCCTCCGGCGCGTGGAGTGGGGCATGATGATCTCGTCGATATAGCCCCGGTTGGCGGCGACAAATGGATTAAGAAACTGGTTTTCATATTCCTCCGTGCGCGCTGCAATTTTTTCTGGCGATCCGATTTCACTGCGGAAGATGATTTCCACCGCCCCCTTGGCGCCCATCACGGCAATGCCAGCCGTTGGCCAGGCGAAATTCAGATCGCCGCGCAGATGCTTGGACGCCATCACCACATAGGCGCCGCCCATCGCCTTGCGGGTGATCAGCGTGATCTTCGGCACCGTCGCCTCACAATAGGCGAACAGCAGTTTCGCCCCGTGCTTGATCAGGCCGCCATATTCCTGTGCGGTTCCCGGCAAAAAGCCGGGCACATCCACCAGCGTGACGATGGGAATATTGAAGCAGTCGCAAAAACGTACAAAACGCGCGCCCTTGCGGCTGGCGTCGGAATCGAGACACCCAGCCAGCACCATGGGCTGATTGCCGACAATTCCCACCGTCTGGCCGTCGATGCGAGCAAATCCGGTGATAATGTTTTTGGCGAAATGTTCCTGTATCTCGAAAAAATCGCCTTCATCGGCGATTTTAAGGATCAGCTCTTTCATATCATAGGGCTTGTTGGCGCTGTCCGGCACCAGGGTGTCGAGCGACATGTCAATACGATCAGGCACGTCCCATGTGGGGCGCACGGGCGGCTGTTCGCGATTGCTGGCGGGCAGGAAATCCATCAGACGGCGGATCTGTTCCAGCGTTTCCACGTCATTGTCATAGGCGCCGTCGGCAATCGAGGATTTGGTGGTATGGATGCTGGCCCCGCCCAGTTGTTCGGCGCTGACTTCTTCCTGGGTGACGGTTTTCACCACATCCGGTCCGGTCACAAACATGTAAGACGTGTCGCGCACCATGAAGATAAAATCGGTCATCGCCGGGGAATACACATCCCCCCCGGCGCAGGGCCCCATGATCACCGATATTTGCGGAATGACGCCCGAGGCCAGTACATTGCGCTGAAAAATCTCGGCATAGCCGCCCAGGCTGTCGACGCCCTCCTGAATGCGCGCCCCGCCTGCATCCATCAGCCCGATAATGGGCGCGCCATTGCGCAGCGCCATGTCCTGCACCTTGCACACCTTCTGGGCATGCGCCTGGGACAGGGAACCGCCAAACACCGTAAAATCCTTGGCGAAGACATACACAATCCGGCCATCAATCGTGCCCCAGCCGGTCACGACCCCGTCGCCGGGAAAGCGCTGCTCCGCCATGCCAAAATCCGCACAGCGATGTTCGACAAACATATCAAATTCTTCGAAAGATCCGGGATCCAGCAAAAGTTCCAGCCGCTCGCGGGCTGTCAGTTTACCACGGGCATGCTGCGCCTCGATGCGGCGTATCCCGCCCCCCAGACGCGCTTCATCGCGTTTAGCTTCCAATTGGCTGATTGTATCCATTCCCCGGCCCTGTCCTATCCCAGAGTGCGATTATCGGGGGCTGGCATAGCATCAAAAGGCATCGCTTTCCAGCACTTGCAAAAGCCCAAGCATTTCAACCGCATGGCAGAAGGCAGTATAGGCATCGGCACGGTTTACGGCCGCCTGGGCGTCCTCCCCCCACTTTTCGCGCTGCCAATCTTCGTCCACATTCACAATCGCCCAGGCCTGCGCGGCGTCAAGGCGCCCCTCGGCCAGCGCCAGCCCTACTATCAGGGAACCGCCAATGCCAACGGCTGCCCGCAGGGCGCTCAGTTGAAGCGAGTCTAAACGGGAAATCCGTTCCGTTAACGCCGACAGCGCCGCCGCGTCCTGCGCCACAGCGATGACGCCACTGGTTACATTCAGCCTCGCGCCACAGCGGGCCGCGGCCCAGTCCAGTAACGGGTCCCATGCCGCCGCCTGGCGCACCGCCAGCGCCTGAGGCTCATCCGCACGATAGCAGAGCAAATCTGTGGCGCCGTAAGCGGCCAGTTCATCCGCCAACGCAGCCTGTTCACTTTTCCCGCGGTCCAGGGCGCTGGCTGCCAGTTGGTGCAGGCCCATGCGGGACATATCGATGTCTGATTTTTGGGAATCCCATTCCGCAGCAAGCGCCTCGGCCAATGCCCGGTTTTTCACGAGCATCGCCTTGCCGAGGGGCGTGCGGACCGGTTTGCCATCCAGCACGACATGAAAGCCCCCCTCGGCCTCTACCGCCGTGGCCGATATATAAAATCGTTTTACCTTTGCGGGGGGCATGGTGGCAGCCCTTATCCGCGCCCGCGATAGGCGGGCACTTCCTGCGGCGGTATCCACACATTTTTGGGAGCAACGCCGGTTTGCCAGAACACGTCAATCGGTATGCCGCCCCGTGGATACCAGTACCCGCCAATCCGCAGCCATTTGGGCGCGATCGCCGCGTTTATGCGCCTGGCGATGGCAATGGTGCAGTCTTCATGAAAAGCGCCATGATTGCGGAACGATTGCAGAAAAAGCTTGAGTGATTTGGATTCGACAATCCATTTGCCGGGCACATAATCAATCATCAGATGCGCAAAATCCGGTTGTCCCGTCATTGGACAGAGTGAAGTGAATTCCGGGCAGGTGAAACGCACCATATAGTCCGTGTCCGCATGCGGATTGGCGGCTTTCTCCAGAACGGCCTGCTCAGGCGAAGCCGGGACGGCGACATTCTTGCCCAGCAGGGTGAGAGAGGCTTTTTTCGGCATATCCCGCTCCGTCAATGACTTAATATCTGACTCAAAAATTCCCGTGTGCGCGGATGCTGGGGGCGATTGAAAAATTCCTCCGGCACATTTTCTTCCATGATCTGACCTTCATCCATAAAAACCACCCGATCGGCGACGGTGCGAGCAAAGCCCATTTCATGCGTGACGCACAGCATGGTCATGCCCTCACCCGCCAGGCCGATCATCACGTCCAGCACCTCCTTGATCATTTCGGGATCAAGCGAAGAGGTAGGCTCATCGAACAGCATGATTTTTGGATGCATGCACAAGGCGCGGGCGATCGCCACACGCTGTTGCTGGCCGCCAGAAAGCTGCCCCGGGTATTTGTCCGCCTGATCGGCGATCTGCACCCGCTCAAGATAGGCCATCGCCTCTTTTCGAGCCTGAGCCCGCGGCAATTTGCGCACCCAGATCGGAGCCAGCGTACAGTTCTCCAGAATGGTCAGGTGCGGGAACAGATTGAAAGACTGAAACACCATGCCCACTTCGGCGCGCACCTCATCAATCCGGCGCAGATCATTGTTCAGCTCTATGCCGTTGACGATTATTTTTCCCTGCTGGTGATCCTCCAGCCGGTTGATGCAGCGGATCAGAGTGGATTTACCCGATCCGGACGGCCCGCAAATAACGATCCGTTCGCCGCGTCCGACGGATAGATCTATATGCTTCAGGACCTGAAAGTCGCCATACCATTTATTCAGCCCGGTAATTTGAATGGCTGCCGGCTCGTTATTCATTCCCGCCTCGTCCCTTCGTTCAGGCGTCGCTCAACCCGTACGGAATAGCGCGACATGGAAAAACATATGATCCAGAATATAAGCGCCGCGAACACATAGCCGGTAGCGGCGGTTTGCGGCGCAGCCCAGGTGGCGTCGGAAAAATTTACCTGAATACTGCCCAGAAAATCAAACAGCCCAACGATCATCACCAGGGTTGTATCCTTGAACAGCCCAATAAATGTATTGACGATGCTGGGTATTACCATCCGCAGGGCCTGTGGCATGACGATCAGCAAATTGGCCTTCCAGAAACCAAGCCCCAGCGCGCTGGCCGCCTCATACTGGCCGCGCGGGATGGCCTGCAACCCCCCTCGCACGACTTCCGCCATATAGGCAGCCGAAAAAAGGGTGACGCCGATCAGCACGCGCAACAATTTGTCAAAGTTGACACCCGGCGGCAGAAATAGGGGCAGCATGACGCTGGCCATGAACAATACCGTGATCAACGGCACGCCGCGCCAGACTTCGATATAAACCACTGAAAGAAGGCGCAAAACTGGCAACTGGGACCGCCGGCCCAGCGCCAGAAATATACCGAGCGGCAGAGAGACCGTGATTCCCACCGCCGCCACTACAAATGTTAGTAGCAATCCGCCCCACAAGGACGTTTCAACAACGGGCAGGCCAAACACGCCCCCCGTTAATAAAATGAACGCCAGAATCGGATAGACCAGCACCCCGAATAGCGCCAGATAATACCGCTTTGGCAGGCGCTCCCACATCAGCAGCGCAACGGTCAGGGCGCCAATGAAAAATACCAGATCAACCCGCCAGCGTTCCTCGAATGTGTACCGGCCATACACGAATTGTCCTAACTTGGCCGCTACAAACGCCCAGCAGGCGCCTGCGCCCTCGACGAGGCAGGCTTCGCGCCCAGTCCCGCGCCAAACCGCATTCAGCAAGGTCCATTCAATAAAAGGGGGCACGCCAAGCCACAGGATGAACAGCCCCAGCAATGTGAGCAGCCCGTTGCCAGGTGACGAAAAAAGATTTTGACCCACCCAGCCCAAGGCGCCCACGCTAGGCGGGGGCGGGGGGGCCGCTGGCAAATAGGTGTCGCGTACGAAACTCATCGCTCCACCAGCACGATGCGAGAATTATACAGATTCATGGCAAAAGATGTCGCAAGACTGAGGCTGAGATAAACCGCCATGGTAATCGCCAGCACCTCAATGGCCTGCCCCGTCTGGTTAAGCACCGTTCCCGCAAACACAGACGCCAACTCAGGATAGGCCAGCGCCGCGGCCAGAGAAGAGTTTTTCGTCAGGTTGAGAAACTGGCTGGTCAAGGGGGGGATGATTACGCGGAGCGCCTGAGGGATCACGATCAGCCGAAGCACGTCCTTCCTGCGCAGACCGAGCGCCAGGCCCGCCTCGTTCTGCCCCCAGTTCACCGACTGAATGCCCGCCCGCACAATCTCGGCAATAAAGGCGGCGGTGTAGATGGAGAGCGCAAACAGCAGCGCAAGAAATTCAGGCATGGCCCGCAACCCGCCGCTAAAGTTGAATCCGTGCAGCTCCGGCGTTTCAAAATGCATGGGGGCCCCAGTAATCAGATAGACCAGTACAGGCAATCCTGTAAGCAAACCGGCAGTGCACCAGAGCACCGGGAGGCCGGCGCCAGCATTCGCCCTGCGCCATTGAGAATAACGCCACAGAATCAGGCTGGCGAAGACTGCGATAACAAACGCCCATAGCACATATCCAAAGCCCGCCTCTGCAATTGGGGCGGGCATGTACAGGCCCCGATTATTCAGCAGAAATGAGCCTGCCTGCAAACTTTCGCGAGGGCGGGGAAGATTACTGAGAACCGCCGTGTACCAGAAAAGAATTTGCAGCAGCAGCGGAATGTTGCGGAAAACTTCAATGTACACGCCTGCAAGCCTGGAAAGAAGCCAGTTGGGGGACAGGCGCGCGATGCCGATGACAAATCCCAGAACCGTGGCGAGTATTATTCCAAATCCCGCCACCAGAAGAGTATTCAAAAGCGCCACCAAAAACGCCCGGCCGTAGGTCGAAGCTTCCGAATATTCGATCAGCGACTGGCTGATGCCAAAGCCCGCTGTATGCTCCAGAAAACCAAATCCGGACGCCACATTCAACTGCCTCAGATTGTCCAGTGTATTTGAGGCCACGTTGAAAAAAAAGCCGGCGGCCAACAGAACCGCCGCCATCTGAAAAAACCAGCCCCGCACACGCGGATCGTTCCAGGGCGGCTGTTTCTGCATCACGGTCAATCAGCGGATGGGCGGTGCATACTGAATGCCGCCCTGGTTCCACAAGGCGTTCAGTCCACGGGGAATGCCGAGCGGAGACCCTTTTCCGACATTGCGGTCAAATATTTCCGAATAATTCCCAACCGTGCTGATGATGTTAAACGCCCAGTCGTCGGACAGACCCATGCCCTCGCCAAATTTGCCTTCCGTGCCCAACAGACGGCGAATTTCAGGATTATCACTCTCCCGCATGCCCGCCGCATTCTTGGAATCAATCTTCAACTCCTCGGCATTGATCATGGCGTACAACGACCAGCTCACAATATCGCCCCATTGATTATCGCCATGCCGGACAACGGCGCCCAACGGTTCCTTGGAAATAATTTCAGGCAGGATCATATGTTCACCGGGATCTTTCAGAGTAAGCCGGTTGGCGTACAGGCCCGAGCTGTCGGTTGTATAGGTGTCACAACGCCCGGATTCATATGCGGCGACAACCTCATCATCTTTCTCGAACGTTATGGGCTCATATTTCATATTGTTGGATCTGAAATAATCCGCAAGCGTTAAGGAAGTCGACGTTCCCATCAGCACGCATACCGTTGCGCCATCCAGATCCTTGGCGCTTTTGACGCCTGAACTTTTTCGCACCATGAATGCCTGCCCGTCATAATAGGTAACGCCACGAAAGTCGAATCCCAGCGCCGTGTCGCGCGACAGCGCCCAGGTTGTGTTGCGCGACAGCACATCAATCTCACCCGACTGCAGGGCGGTGAAGCGTTCCTTGGCTGAAAGCGGGGTGAACTTCACCTTTCCAGGGTCGCCAAAAATAGCCGCTGCAACGGCACGGCATAGATCCACGTCGATGCCCGTCCAATCCCCCTTGTCGTCCGGGCTCGAAAAACCTTTCAATCCCTGGCTAACGCCGCACTGCACAAATCCTTTTTTCTTAATGTCATCCAGCGTTGTCGCGTTTGCGGCAGTCATCAGGGCGACATAAATAGCCATCGGCGCCATAAACAACAATTTGCGCATCACGCCAACTCCCAGTGTGATTGTTTCAGAATCATCAGATGCTACAACGATGCACGTCGCGCAAACAGGTATTTCCGCACCGGCCAGGCCATGCGGCTCAGACCGGACGCAAGGAGATCACATCTCCTGCCTGGATCGGTAACGCCGGTACCGGCCTTTGGGAAATTCATCTTCTGCGCTGGGGGGCGCGACGCCGACGGGCTCTGGTCCGGCGATCTGAACGCGGACCGCAGGGAACCTGAGGCAGACAGAAGTTCCCTCAGCCGGGCGCGATTCGATACCAACCGCGCCGCCATGCATTTCCATTAACGCCTTGGCCAGCGGCAACCCCAGCCCCGCCCCGTTTGTCTCGACCACGTTCCCAGTTACCGCCGCCCGTTCAAACGGCTGGAGCGCGCGCTGCATCTCCTCCTCGTCCATGCCCACCCCATAATCCGTGATCATGATCTCCAGCCCGCCGTCCCCTGTCATCCCCCAGGCAACGTTGACAGTTTGACCCGGAGACGAGAATTTTACTGCGTTTTCGAGCAAGCCGGCCAGGGATTGTTTCATGCGGATGCGGTCCACGGACAGACGAAAATCGACGGTGTCCGGATCCACTTCGATTCGCACCTCCCGTGACCGGGCCAGTTGCTCCACCATGGCTATAGCCGAATGAATCAGGGCGCGCAGTCCAAACTCATCCTCTGAAAGCAGCAGGGTGCCAGATTCAATCTTTGAAAGATCAAGTATGTCGTTAATCAATGTCAGCAACTGATCCCCGCTGGCCGCGATATCACCTGCGTAATCCGCATATCTGCGATCCCCGAGGGGGCCAAATACTTCCTGCTGCAGCAGTTCGGAAAAACCGATAATTGAATTTAGCGGCGTTCGCAATTCGTGACTGATATTAGCAATAAAACGGGACTTGGCGGCGTTCGCAATCTCCGCGTCCAGCAGTGAATCCTGTAAGCGGGAAAGCATTTCCCGCCTTTCACAACGGAACAGCAGGGATTCTATCAGCGAGGCGTGGGCGGACAGCGCGCCGCGGGCGAAAATCAATCCGATCAGTGCAACGCCCGCCCACATCAAAAAATTATCAAGCTGCATCAAAAATAATAAATACAGGCTGATAGGCACGGTAATACAGGCAATCGCGGTAATGATGGCGGATCTGAGCGGCAGATATTTAGTGACAACAAGAATATTGCCCGCCAGGGCGGCGGCTGTCAGGGCGGCATCATGTCCCAACAAGCCATTTTCCCGGAATATAAAGAACAGGCTGCTCCACGCCAGGCTGATTACGCCTATCTGCAGGGTGAACAGCCTCGCCCACAGCGGATAATCAAGCTGAACAGCGGAACTTTTTTCATTCTGCCGCTTGAACAATAACGAGAGCGCCAAACCGGCCAAGCTGGTCACTGTTACGCCGCCCGCCCATAACAGGGCCACGCCTGGGTTGCCCGTTCCCGTGGAAATAAACCAGAGCGCGATCAGACCGGCACCCGAGATAAATATCAGGGAGTCCAGGAAGGCGCCGCTGGATAGCAGCCGTAGTTGCTCCCTGAGTATCTCTGCGGAAAAGCTACCCTGTGTATTCCGGAAAAAAATTCCGGAAAAAAAATTTTTCGACATAATATCTTCGCCTTAAACTATTACGCGCCTCTAATCTTTAGTGAATCAATAGCTTGTAAAATGAAGTTCAATATTCGGATGCGATGTAATTAGAGAATAAGTAATCAGAGAATAAGTCAGTCAATGTGTAACGGTAAAGTTTAATGCTGCCAGCCTGTCAAAAATTCCAACCGATTCCCAAAAATCAGGCGGAAGTCAGAACAAAAACGGGTATGTCACGTGTGGTGCATTGCTGATACACCTGATAATCGGGGTACATGGCGACAAGTTTCGGCCACAGCTCGGATTTACGGGGCGCCGGGGCCACGGCGCTATTCACTTTAAGGATTTTTGACCCGACCTGGATATGCGCGCCGGGATTTTTCAGCAGATTAACCGCCCAGGCAGGCGCTGTATCCGACCCCCCATAGGAGCCAACAATCACATAGGTCGAGCCGCTGGTATCCAGATAAAGAAGGGGCTGCGTCCGTAACAGGCCACTCTTGGCACCGGTGGTAGTCAGCAGAAGCACCGGGGAATTGAACATCCGGCCGCCAATACGTCCGCCAGACATGCGGTAGAGCCACACATGCAGCCTGGTCATCATTATGGCAAGTAAGTGGCCGAAGCCCCGTCCCTGAGGTTTTGGTGGCGCCACGTCCTTTCCCCTTCGACTTATTCGTTCTACGATTAGCGCACTGTATATTGCGAAATTCAAGCGCCATGTGGGTTATAGTAGGAGAATGATTCCGGTTCCAGCCCCGAGAAATAATATTGGAGGGAGACATGTTTGATTTGACTGGCAAACACGCCCTGGTGACCGGCGCAACAGGCGGCATTGGCGGGGCGGTGGCGCGTCTGTTGCACGCGCGTGGCGCGGTTGTTGGCCTGTCCGGCACCCGCGTAGAAACGCTGAAGGAACTAGCCGCAGACCTTGGCGCGCGCACACATATCCTGCCCTGCGATCTTTCAGATGCGGCGGCGGTGGAGGCGCTGCCCAAACAGGCGGAAGAGGCGCTGGGGCAGATCGACATTCTCGTGAACAATGCAGGGCTTACCCGCGACAATCTGTTCCTGCGGATGAAGGATGCGGAATGGGACGTGGTTTTGAACGTCAACCTCACCTCCGCGTTCAAACTCTCGCGCGGGGTGTTGCGCGGCATGATGAAGCGGCGCTGGGGGCGCATTATTTCGATTACCTCGGTCGTCGGCGTGACCGGAAATCCGGGACAGGGCAATTATGCCGCCTCCAAGGCGGGGATGATCGGGATGAGCAAAAGCCTGGCGCAGGAAATCGCCAGCCGGGGCATCACCGTCAATTGCGTGGCACCGGGCATGATCAAAACCGCCATGACAGACGCATTGGACGAGGGGCAGCGCGAACGGCTGCTAAACGTCATTCCCGCAGGCCGCCTGGGGGATAGTGCGGATGTGGCGAATTGTGTATTGTTTCTGGCCTGCGAAGAAGCGGCCTATATTACCGGCCAAACCCTACACGTAAATGGCGGTATGGCCATGATCTGAGGGCAATAGCTAAGGTTCTCGCAACTGGTAATGCAAAACAAAGTATGCTACCTGCACTCCCTGAACTAAGGCAAAATAAAGGCGCCTCCTGAACGGGCCAGCTAAACTACCTGAAAGGACATTTGAATGAGCGATATCGCGGCCACTGTGAAAAAGATCGTGACCGAGCATCTTGGCGTGGACTCCGAGAAGGTTGTTGAAGGCGCCAGCTTCATTGACGATCTGGGCGCCGACAGTCTGGATACAGTTGAGCTGGTCATGGCTTTTGAAGAAGAATTCGGCGTTGAAATTCCCGACGACGCCGCCGAAAAAATTCAAACAGTTCAGGACGCCATCAATTTTCTGAAATCCGCCAAGGGCTGATATCCAACCTATGAGACGCGTTGTTGTCACCGGAATGGGCATGGTGACGCCGCTGGGCGACGGCGTAGACGTTAATTGGCGGCGTTTACTGGCGGGGCACAGCGGCGCGGGGCCGATTACGCGCTTTGACGCCTCACAGATGGCGGCGCGGATTGCCTGTGAGGTGCCCCGAGGCGATGGCAGTGACGGCACGTTCAATGCGGACACTTATCTGGCCCCCAAAGAACAGCGCCGGATGGATGATTTCATTATTTATGGAATCGCGGCGGCCAAGCAGGCAATGAAGGATTCGGGGTGGACAGCCGCCAATGAAGAAGAGCGCTGCCGCGCCGGCGTCATGATCGGCTCCGGCATTGGCGGCCTGCCGGGCATCGAACAGGCGTCACTGGAACTGGCGGAGCGCGGCCCGCGACGCGTAAGCCCGTTTTTTATCACCGGGCGTCTGATCAATCTTGTTTCGGGAAATATCTCCATAGAATTTGGCCTCAAGGGGCCCAATCATTCGGTTGTGACCGCCTGTGCATCGGGTTCGCACGCCATCGGGGACGCAGCCCGGCTGATACAATATGATGACGCTGACGTCATGGTGGCGGGCGGGGCGGAAGCGACTATCTGTCCCATCGGAGTGGCCGGATTTGCCGCCTGCAGGGCGCTCAGCACGGCCTTTAATGACACACCATCCCGCGGATCGCGTCCCTATGACAAGGACCGCGACGGTTTCGTGATGGGCGAGGGCTCAGGTATTGTGGTGCTGGAGGAGCTGGAACACGCAAAACGGCGCGGCGCGAAGATTTATGCCGAAATTATAGGCTATGGCCTGAGTGGGGACGCCTATCATATCACGGCGCCTGACGAGACGGGGGATGGCGGTTTTCGGGCCATGCAAATGGCGCTGAAAAAGGCCGGTATTTCACCTTCGGAAATCCAGTATGTGAATGCGCATGGAACCTCGACGCCGCTGGGCGACGAAATAGAGCTGGGCGCAGTGACCCGCCTGTTTGGTAATGCCGCGTCTGGGCTGATCATGTCCTCGACAAAATCCTCCATCGGGCATCTGCTGGGAGCCGCAGGTGCCGTGGAAGCCATCTATTCCATCCTCGCGATCCGCGACGGGGTCGCGCCTGCCACCATCAATCTTGATAACCCCTCTGTGGAAACACCAATCAATCTGGCCCCGAACGCACCTGTGGAACGCAAAATAGATACCGTCCTGTCCAACAGTTTCGGTTTTGGCGGCACCAACGCCTCACTGCTCATCAGCCGGGCGCGCCTGTAAATTATCGGGCCTGCACAGGATCGCCGGTCAAACGAATCGCCGCGTGATCAGATCCATCTGTGGCATAATGAGACAGATGAAATCGCGCTAGCATGGGGAGTGAGTGCAACCATGACGATAGCCAGCATGACCGGTTTTGGACATTCCGACGGGGAATATGAGGACTTTCGATGGACGTGGGAACTGCGCAGCGTCAATGGACGCGGACTTGATTTGCGGATAAGGATGCCTGCCGATTTATCCTCACTCGAAAACACCATCCGTGAGAAAACCGGACAGAAACTAAAACGCGGCAATATTCAGATAAGTTTACAGATCAGCCGAAGCGGGGGCGCAACCCAGATCAGGATCAATCCCGGCGCCCTGCAACAGGTGCTGGCCGTGTTGTCAGAAATCGAGATGCAGGCCGGTCTGGCCCCCTCAACGGCCGACGGCATCCTGAATATCCGTGGCGTTGTCGAACAGATTGAACCCGAAGAGACCGAAGCTTCGCGGGAACAAAGGCTGGCAGCGCTCCTAACGAGCTTCGATTTGGCGCTTGCCGATCTGCTGAACTCGCGTGCCGCCGAAGGCCGCAGGCTGCACGCCATTGTCTCTGGCCAGGTTACAGAAATTGCCCGTCTGACTGCCGCCAGCGCGGAACGCGCCGCCGGCGCGGTAGAGATGTTACAGGAAAGACTGACGCAACAATTAGCCACCCTATTGGAAAACAGGGCGTCGTTATCCGAGGAACGGCTGGCGCAGGAAGTGGCGCTGCTGGCGGCCAAGGCGGACATCCGGGAGGAAATCGACCGCCTGAACGCACATGTCTCCAGCGCGCAAAGCCTCCTGAAAGAGTCAGCGCCAGTAGGACGTAAACTGGATTTTCTTATCCAGGAGTTTAACCGTGAAGCCAATACGCTGTGCTCCAAATCTCCGGATATTGCTCTCACCCGGATTGGACTGGATCTGAAGGTCCAGATCGAGCAGCTTCGTGAACAGATACAAAATATTGAGTAGAGCAAAATATGGCGCGCATTAATCTTCAACGCCGCGGATTGATGCTGGTGCTTTCCTCGCCTTCAGGCGCAGGCAAGACCACCCTGTCGCGCCTGCTGTTGGCGAGCGAGCCTGATCTAACCATGTCCGTTTCCGCCACAACCCGCCCGATGCGCCCGGGAGAAATCGAAGGCCAGGATTATTATTTTATTTCAGAGAGCGAGTTTATCGCCCGCCGCGACCAGGGAGAGTATCTCGAACATGCGCAGGTATTTGGCAATTATTATGGCACCCCTGCACATAGGGTGGAAAATTCACTGAATACCGCGCGCGATGTGCTGTTCGATATCGACTGGCAGGGCACGCAACAGTTGAAAGAGCGCGCCGGCAAGGATCTGGTTTCGGTGTTTATATTGCCGCCGTCGCGGGGCGAACTGCATAAACGCCTCACCACGCGGGCACAGGACAGCGCGGATGTGGTTTCCACCCGCATGGCCAGGGCGTCGGACGAGATGAGCCACTGGCCGGAATATGATTATATCGTGGTCAATGATGAGGTCGAGAAGGCGCACCAGCAGTTGCGCGCGATTCTGACCGCCGAACGCTTGCGGCGCGACCGCCAGACCGGCCTGCATGAATTTGTAAGGCAGCTTCGCGAGGCCGAATAGCATTGTTGACCTGCGCGAGCCTCCATGCAGACCTAACTTTTTAACATAAAAGCGCTTTCCAATGCTCTGATGTCAGAATGAAATTTGTTAAGTCAGGATATTGGGCGCGGATTTAATCCGCCGGCTTGAAGGCCATGGCCCGCTGCACGGCCTCGCGTTTTTGCTCTGACGTCAATCGCGCGGCCAGTTTCACCAGTTCATCCGCATCAAATTCGAGAAAACCGTTTTTGGCGGACAGATAATACCATTTATAGGCGTCGACCAGGTCAGGCGCGCCTGATTCATCTGAACCGTAGAGGCGGCCCAGATTGAACTGACAATTCGCGATATTGCGCGAGGCGCATTTGTTGTACCAGAATGCGGCCTTTTCACGTGACGGTTCCACCCCTGCCCCCGCTTCGTAAAATGAGCCGATGGCGAACTGCGCCCTGGCATGTCCGCCCTCCGCTGCAAGAATGTACCATTTAGCCGCTTCGGGGAGGTTTTCGGGTTCCGCGAGCCCGGATTCATAATAATCCCCCAGCCTGAATTCAGCCTCATGGTCGTGATTCGTCCCGGACACCTTTTTCCACCACAACACCGCATCTGCATAGTGGCCGCTGTCAAACAGATCCTTGCCCCCGTCCGCCATCACGGGCGACAGCACACCCAGCATGATCGCGACCCCAAGCAGCCAGCGGAGCATGTAATTGCGCGCCTTTAACGCACAATTGGTTTGGATTCGAATTCGCGGGCCATGCGAATGGCGTCCCGCACCTGCATGGGCTGCATCCCGCGGCCGAGTGTTTCCAGGGCCGGACCGCCAAATTCCACAAACCCCTGCTGCGCCGCCAGATAATACCACTTATAGGCGGCCACCGGGTCCTTCGGAATGCCAACGCCATCTTCATACATCACGGCGATATTATACTGACAGGCCACCTGGCCGCGCTCCGCCCCCTCCAGAAACCAGTGCGCCGCCTGTTCAAGTGACTTTTCCACGCCAAGCCCATCATCATAGAGCGAACCCAGGTCAAAATGCGCCCGTTCATCGCCCTTTTCCGCAGCTTTGGTCAGCCATTTGGCGGCTTCCTCGAAATTACGCTCCACCACAACGTCCTTGTCGCGCGAAACCCCATCCCTGTAGGCTGCGCCGACCCGGTAGAGGGCATTCACGCTGCCCTTTTTTTCAGCTGCATCCTTCCACCACGCCATTGCCTTTTCGTAGTGCCCCTGCTTGAACAGCCGGTCGCCCTGATCAACGTCCACATCTGGGGCGGTCTTCTTAGGTGGCGTAGCATTGGCCGCTACAGCCGGGCCCGCCAGCGAGACGCCCAGAATGGCCACAGCGGCGGCCTTAAATAATGTTTCCCTGATGCGCATTACATACCTCTTTTACGGCTGTTTTTGGAGAAGCCACTAAGAGATAGTAAACTAGAAGCCCGCTTCCAATACGAAACAATTTTTCTTGCCCGGGTTTAGGGTTCACCCGGCGGACCAGAAACCCTTGACCAGACAATTCCGGTCTCGGTGACCACGGCGTCCAGCCTGGCGTCCCCATCCCCGGCAGGCACCTGCTGCACCCGTTGAGCGGAAAAGGCCAACCCGGCCGCCATCTGGCATTTGCCGGTAGTGCGCAGGACAGTCATCGTGCGGTCATAAAAGCCGCCGCCATAGCCCAGCCGATAGCCCTGACGGTCAAATGCCAATAAGGGCGCGATCACTATATCCGGCAGCACTTCATGCGCGCCCGGCGGCGGCCCCATCGTCCCCAACCCCGCTGGGACCAGAGGCGCGCCTGGCTGCCACTCCCGGAATATCAACCGGCCAGAATCACCTTCAACAACTGGCAGCACCAGCCGGCCGCCGCGCGCTGCGATGGCCTCCATCAGGGGTCTTGAATCAAATTCGTCCCGGACAGGCCAGTAACCCGCTATAATAGCACCGCCAGGAAGTTCTATGGATTTTAGAAAATGCGCGCGGGCCGCCACATAGGCTTCCGGCGGCGCCCGCTTGAACAGGACGGCCCGCTTGGCGCGCATCTCGCCGCGCAGTTCAGATTTCAGCCGCTGAATATCTCCAGATACCTGGGTCACATCCGTTTACAGGGTTTCAAGGCGCCCGGTTAACGCCTCCAGGCGAGAGGCAGAGGTGTCAAATATTTCCGCCAGCCTGTCTGCACCCGATGGACCGAGTGCCGCCAGTCCTCCGGTAGCTTCGGTCGCGTCGCTTAATTCATCGGCAATGACAATGCCCGCCATCAGCAACAATTGTGCGTCACTGACATTCGTGCCGCTTCCCCTGACGGCGTTGATCTTTGCATCGACATACTGGGCCAGTTCCAGCAAATGAGCTTCCTCGCCGTCCCCGCACGTCAAATCATACTCACGTCCATTCACTTTTACTGTTACCTGCGGCATTTTATATCATCCCATGTTTATCCAAGTTCGGGCGCCTCAGGAACTCAGCACATCGTGCAGACTGGCGATTGCGCCATCAAGCCGCTGCGCGGTGGACGCCTGCTGCTGGCGCAGCCGCTCATATGACTTTTGCAGTGCAGCATGCTCGGCCTCCAGCGCGGCATGGCGCGCCCGGAGCAAGGACAATTCCCGTGCCGCTTCCTGGCGTTGGCTGGCCCGTTTCCCTGCCGCTTCCAGCGCGGCTTCCAGTGCCGAAGCCGCCCGTACAAACCGTTCCTGCGCCGCATCGAAAGACGCCATGCGCCCTGCTCCCGTTTGATATTGATTCAGGCGCAGAGTAAGCCTCCTTTAGGCGTCCGGCAATACGCACCTGAGGGGTCATCCTGCACTTGACGATTGCCCCTTAACATGATCAATCAGTTGAAAAGTCTTACAGGAGCATGGCAGCGTGGCGACGGCAGAATCACAGGAGTCAACTGGCCTGCTATTAGGCGCCGTCCAGCGCAGCATGGCCAACGCCATACGCGCCCTGAGCATGGATGCCGTGCAAAAAGCCAATAGCGGCCATCCCGGCATGCCGATGGGCATGGCCGACGTTGCCACCGTGCTGTTTACGCAGTTTCTTAAATTTGATCCGGCCGATCCGGAATGGCCGGACCGCGACCGGTTCGTGCTTTCCGCCGGGCATGGGTCGATGCTGCTCTATTCGCTGCTGCATCTGACCGGGTATGCCGGCATGCCCCTGCAGGAAATCATTAATTTCCGCCAGCTTGGCAGCCTGTGCCCCGGGCATACGGAATATGGCCATGTGCCCGGCATCGAAACCACCACCGGCCCGTTGGGCCAGGGCATTGGCAATGCCGTCGGCATGGCGATAGCCGAACGCCTGCTGGCTATCCAATTCGGCCCCGAGATCGTCGATCATCACACCTATGTGATCGCCGGGGATGGCTGTTTGATGGAAGGCATCAGCCACGAGGCGCTGGGTCTGGCTGGACATCTAAAACTGAACAAACTGATTATATTGTTCGATGACAACAGCATCACGATCGACGGCGCCACCAGGCTGTCCACGAGCGAGGATGTGCAGGCGCGGCTGCGCGCCTATGGTTGGAACACGCTGGAGGCCGATGGGCACGCCCCCCTGGCCGTCGCACATGCGCTGGAACATGCCAAACTCAGCGACAAACCGACCCTCATTGCCTGCAGGACCACGATCGGATTCGGCGCGCCCACCAAGGCGGGGACCGCAGATGCGCATGGATCGCCGCTGGGCGAGAAAGAAGTCGGCGCCGCACGCGAGGCGCTGGGCTGGAAATCACCGCCTTTTGAAATTCCCGAATCCATCCTGAAGGCCTGGCGTAAATTTGGCGGCCGCGGGGCGGCCCAGTCGGCGGCATGGCGGCAGAGGCTGGCCGGATTGCCGGCAGGGAAACGTGCAGAATTTGAACGGCGCCTATCCGGCAAATTGCCGCAGCAGTTTGACGCCGCCATCCTCACCTACAAGAAAAAGCTGGCGGACGAAAAGCCAAACGTCGCCACGCGCAAGGCCTCGCAAAACGCCCTGGACGTGATCAACGCAATAGTCCCTGAAACCGTCGGCGGGTCAGCCGACCTGACCGGATCAGTTAATACAAAATCGGCAGGCATGAAGGCCATTGCGCCAGATGATTTTAGCGGGCGTTATATTTATTATGGCATACGCGAACATGGCATGGCCGCCGCGATGAACGGCATGGCGTTGCATGGCGGCGTCGTTCCCTATAGCGGCACCTTTCTGGTGTTCAGCGATTACTGCCGGCCCTCGCTCCGGCTGGCCGCGATGATGCGCCAGCGCGTCATTCACGTCATGACGCATGATTCCATCGGGTTGGGGGAAGACGGCCCGACCCACCAGCCCATAGAACATCTGGCCAGCCTGCGCGCCATTCCTGATCTGCTGGTGTTCCGCCCGGCGGACGCCACGGAAACCGCCGAATGCTGGCAATTGGCGCTGCAATCACAGGACCGGCCCAGCGTGATCAGTCTTACACGGCAGAACCTCGCCCCTGCCCGGCTGGAATATGTGGCGGAAAATCTTTGCGCGCGCGGTGCCTACGAATTGCTGCCCGCCGCCGGCAGGGCCAGGGTAACTTTGATCGCCACCGGGTCAGAGGTGGAAATCGCCATGGCGGCGCGCGATCTTCTGCAGGCGGATGGCGTGGGAACGCGGGTTGTCTCGGCCCCCTGTCTGGAGCTGTTTGACATGCAGTCGCCCGATTACCGCAGCCAAACCCTTGGACTGGACACCGTGCGCATCGCTATTGAGGCCGCCAGCACCATGGGTTGGGATCGTTATGTGGGCGATAAAGGCGGATTGATTGGCATCAACTCATTTGGCGCCAGCGCGCCCTATAAGGAATTGTATAAACATTTTGGTTTAACATCACAGGCCGTCGCGCAAAAGGCGCGCGACCTGCTCGGGTAGATGAGGGAGAAAGAATATGGCCCTGCGTGTGGCGATTAACGGGTTTGGACGCATTGGACGCAACATTCTGAGGGGGATCGTTGAATCCGGCCGCAAGGATATACAGGTTGTCGCGCTCAATGATCTCGGGCCGGTCGAGACCAATGCGCATCTGCTGCGCTTTGATTCCGTACACGGACGGTTTCCCGGTGAAGTGAAAACCACGGAGGATTCGATTGATTGCGGCACGGGCCCGATCAAGGTGACGGCGGAACGCGATCCGGCCAAGCTGCCCTGGAAAGCCCTGAACATCGACATTGCGCTTGAATGCACCGGATTTTTCACGGCCCGTGACGACGCGGCAAAACATCTGGCGGCGGGCGCGAAGCGCGTGCTGATTTCCGCCCCCGCGACGAATGCCGACCTGACGGTGGTTTATGGCGTCAACCATGACAAACTGACTGCGGCGCACCTGGTTGTATCCAACGCCTCGTGCACCACCAACTGCCTCGCGCCCGTGGCCATGGTGCTGAATGACGCGGTTGGGATACAGCAGGGATTTATGACCACCATCCACGCCTATACTGGCGATCAGCCAACCCTCGACACCATGCATTCGGATTTATATCGCGGCCGGGCGGCGGCCCTGTCAATGATCCCAACCTCGACGGGCGCCGCCAAGGCGGTGGGCCTGGTGCTTCCGGAGCTGGCGGGCAAGCTGGATGGCACGGCCATTCGGGTGCCCACGCCAAATGTGTCGGTCATTGACCTTGTGTTCAATGCCGGACGCGAAACCAGCATCAAGGAAATCAATGACGCCATTCTGAAGGCTTCTCAGGGCAAATTGAAAGGCATACTCGCGACAACAAACTTCAAGAATGTCTCGATTGATTTCAATCATGATCCGGCGTCCTCGATCTTTGCATTTGACCAGACCCAGGTCACCGGCGGTAAACTGGTCCGTGTGCTGAGCTGGTATGACAATGAATGGGGCTTCTCCAACCGTATGGCCGATACAGCGCTGGCGATGGGGAAATTTCTGTAGGCATGACTTACCGCACGCTTGATGATCTGAAGGTTGCGGGCAAGCGGGTGATCGTGCGCGTCGACATCAATGTGCCTATCAAGGACGGCAAGGTTACCGACGCCACCCGCATCGACCGAGTCGTGCCCACCATCCGCGAACTGACCGGCAAGGGTGCGCGAGTTGTTCTCCTGGCGCATTTTGGACGTCCCGACGGGAAGATCGTGAGCGATATGTCGCTAGCACCCGTCGCCGCGCCGCTGTCCCAGACTCTGGGCAGGCCGGTGCTGTTCGCGCCCGACTGTATCGGTCAGGTGGCGCAGGCCGCCGTGCAGTCGCTGCATGACGGGGAAATCGTGCTGCTGGAAAACACCCGCTTCCATGCCGGCGAGGAAAAAAACGACAGGGACTTCGCCAATAATCTGGCTGAGCTGGGCGATCTTTTTGTCAACGACGCCTTTTCCGCCGCGCATCGCGCGCATGCCTCAACCGAGGGGATTGCGCATCTGCTGCCCGCCGCTGCCGGGCGCGGGATGCAGGCGGAACTGGAAGCGCTGGGCAAGGCGCTGCGCCATCCCGAACGCCCGCTGGTGGCGGTTGTGGGCGGCGCAAAAATTTCATCGAAGCTCGATCTGCTCGGTAATCTCGTGCAGAAAGCAGATTGCCTGATCGTTGGCGGCGGCATGGCCAACACATTTCTGGCAGCGCTCGGAAAACCTGTCGGCGCCTCGCTGTGCGAACATGAACTCGGCGCGACGGCGCGTGAAATCATGGACAGGGCCAATACGGCCGGCTGTGAAATTCTGTTGCCGGCCCACGTAGTCGTGGCGAAAGAATTCAAGGCCAATACGCCCTCCCGATCCATCGCCCTGTCTGCGATTGCGGCAGATGACATGATTCTGGACGTAGGCGGCGACACCATAGCCGAAATCATTACACGGTTCGAAAAAGCCAAAACCCTCGTTTGGAATGGCCCGCTGGGCGCATTTGAAATCGCGCCGTTTGACGCGGGCACGGCCATGGCGGCGAAGGCGGCAGCCGCGCTTACCCGGGCCGGACGCCTCTTGTCCGTGGCGGGCGGCGGCGATACAGTTGCGGCACTCAACCAGTCCGGCGCCGCCGGTGATTTCAGCTATGTCTCCACCGCAGGGGGTGCATTTCTTGAATGGCTTGAAGGCAAGGAATTGCCCGGCGTCAAGGCTCTGGAAACGGCATAGAGCAATTCCCTTTATGATTGAACCCACTGGTTCAATCATAAACTGGTTCAATCATAAACTGGTTCAATCATAAAAGGTAAAATTGCTCTAAATTACCAGATAGACCATGTTTTGCGGATCAGATGGGATCGCCCTGGGATATCCCATCTGATCCGAACATGGTCCAGACATTAATCCAGCAGGAGGATACGCACATGGATTTAGCCGCGTTAAACAAGATCGCCAACAAGATGGTTGAAACCAGCAAAGGCATTCTGGCGGCGGACGAAAGCGGCGGCACCATCAAAAAGCGCTTCGATCAGATCAAGCTGGAATCGACCGAGAATGCGCGCCGAGACTATCGCGAGATGCTGTTCCGTTCCGAGGGCATGAAACACATCAGCGGCGTCATTCTATATGATGAAACCGTCTGGCAGAAGGCGGCGGATGGCACGCCGCTGGTGAAGCTGATCGAAAAAGCTGGCGCCGTGCCTGGCATCAAGGTGGACGAAGGCACCGAGGAACTGGCTGGCGGCAAAGGTGATCTGGTGACAAAGGGGCTGGATAATCTGTCCACCCGCCTGCCGAAATATTACGAGGCGGGCGCGCGCTTTGCCAAATGGCGCGCGGTCATCGACCCTACCGGCGGCCGTCCGGCCTATTCCGGCGTTCTGGCCAATGCGCATGCCCTGGCCCGCTATGCCAATCTCTGCCAGACCCACAATATTGTGCCTATCGTCGAGCCGGAAGTGCTGATGGATGGCGATAATGATATCGACACCTGCTTCGCCATTACGCAATGGGTGCTGAAGGAAACTTTCCAGCAGCTTTTCTACATGAACGTGAAGCTCGAAGGCATTGTGCTAAAGCCGAACATGATCGTGCCGGG
>SHWM01000099.1 GCA_009693835.1 Alphaproteobacteria bacterium
GGACGGAGATGGTGATGCCGGGTGACAATGTGACGATGGATGTGGAGCTGATTGTGGCGATTGCGATGGATGAGGGTCTGCGCTTCGCCATCCGCGAGGGCGGCCGCACCGTCGGCGCCGGCGTCGTCGCCAAAATCATTAAATAGGATAAAGGCTTATGCAAAATCAGAATATTCGCATCCGGTTAAAGGCGTTTGAGCATCGTGTGCTCGATCAGTCGACCAGGGACATCGTGAACACGGCCAAGCGTACGGGCGCGACAGTGCGCGGACCGATACCGCTGCCCACCCGGATAGAGAAATTTACCGTGTTGCGCGGGCCGCATGTTGACAAGAAAAGCCGTGAACAGTTTGAAGTGCGCACGCACAAAAGGCTGCTCGATATAGTAGATCCAACCCCACAGACAGTGGACGCGCTGATGAAGCTCGACCTGGCTGCCGGCGTGGACGTGGAAATCAAGCTTTAGCAGGTGAAGAAATGCGTTCTGGTGTAATTGCCCAGAAAATCGGCATGACCCGCGTCTTCAAGGATGACGGGCGGCACGTTCCAGTGACAGTGCTGAAAATGGATGCCTGTCAGGTTGTCCGTCAACGCACGGTGGATAGCGACGGTTATACCGCGGTCCAACTGGGCGCCGTGCCGGCGAAACCGAAAAATGTTACGAAGCCGATGCGGGGACATTTCGCGGCGGTGAATGTGGAGCCCAAGCGCAAGATCGTGGAATTCCGGGTTACCCCGGAAAACCTGCTGGAGGTCGGCGCGGAAATCACGGCGGAGCATTTTGTGATCGGCCAATATGTGGACGTGTCGGGAACCAGCATCGGCAAGGGTTTTGCGGGCGTCATGAAGCGGTATAATTTTAGCGGCATGCCAGCCAGCCACGGTGTATCGATTACCCACCGCGCGCATGGGTCTACCGGCCAGAGGCAGGACCCGGGCAAGGTGTTCAAGGGCAAGAAAATGGCCGGGCATATGGGTGATGTGCGTGTCACCACGCAGAATCTGGAAGTGGTGGCGGCGGATGCAGAGCGTGGAATCCTGATGATCAAGGGCGCGGTCCCGGGCGCCAAGGGCGGGTTTGTATTTGTGCGCGATGCGGTCAAACGCGCGTTGCCGAAAGAAGCGCCGGTCCCGGGTGCGGTTCGCGGCGGTAATGGCGCGGCCGTGCAGAAGGAAGAGCAGGCATGAAGGCCGATGTAAAAAAACTCGACGCCAGCTCTGCAGGCGATATCGAACTGGCGGATGATATTTTCGCGTTGGAGCCGCGCGCTGATATTCTGCACCGCATGGTGGTGTATCAACTTGCCAAGCGGCGCGCGGGTACGCACAAGGTGAAGAACCGCAGCGAAATCAATATGACGACCAAAAAGTTTGGTAAGCAGAAGGGCGGCGGCACGGCGCGGCACGGTGCGCGTTCGGCAAACATTTTCCGGGGCGGCGGTGTGGCGCATGGCCCAACGCCGCGCAGCCACGCGACGGATTTGCCAAAGAAGGTGCGCAAGCTGGCGCTGCGTCACGCCCTATCCGCGAAGGCGCAGGATCAGTCGCTATTCATTCTCGAGGACGTGAAACTGGATACGGCGAAGACCAGCGGCCTGCGGGATGTGATGCTCAAGCTCGGTTTCAGCAACGCATTGTTCATTGACGGCGCGGCGGTGGATGCGAATTTCCTGATGGCGTCGCGCAATCTGCCGCATATCGACGTGCTGCCGGAGCAGGGGGCCAATGTGTATGACATACTGCGCCGCGATAAACTGGTGCTGACCCGTGCTGCGGTCGCATTACTGGAGGCTCGCCTGAAATGAACCGGGAACGTATGTACGACATCATTCTCAGCCCGGTCATCACCGAAAAGGCGACAGTGGCGAGCGAGCATAATCAGGTCACCTTCCGGGTGGCGAATGACGCCACCAAGCCGGAGATCAAGGCGGCGGTGGAGAAGCTGTTCGATGTCAAGGTCAAGGCGGTGAATACGCTGCGCCAGATTGGCAAGATAAAGCGGTTCCGGGGAAAGCTCGGCAAGCGCAGTGATTATAAAAAGGCAATCGTCAGTCTGGCGGAAGGTCATTCCATCGACGTGACGACGGGCCTATAGGGTAAGGATGCGGGTGCGCAATGGCGTTAAAGGCATATAAACCGACCACACCTGGCCAGCGCGGCCTGGTGCTGGTGAGCCGGGAAGGGCTGTGGAAGGGCAACCCGGTCAAATCTCTGACCGAGGGCCTGACCAAGAGCGGTGGGCGCAACAATTCGGGCAGGATCACGGCGTTCCATCGCGGCGGCGGGCATAAGCGCGCCTATCGCGTGATCGACTTCAAGCGCCGCAAATTTGACATGCCTGGCACGGTGGAACGTCTGGAATATGATCCCAACCGCACGGCCTTCATTGCACTGATCAATTATGAAGACGGCGAGCAGGCCTATATTCTGGCGCCGCAACGGCTGAAGGCGGGCGACAAGGTCGTCGCCGGCGCCAAGGTGGACATCAAGCCGGGTAACGCGATGCCGCTGGCCAGCATGCCGATCGGCACCATCATCCATAATGTCGAAATCAAGATCGGCAAGGGCGGGCAGATCGCCCGTTCGGCCGGAACCTACGCACAACTGGTGGGTCGGGATTCCGGCTATGCGCAGCTGCGGCTGTCATCGGGCGAGCAGCGCATCCTGCGCTCTGAATGCATAGCGACCGTGGGCGCGGTTTCCAACCCGGATAATTCCAACCAGAATTTCGGCAAGGCCGGCCGCACCCGCTGGCAGGGCCGCCGCCCGACCGTACGCGGTGTGGCGATGAACCCGGTGGATCATCCGCATGGCGGCGGCGAAGGCCGCACCTCTGGCGGCCGTCATCCGGTTACCCCCTGGGGCAAGCCGACCAAAGGCAAGAAGACACGTTCCAACAAGGCAACCGACAAGTTTATCTTGCGCAGCCGTCATCTGAAGAAGGGGCGCTAGGCCGTGACACGTTCTGTATGGAAAGGCCCATTCGTTGATGGGTATCTGTTGAAGAAAGCCGACACGGCGCGCAGTTCTGCGCGCAAGGAAGTGATCAAGACCTGGTCGCGGCGCTCCACCATTCTGCCGCAATTCGTCGGTCTGACTTTCGGTGTCTATAACGGGCACAAATTTATTCCGGTCTCGGTCAACGAAGAAATGGTCGGTCATAAACTTGGTGAATTCTCGCCGACCCGGACCTTTTTCGGACATGCGGCAGACAAAAAGGCGAAGAGGAAATAATGAGCAAGCTGGCGCGTCCCAGAAGTCTTGCGGACAATGAAGCCCAGGCGATTGGGCGCATGATCCGCATCAGCCCGCAGAAGCTGAATTTGGTGGCTGGCGGCATACGCGGCTTGCAGGTTGAAAAGGCGCTTGCGGAACTCACCTTTTCTCACCGGCGGATCGCCCAGGATGTGAAGAAGGTGCTGCAGTCGGCGATTGCCAATGCGGAAAACAATCATGGCCTCGACATGGATACTCTGTATGTAAAAGAGGCCTCGGTCGGCAAGGCCATGGTAATCAAGCGCTTTCATCCGCGCGCGCGGGGCCGTTCTGGGCGAGTCGAAAAACCATTTAGCCACCTGACCATCGTGGTCCGTGAGCGTGAGGAGACGGCCTGATGGGGCATAAGGTAAATCCGATCGGTCTGCGTGTCGGCATCAACCGCACCTGGGATTCGCGGTGGTATGCAGAAGGCAGAAGCTATGGCGATCTGTTGCACGAGGATATTCTCATTCGCAGCGTTCTGTCGAAGCGTCTGGCGCTGGCGGGGGTTTCGCGCATTCAGATCGAGCGTCCGCACCGCAAATGCCGGGTGACGATTTATTCTGCCCGTCCTGGCGTGGTGATTGGCAAAAAGGGCGCGGATATCGAAAAACTGCGCAGCGAATTGTCCACCCTGACGGACAGTGAAGTGCATCTGAATATTGTCGAAATCCGCAAACCGGAAATCGATGCGAAACTGGTCGCTGAGAACATTGCGCAACAGCTGGAACGCCGGGTTTCTTTCCGCCGCGCTATGAAGCGCGCCGTGCAATCCTCCATGCGGCTGGGGGCCCTGGGGATCAAGGTCAATTGCGCCGGGCGTCTGGGCGGCGCGGAAATTGCCCGCACGGAATGGTATCATGAAGGCCGTGTGCCCCTGCATACGCTGCGCGCGGATATTGATTATGGCGTCGCCACCGCGCAGACCGCCTATGGCGCCTGCGGGATCAAGGTATGGGTGTTCAAGGGCGAAATTCTGGAGCATGACCCGATGGCCCAGGATAATCGGATGGCCGCGGCGCAGGAAGGCGCACGCCCTCCGCGTCCGGGCGGCGGGGGAAGGCCGGATCGGGAGAATCGGGATCGTGGGGATCGTAATCGCGGAGACCGTGATTAACTGTCATGACGGTGCCTGATACAGGCGCCTCAGGGAACCAGGTAAAAGGCAAGAGCAATGTTACAGCCAAAACGGACAAAATTTCGCAAGGCGCATAAAGGCCGCATCAAGGGCGTGGCCAAGGCTGGCTTCACGCTGAACTTTGGCGGCTATGGGCTGAAGGCGATGGAGCCGGACCGCGTCACGGCGCGTCAGATTGAGGCGGCGCGGCGTGCCATCACCCGGCATATGAAGCGTGCCGGCCGGGTGTGGATACGTATTTTTCCGGATGTGCCGGTCAGCAAGAAGCCGACCGAAGTGCGTATGGGCAAGGGCAAAGGGACGCCTGAATTCTGGGCGGTCCGGGTCAAGCCGGGGCGTATCATGTTTGAAATTGATGGGGTGCCGGAACCGCTGGCGCGGGAAGCGCTGCGGCTGGGCGCCATGAAATTGCCAATCAAGTCCCGTGTGGTTGGGCGGACGTTATAGAGGATATGCTGATGAGGGCGGCGGCGTTGCGAGATAAAACAACCGACCAGTTGAAGGATGAAATCCTGAAGCTGAAGAAGGAGCAGTTCAACATGCGCTTTCAGAAGGCGACCGGTCAGCTAGAAAACACGGCTCAGGTGGGCAAGGTGCGGCGTGATATCGCGCGCATGAAAACCATCCTCAACGAACAGACAGCGAAGGCCGCTTCCGGCCAGGCGGGGAGCAAGTAAATATGCCAAAGCGCATTCTGCAGGGCGTTGTCGTGAGTGATAAAGGCGACAAGACGGTGGTGGTGAAAGTGGAGCGGCGTTTTCCGGATCCTGTAATGGGCAAGACGGTGCGGCGTTCAAAAAAATACCACGCCCATGATGAGAACAATGCGTTTTCAGTTGGCGAGAAGGTGCGGATAAGGGAATGCCGCCCGGTTTCCAAGACGAAAAGCTGGGAGGTGATTGGGAGCGACGCGTGAGTGACATGTGCGCTGTTCCCGTGGCGGCCGCGTTTGATCGCGGTTTTTGGCCGAAGTGAGTAATTTCAAGTCCGGGCGTTTTGTCCCGGAGGCAACATTGATGAATGGTATCGGGCAATGATACAGATGCAATCGAGGCTGGATGTAGCCGACAATTCAGGTGCGCGTGAAGTCATGTGCATCAAGGTGTTGGGAGGTTCCAAACGCCGTTACGCGACGGTGGGCGACGTGATTGTCGTCAGCGTGAAAGAGGCTATTCCGCGTGGCCGCGTGAAGGCGGGCGACGTGCTGAAAGCGGTGATCGTGCGCACCGCCAAGGCGATCAGCCGCCCCGATGGCAGCGCTATCCGTTTTGACAGAAATGCCGCGGTGCTGATCAACAATCAGGGAGAACCCATTGGCACCCGCATCTTTGGGCCGGTGGTGCGGGAACTGCGCGCCAAAAACCACATGAAGATCATTTCGCTCGCGCCGGAGGTGCTGTGATGGCCGCGAAATTCAAAATCAAAAAGGGCGATCGCGTGGTGGTGCTGGCCGGCCGCGACAAAGGCAAAAAAGGAGAAGTCGTTAAAATGATCCTTGGCGAAAACCGCGCCCTTGTGTCCGGCGTCAATCAGGTCAAGCGGCACACCAAACAAAGCCAGACAAGTGCCGGCGGCATTATCACCAAGGAATTGCCGATCCAGGTTTCCAACCTCGCGATCGCGGATCCCAAAACCGGCGAACCGACGCGTGTGGGTTTCAAGATATTGGAAGATGGCCGCAAGGTCCGTTTCGCCAAGCGTTCGGGAGAAATTATCGATGTCTGAGGCAGCCTATACGCCACGGCTCATGAAGCATTATGACACGGTCGTCAAGGCCGGCATGGTGAAGGACTTTGGCTACAAGAATGTGATGCAGGTGCCCCGCCTGGAAAAGGTGGTGCTGAATATGGGCGTCGGCAAGGCGACCCAGGATTCGAAGAAAATCAATATCGCCGCCGAGGAACTGACGCTGATCGCCGGGCAAAAGGCGGTGGTGACGCGGGCCAAGAAGAGCATCGCCGCCTTCAAACTGCGCGAAGGCATGCCGATCGGCGTAAAGGTCACCCTGCGCCAGGCCCGCATGTATGAATTTGTCGACCGGCTCATTAATGTGGCGCTGCCGCGGGTGCGCGACTTTCGCGGCCTGAACCCGAAAAGTTTTGACGGCCGCGGTAATTTTTCAATGGGTCTCAAGGAGCATATCGTGTTCCCCGAGATCGATTATGACAAGGTGGATACTTTCTGGGGCCTGGACGTGGTGGTCTGCACGACTGCCCAGACCGATGATGAGGCACGGGCTTTGCTGAAGCATTTCAATTTTCCCCTGACATGAGCAGGGGTGGAAACGTGACAAAGGGCAATATAAATGGCTAAGACAAGCGCCATACAGAGAAACAAGAAGCGGGAAGCCATGGTGAAAAGCTATGCCGCCAAACGCGGGCGCCTCAAGGCGATTACCATGGATCAGAAGCTGCAACCCGAAGAGCGTTTTGCCGCAAGCCTCAAACTTGCCGGCCTGCCGCGCAATTCGGCAAAGGTCCGCATCCACAACCGTTGCGAAATCAGCGGACGTCCAAAAGCATATTACCGCAAATTGCGTATGTCGCGCATTGCGTTGCGTGACATGGCCTCTTCCGGGCAGATCCCCGGAATGGTCAAGTCAAGCTGGTAAGGAGAATCATTTATGACGATGACGGATCCTCTGGCGGACATGTTGGCCCGCATTCGTAACGCACAGATGCGAGGAAAGGCGAAGGTCGTGACGCCGGAATCCAATCTGCGGCGGCGTGTGCTGGATGTCCTGCATGATGAGGGATATATTCGCGGTTATACACGGGTTGAATATCCGGGTGGCAAAAGCGAACTGGAGATCGAGCTTAAATACGATAACGGCGAGCCCGTGATCCGGGAAATTTCACGCATATCGCGTCCTGGCCGGCGGGTGTATTCCTCGGTCAGTGACATACCCCGTGTCCGCAATGGGCTGGGGCTGGCGATTTTATCGACGCCGCAGGGGGTGATTTCTGATGCCCAGGCGCGGGAACGCAATATTGGCGGCGAGGTTTTGTGCAAGGTGTTCTAGCAGGGGGCCTTTCTCCCGCTGACGCGCCGGTGTTTGGAAGAACGACAGGAATCGGACAAATAAGATGTCTCGAATAGGTAAAAACGCAGTGGCGGTGCCCAAAGGGGTAACCGTCGACATTAAGGGGCAGGATGTGGCTGTCAGCGGGCCCAAGGGCAAGCTGGCGGTGACCATGGTCGATGAAATCGCGGTGTCCATGGAAGGCGACAGCATCAGGGTCAAACCCCGCAATGACAACCGGCAGGGCCGCACCATGTGGGGCATGCAGCGCACCCTGGTCAGCAACATGGTCACGGGGGTGACGCGGGGTTTCACTACTAAACTGGAAATTAACGGCGTTGGTTACCGCGCTGCGGTGCAGGGCAAGAATTTGCAGTTGCAGATGGGTTTTAGCCACGATGTCGTTTATCCCATACCTGGTGATGTGCAGATTACGTGCGAGCGGCCAACCGCGATTGCCGTTACCGGCATAGACAGGCAGCGCGTGGGACAGGTGGCGGCGGAAATCCGCCGCTATCGTCCGCCCGAGCCCTATAAGGGCAAGGGTATACGCTATGAAAATGAATTCATTTTCCGTAAGGAAGGCAAGAAGAAGTAGGTGGTGCGGCGGTCATGAACAGGCAGAAAAAAATAGGCGTGCGCCGGCAAAAGCGGGTGCGCAGCAAGTTACGGGTTGTCGGCAACGGCAGGCCGCGGCTTTCGATATTCCGTTCCTCCAAAAATAT
>SHWM01000100.1 GCA_009693835.1 Alphaproteobacteria bacterium
GGTCCCGCGCGGCTCGCGCAGACGGCGGGCCGCATGCGCCGGGTGCGGAACGCGCTGGAAGACGTTACCTGGCGGCTGATGCGGGAAGTGGTGCAATGGGAACCTTGCGGGTTCGCATGTCTCAGCCTGCCCCCCCTGATGGCGGCCCCTGAAGAAATTGGGTTGCGCGCCTTAAGCCAGGTGCTCCTGGGCGTCGGTGGAGGCGAATATCCACAACGGCTCGCGGCGCTCGAGCGGCTTTATGGATGGCTTAAGCAAAATCCCGCCTCTGGCGGCAGAACGCTTTCGGGTTGCCGCATCCTTTTGCGGCAGCACAGATTATTGGTAGTGCGGGAGTTAGCGGCGCTTGGCCCCGGGATTGAGCTGAAGCCCGGCGAGACAAATTTTTGGGATGAGCGATTTCGGGTCGGTTTTGATGGCGGCGGCGACGGAGATGCGGAGGGGGCCTGTACGGTTCGGGAGGTGGGAATTGCCGGGCTCATGCAAATGAAGGACAGATTGCCTAAAAAGCCGCCACCCAGAATTATATGTCAAACCCTGCCAGGCTTCTGGCGGGGGGCGCATTTGCTGGCCGCGCCTCATCTTGGCTATCGCGATGCTTCTTCCCAAATGGCCAAGATGGCCTTTGTAGCCCGCTTTTCGCCGAAGAATGTGAAATGGCCAGATGGTGTTACCAGCCCCGAAGATCTGTGACAGGCGTTTCTTAATAAAATTAGACGCTTGCCATCATAGCTTTAGGCATTATCTCTTAACCATCGCGCCCGATAATCTGATCGTGCGGGGATGGATTTTGGTCTAGACTGCATCGGATGGAGCCTGCCGGACAGGCGGGCGTATCTATAAGGAATTTAAGGTTTGAAACCGTACAGAAATATCGTTCCCTGGCTGGTCATTGCAATCTTGCTGGTGTTTCTGTTCTACCTGTTTCAGGGTCCCGCTGAACGGCAAACCGCCAACAATATTTCTTATTCACAATTCCTTGCGGATACAGAGTCGGGCTCTGTGCGCGATGTCACGATCAGCGGCGAATCTATCGTGGGTCATTTCGGCGACGGCCGCACCTTCACTACTTATGCGCCCTATGATCCGGAAATGGTGCACCGCCTGGACGCGCGCGGCGTCAACATCTCCGCTACGCCTGCATCCAGTGAAGATAGTTCATTCTTCAATCTGCTGATTTCCTGGTTCCCGATGCTGCTGCTGGTGGCGGTATACATATTTTTCATGCGCCAGATGCAGGGCGGCAACGGCCGGGCCATAGGATTTGGCAAATCACGCGCCAAACTGCTGACGCAGGATACCAACCGGGTGACGTTCGAGGATGTGGCGGGCGTGGACGAGGCCAAGGAAGAGCTGCAGGAAATAGTGGAGTTTTTGCGTGATCCACAAAAGTTTCAGCGGCTTGGCGGTCATATTCCCAAAGGCGTACTGCTGGTCGGGCCTCCGGGCACCGGCAAAACGCTCATTGCGCGTGCGGTGGCCGGCGAGGCCAATGTGCCCTTTTTCACCATTTCCGGTTCTGATTTTGTGGAAATGTTTGTTGGTGTAGGCGCCTCGCGCGTGCGCGACATGTTCGAGCAGGCGAAGAAGAATGCCCCCTGCATCATTTTCATGGATGAAATAGACGCGGTGGGGCGGCACCGGGGGGCAGGCCTGGGAGGCGGCAATGACGAACGCGAGCAGACACTCAATCAGCTTCTGGTGGAGATGGACGGCTTTGAATCCAATGAAGGGGTGATTCTGATTGCGGCCACCAACCGGCCGGATGTGCTGGACCCCGCCCTGCTACGCGCCGGCCGTTTTGACCGGCAGGTGGTGGTGCCCAATCCGGATATATTGGGCCGCGAGAAAATTCTGAAAGTGCATATGCGCAAGGTGCCGCTGGCGCCAGATGTGGATGCGAAAATTCTGGCCCGTGGCACGCCCGGTTTTTCCGGCGCGGATCTGGCCAATCTTGTCAATGAGGCGGCGCTGCTGGCCGCACGGTTGGGCAAGCGGCTGGTGGGCATGGCGGAATTTGAATCTTCAAAGGACAAGGTGATGATGGGGGCCGAGCGCCGCTCGATGGTGATGTCGGAAGAAGAACGCCGCCTGACCGCCTTTCACGAAGGCGGGCATGCGCTTGTGTCGCTTAATATTCCGTCCAGCGATCCGGTGCATAAAGCTACCATTATTCCGCGCGGCCGCGCGCTGGGCATGGTGATGCGTCTGCCCGAACGTGACCACCTTTCCGTTACGCGTGAAAAAATGCTGGGCGATATTGCAGTGTTCATGGGCGGGCGCATCGCGGAAGAACTGGTGTTTGGATATGACAAGGTCACGTCCGGCGCCTCCTCCGATATAGAGATGGCCACCAAGATGGCGCGGGCCATGGTGACCCGCTACGGGCTGAGCGATGCGCTGGGGCCTCTGGCTTATGGCGAGAATGAGGAGGAAGTATTTCTCGGCCATTCTGTGACGCGGCAGAAAAATATTTCCGAGGACACCGCCCGCGCCATTGATCATGAGGTCCGTCAGATCGTTGAAAAATGCTACGCCCGCGCCAAATTGATATTACAGGAAAAACTGGACGGCCTGCATCTGGTTGCCAACGGGCTTCTGGAATATGAAACGCTGACCGGCGACGAAATCAAGGCGCTGCTGCGTGGCGAAGCTCTGCAGCGTGACGACAGGGACCGTCCGCATCCGCAAGGTCCGGTCACCGCCGTGCCCTCCGGCGGACGCCTGCGCTCCGCAGGCCCGGCGGATGGGCCGATGGCGCCAAAGCCGCTGGGATCGTAACGCAAGTGGAGCGGTTTTGACATTCGCGCCCCACCTTGCCATTTTTTCTGGATGTGAATGTCAAATCCATAAGCTCCACTGGGAACTTATATTTGCCAGTGGTCCTTATAATTCCAACATTCGCAACAGAGCGCACCGAAACGGGATGCGAATGTTAGAATCGGACCACTAGCGTGCTGCCGCAAATTCTCGGCATTGTGAATATTACCGAGGATTCGTTTTCTGACGGCGGGCGTTATCTGACAGCGGCGCAGGCGATTGCGCATGCACTGGCGCTGGTTGAAGCGGGGGCGGACATCATCGATCTGGGTCCGGCCAGCAGCCATCCGGACGCCAAAGCCGTAAGCGCGGAGGAGGAAATCACGCGTCTTGGCCCCGTGATCGAGGCTTTGAGCGCACGGGGCATTGCCCTTTCCATCGACAGTTTTTTGCCCCTGACCCAGCGTTTTGCGATGTCCCATAAGGTGTCATTTCTCAACGACATTCAGGGCTTTCCGGATGCGGAATTGTATCCTGATCTGGCGGCCGCAACCTGCCGGTTGATCATCATGCACGCCATTCAGGGGCGCGGCATCGCCACCCGCATGGAGAGCGAGCCGCCTTCATTACCTGAGCGCGTGAACAGCTTTTTTGCCAGCCGGATTGCTCGGCTCGAAAAGGCAGGCATCGCCCGGGAGCGCCTGGTGCTGGATCCGGGCATGGGATTTTTTCTGGGCAGCCAGCCCGAGGCGTCATTAACAATGCTGCGCGGATTGAAAAATCTGAAGGCGCGCTTTGGCCTGCCGGTTCTGGTGTCGGTGTCGCGTAAATCGTTTTTGCGGTCCCTGACCGGGCGCGATACGGCGCAGGCGGGCGCCGCCACGCTGGCGGCCGAGCTGTTCGCGGCGGCGCAGGGGGCGGACTTTCTGCGAACGCATGATGCGGGCAGCCTTGCAGACGCACTGAAAGTCTGGTCTGCATTGTCCGGATAAGGTACAAAACAGGTTAACTTCTCTAGGCTAGTCTGCCTGAATTCAGAAGGATAGGGTGCCATATGAGCAAAAAATATTTTGGCACAGATGGTATACGCGGCACCGCCAACCGCGCCCCCATGACGGCCGAGATTGCCCTGCGCGTAGGCATCGCTGCGGGAAGCATTTTCACGCGCGGCGCGCACCGCCATAAGGTGATCATCGGCAAGGACACGCGGCTGTCGGGTTACATGGTCGAACCGGCCCTGACGGCGGGGTTTATCTCGGCCGGCATGGATGTGGTTCTGCTTGGCCCGGTGCCGACCCCCGCGGTCGCCATGCTCACCCGCTCCATGCGCGCCGACATAGGGGTGATGATTTCCGCCAGTCATAATCCGTATCAGGACAATGGCATCAAGATTTTTGGACCGGACGGGTACAAACTCAGCGACGAGACAGAGCTTGAGATCGAGGAGCTGATGGAAAGCGCCATCTCGGCGCATCTGGCCGACCCCTCAAAGCTGGGCCGTGCGCAGCGCCTGGAGGACGCGGGCGCGCGTTATATCGAATTCGCCAAAAGCACGATCCCCCGCACCATGCATTTTGATGGCATACGGGTGGTGATCGATTGCGCCAATGGCGCGGCCTACAAGGTGGCCCCGACGGTTCTTTGGGAACTCGGCGCGGATGTGATTGCCATCGGCGTGGAGCCTGACGGCTTCAATATCAACCACAAATGCGGGTCAACCGATTTAACCAAACTTTCGCAAAAGGTGCTGGAAGTGCGGGCAGATATTGGCATTGCGCTGGACGGGGATGCGGATCGCGTTTTGATCTGTGACGAAAAAGGCCAGGTGGTCGATGGCGATCAGATCATGGCGCTGATCGGCGACTATTGGCATCGTACCGGGCGGCTGACCGGCAAGGCGATTGTCGGCACCATCATGGCCAATCTTGGGCTGGAGCGGTATTTTCAGGCGCGCGGGCTGGAACTGCTGCGCACCCAGGTTGGCGACCGGTACGTCGTCGAGAAGATGCGCAGCGATGGGTATAATCTGGGCGGCGAGCAATCCGGCCATATCATCATGAGCGATTATTCCACCACCGGGGACGGGCTGATCAGCGCGTTGCAGGTGCTTTCGGTACTGCATGAAATAAATCGCCCGGTCAGCGAGGCGTTGCGTCTATTCGAACCGGCGCCGCAACTGCTGAAGAATGTGCGCTATAAGAGCGGCGAGCCGCTGGATCATTCCGGCGTCAAACAGGCAATAGCCGATGGCGAGGCGCAGCTTGGAAACAAGGGCCGGGTGGTCATCCGCAAATCCGGCACCGAGCCGCTGATCCGTGTGATGGCGGAGGGCGAGGATGAGGCGCTGGTCCACGCGGTGGTCGGGCAGATCGTTGTTGCGCTCGAAGCCGTGATCTGAGCGGACATGACCGTCTGCAAAGGACGTGTACTGACGGTTGCCGGATCGGATTCGGGGGGCGGCGCCGGTATTCAGGCCGACGTCAAGACGATTACGGCGCTGGGCGGATACGCCGCCACGGTGGTGACCGCGGTCACTGCGCAAAATACGCTGGGCGTCCGCGCCATCCATCCTGTGCCTCAAAAGATTATCCGTCTACAGATGGAGGCAGTGCTGGAGGATATTGGCGCGGATTGCATAAAGACCGGCATGCTGGCCGGTGCGGATGTTATTGAAATGATCTGCGAACGGCTGGCGGCGCTGGCGCGCAATGTGCCGGTCGTCGTCGATCCCGTCATGGTGGCGACGAGCGGCGACAGGCTGATCGATGAAGGTGCGATAGCGGCTCTGAAAAACCGGCTGCTCCCCATGGCGGCACTGCTGACCCCGAATATTCCGGAAGCCGAAATATTATCTGGCATGAAGATAGAGGGACGGGACGCCATGCGTGAGGCGGGGCTGGCGCTTCTGGCGCTGGGCGCGCAGGCGGTGCTGATGAAGGGCGGCCATATGAGCGGGGCGCAGGTGCAGGACATACTGATCAGCGCCAAGGGCATTGAGATTTTTAGCAGCCCGCGTATAGACACGCGCCACACGCATGGCACAGGCTGCACGCTGGCGTCGGCCATTGCAACCGGTCTGGCGCAGGGAATGGCGCTGCCGGATGCGGTGCGCCGCGCCAGGGACTATGTGCAGGAAGCGATCCGCACGGCGCCAGGCCTCGGGGCGGGACATGGGCCGCTCCATCACGGACATACAATGAGAGATTTCGATGCCATCTGATCTGACGGGAGAATGGCGCTTGAAGCTGAACTACCCGCCCGATCAGGTCTGGCCAATTCTGCCCGACACGGTGCGCTTTAATGAAATGTCGGGCCTGCCGCGTTACATACTGACGGAGACAGTAGAACCGGACGGTTCTGTGCGCCGGGTGGCGCAGGCAAGGGTGGTGCATTTTGACGTTCAATGGGAAGAACTGCCGGTGGAGTGGGTGGCCGGGCAGTATTTTTTTCAAAGACGGCTGTTTCTGAATGGCCCGTTGGCCCATATGGACGCGTCACTGTCGCTGGAGCCTGACGGCGAAGGCACACTGGCCACCTATCACATCGCCATAAAAACCCGGCACTCGGTGATCGGTCCCTATGTGGCCGGACGGTTGATACGGGGCGCGGAGCGGACCTTTGCAAAATCTGTTCAGGGGGCGGATGAATTTTTGTCCGGTGCGCGGCCGGAACCCTATGATCTGGGAACGCCTGCCCTGCAACCGGGCGGTGAACTCCGCATCCGCGAGATTATCAACTATCTGCAAACCGGCCCGTACGACCATGGCCTTTCAAATCGCCTGCGCGATCTCATACTGCTGCAACCGGATGCGGATGCATGCCGTATCCGGCCCAAGCTGCTGGCCAGAAAATGGGCTGTCGATCAGCGCCACGCCATCGAGATATGTCTTGCCGCGGTGCGCAGCGGCCTGTTGCGTTTGACCTGGGATTTATTATGCCCGCGCTGCCGGGGGGCCAAATTTTCCACGGAGCGTCTGGATAGTTTGCAGCAGGCCGCCCATTGCCCGTCGTGCAATATTACCTATCAGGTGGATTTCAACCGCAATGTGGAGCTGGTGTTTCACCCGTCTGCGGCGTTGCGGGATTGCCCGACCGGCGAATATTGCCTGAGCGGACCGCAGACGACGCCGCATGTCCTGATCCAGCAGCGCGTTGAACCGGGCGAAAGCAAGCAGATCAGCGCAGCGCTGGCGCCGGGCGATTATCGCGTGCGGGCCTATTCAGGCGGGATGGAGCTGGATTTCAGTCATGCTGATGATTGTTTTCCTTCGCTGATGCTCACAGATGACGGGCTGACAATCCACCCCGGCGAGACACCAGGGGCGTTCAGCCTGGTGAACGAAACCGCGCAGCCGCAATATCTGGTGATCGAAAGCCGGCTGTGGATGCAGGATGCCCTGACGGCGCATCAGGTAACGACGCTGCACACATTCCGCCATCTATTTCCCGATGAGGTTTTGCGTTTTGGGGAAGAGCTTTCCATAGACAGCGTCACGCTGCTGTTTACCGACCTGCAGGGGTCGACGGCCCTGTACAGGGAGATCGGGGATGGCCCCGCCTATCAGCGGGTGCGGGAACATTTCCAGTTTCTGATCGATATCGTCCGTGCGCATGACGGGGCGCTGGTGAAAACCATTGGCGATGCGGTGATGGCCGCGTTTATCAGTCCTCAGCAGGCCGTGCTGGCGGCGCTGGCCATGCAGGAAAAGATTTCCGGGTTTAACCGGCAGCCGGAAAATGTGACATTCAATATTAAAATCGGATTGCTTTACGGCCGCTGCATTCTGGTCAATCTCAATGACCGGCTGGATTATTTTGGAACCACCGTTAATCTGGCGGCGCGCCTTCAATCGGAAAGCCGGGGCGGCGACATTGTGTTATCCGAGGCGCTGGCGGGCGACCCGATTGTCGCGCCGATCATTGAGCACTATTCCTTAACCAGGGAGACCATGCCTCTTAAAGGCTTGAACAGCCCATTGCCCTGCGGCGTATCCGCGGCACAGCTTAATCCGTTTTACGGACCAGTTGGCTGACGCCCACGCCAGACAGGATCAGCGCCAGCGCCGCAAAGGCGCTCCATTCCGGCCGTTCCTGCAAAAACAGGGCGCCCGTCATCACCGCCCAGACCGGGATCATATAATTGATCAGCGCATAAAATGTCGGTCCCGCGCTGGCCACCAGCCGGTAGAAAATCAGTTGCGGCAGCGCGGTGCCAAAAAC
>SHWM01000101.1 GCA_009693835.1 Alphaproteobacteria bacterium
ATCCGTAAGGTCGCTGGGATAGCGCAATTTGTCTCGGTTGTAGCGGGCCCGGTTCTCAATCCTCCACATCGGAAGACCCTTTGCGCCAGAGGCCTCCTTTGAATCATAACCGATTTAACCAAATCAAGAAGTTTTGGATTGGACACTTATGGAAAAATACCTAACTGGCGCTGAAGCACCGCAATCTGCGGCGGCTTGGCCGCGTTCATCGGGGGTGTTGTTCGTGTGTAATGGGTGATCCCATCGTCTGATTCGATGAAGCACTAAAGACGTCTTCCCAATCCCCGCGATAATCCATCGTGGGGGTTTCCGTTGTGGCATTTGCCTACTATACTGCTTTGCGGCACTCACCAGCCGGTAGCCCCCTGACTTCCCAGCCGGAGTTCCGACCAAATGGCATTTCTGACCGAAACTGAACCGCAGCGCGGTGTGGCCGAAACCGTGCTGCCTGGTATTCGCCGTGTTGTTGCCAATAACCCTGGCCGGATGACCTATCACGGAACTAATACCTATCTGTTTGACACGTCCGACGGCTTGGTCATCCTCGACCCCGGCCCGGAGGAATACCCCGCCCATGTCGAAGCAGTACTGCGGGCAACGGGTGATAAACACGTGAAATATATCCTCCTCAGCCACACCCATCACGACCATTTCGGCGCCATTGCGGACCTGAAGAAAGCTACCGGCGCACCGACCGTGGGCTTCCATATCAGCGGAGATGAACGGTTTGAGGCCGATATCAAACTCGCCGCTGGCGACAGCATCGCCGGCCTCATCGCCATCCACACGCCGGGCCATGCGGCGGATCATCTCTGTTTCGCTATGCAGGCGGAGGATGGAAAAAAGGTGCTGTTCAGCGCCGATCACGTGATGTCCTGGTCGTCCAGTATTGTCAGCCCGCCGGGCGGCAATATGCGGGAATATTTTGCCTCGTTGGAATTGCTACTCAGCCGGGGCGACGATTATTTCCTGCCCGGCCATGGCCCCAAGCTGCCCGATCCGCGCGATCTGGTGCGCAATCTGCTGGCCCATCGGATGATGCGCGAACAGGGGATCGCCAAGGAACTTTCCTCCGGAGCGTCCTATAGTACCTATACGTTGATGGATACGCTCTATTCGCAAACCCATCCCAATCTCCGCCGCGCGGCGGAGCGTAACGTGCTGGCGCATTTGCTTAAGCTGGAAGAAGAAGGCAAGGCTGTGTGCACCGGGGAACTCTGGCGCTCCGCCTAAAACGGGAACCGCCAAGATGGCATTCAAGCTGGTCATGCTGCCGCCGCAATCGGAAACCGTGCGCGGCTGGGCGGCGCGCCTCGCAGCCGCTGTACCTGCCGCGCAGGTCGTGATCGCCGAAGGGGTTCAGCAGGCGCAGCACGAAATCGTCGATGCCGACGGCGTGTTTGGGACATTAACGCCGGATCTGCTGGCGCGCGCCGAAAAACTCCGCTGGCTGCAAGCCCCGCAAGCCGCCCCACCAGCAGGGTTCTATTTTCCCGAACTGATTTCTCACTCGCTGGTCGCCACCAATTTTCGGGAGATTTTTAACGACCATATCGGCGCGCATATCATGGCCTTTGTGTATGCCTTCGCGCGCGGCTTGCATCGCTTTATCCCGCAGCAAGCGCGTCGCGAATGGGCCAAATCCCCCGCCGAGGATGGCGATGTCATCCATCTGCCGGAAGCTACCATCCTGATCGTTGGCCTGGGCGGCATCGGCGCGGAGGCCGCTCGCCTTGCGGCCGCTTCCGGCCTGCGCGTGATCGGCACCGATGCGCGCCGGACCACAGCACCACCGGGGGTGACAGAAATGCACCGCCCGGAAAAACTAGATGAATTTCTGCCGCAAGCGGATTTCGTCGTTCTGACCGTGCCGCACACGCCGGCCACCGAGGGCTTTTTCCACCGTGCTCGGTTCCAGCGCATGAAGCGCACGGCCTTCTTCATCAATATTGGCCGCGGCATGACCACGAAGTTGGATGGTCTCGTCGCCGCCCTGAACGCGGGCGAAATCGCTGGAGCCGGATTGGATGTGTTTGAGGTGGAACCTTTGCCGGCACATCACCCGCTTTGGACGATGCCGAACGTGCTGATCACCCCGCACATGGCGGGGCATGGCAAATATTTAAACGAACGACGCTATCAGATCCTGGAAGATAACTGCCGGGCGATGACCAATGGCACGAATTTGCGCAACATCGTCGATAAGGCCAGTTGGTTCTGAGGTCTCCTTGTACAGGCCGGTACCTTCCCGCTCCCCGTGCCGCGATAAGCGCTTGAACGAGGCTGAGGCTTGAGCGCGGCCTTTACATAGCAGAAGTGATTTGGCGCCGCGGGCCGTGGCGGAACTTTGAAGCCGTCGAGTTCGCGACCTTGGAATGGGTGGATTGGTTCAACAATCGGCGGCTATTGGAGCCCATCGGTAACATCCCGCTAGCCGAAGCCGAAGAGCGTTACTATGCCTCGTCGGATCAACCAGCCTTGGCGGCCTGACTTAAACAAAATGGCCTCCGGAAAACCCGGCACGGTTCAACCGTGCCATAGGTGATGACGGCGGACACCCTCCATCTGAAGCCAGTAATGAAGAAGGAGGAAACAATGCACTAACATTCAACCCCGACCACCTAATGGGGCACGATCAATAACGGCACGCAGATTGTGCCCGACCTCATTGTCAGGACGTCGGCGCCACGCGTTCCGAGAGCGGCTGCGCGCGCGATAGAAACAACCAGCCAAGCCCCAGTGTCTGACAGCAGATCAGCATCAGAAAGCTGATCGTATAGCCATCCGGCGCATAGCCGCCGCTCGCGATGCGTGGCCAGAAATCCAGCACACGGCCAATACCCCATTGGAGGAAAAAGATCATTCCGAACATGATGAAATTCGCACTCGTCGTCACCCGCCCTGACAGATTGACCGGAAAGGCAGCGGTCAGGACCGGAAAGTAAAGAATCGAATAGGTGCCGAAAAAGGCAAAGACGCACCAGATCGCCAAAGCCGGCACACCGACCGACACACCCATCGACGTCGCCGCGAGGCCCAGGGAACAGGCGAGAAAAATTATCATGGCGCCATTCGCGGTGGCGGTATTGGACATCCCCACCCGGCGCAGCAGGCCTGTGGCCATACCGGAGGTTAAAAATCCCATCGTCATCGCCAGGGCGATCAGCAGCATGCTGGTGGCGCGCGTGGTGGCGTCCTGCCCAGCCACATCGCGCAGCCAGGGACCAACCCACAAAGTTTGGACGCTGATAAAACTTGCCTGTTGCATGGCAAACACCGGCAGGATGCGCCAGAAATATCCGTCGCGAGCAATGCGGCCCACAACTTGGATTTGTGTGCCCCAGCTATCGGTGATGGGCGGGGCGGATTTTTCCGGCGCCGCCAACCACACCAGACTGGCTACGCCCACAGTGATCCCGCTCAGCCAGAAGAACAGGCTGTGCCAGCTCATGATGGTCAGTGCCGCCTGGCTAGGGGCCGTGGCGGTTAATGAACCCAGGCCCCCCGCGGCCATCAGTAGGCCATTCATTAGCGGCCACTGCGGAGCGGGAAACCAGAGCGTGATGATCTTGAGCGACCCCATCAGCCCGGCTGCAACCCCGAGCCCGATCAGCGCCCGCCCCAGCGCCAGCTCCGTCAAGGTGCCGCCAAGGCCGAACAACACGGCGCCGAGTGCCGCAATAAGAAGCAACGTCGTCTGCACGCGCCGCGGACCAAAACGATCCAGCGCGATCCCCAGCGGCAATTGGATGGCCGAGAAGCTGATGAAATAGGCAGCGCTTAAGAACCCGAGATCGCTGGCGGAAAGCTGCAAATCCTCGGCGATCACTGGCCCCACCACCGCGTTCACCGTGCGGTAAAGATAGGACAGAAAATAAGCACCGGCGAAAGGTAGGTAAACGCGCAGGAATAGGCTGAGCGGGCTCAGCGTCATGTCGGTCATTGGGACGGTTCTGCCTATTCCATGTACCAGCGATCGCGCCGGTTGATCGGCACGAGAGTGCGGGTCGCGCGTTCGTCGTCACTCATGGCCAGAAAGCGTTGCAGATTATGCAGCACTTCGCACGTAATGCCGGCTAGGGTTTGGCCGAACACCTCGTCCATCGCGTGATAGCGCAAGGCCTCCAACTCGCCCGAGCCCGCGAGCGTGCCAGTCACCCGATCTGCCCCTACCACCAAAAAACGTGCATTGAAGCGCATATGCTGCGATGGTGGTGTAACGGCTCGGCATAAATAATACAGCCCGTCCAGTTCGGGCGGCGCGCCTGGTCTGGCGGCCAGGGTCAGACCGGTTTCCTCCTCCAGCTCCCGCGCCGCCGCCAAAGCGAGGCTTTGCGCTAGGCGCGCCGGGGCGCTGCGTTCCAGCAAGGCGCGGGTCTCATCGCGTAAAGGCGTAGCGAACGGCGCGCGATGATCGCCGCGATCGACCCGCCCGCCCGGAAACACCAGAACATTCGGCATGAAGCGATGGCGAAATCCGCGCATGCCCATCAGCATTTCTGGGCCCTTTCTGGTCTCGCGCACCACGATCAGGCTGGCGGCGTGGCGTGGGCGGACGGCGCATTTTTTAACTTCGGGGGCGCTCGCGTCAGGCAAGATCAAAGCCTCGCGTCTTCAGGAATGTCGAAAATCCGAACCGTTCGGGCACCGAGAGCTGGCGGGCGCAATTTTCGCTCCAGCCCACGCCCTCCCGCGGGGCGTAGACATCGTTGTTCTTCAACCCGTCGGGATGCACTGGCTCACGCGCCCGGCGGCGTTCGTTATAGGCGGCGAGGTCCGCCGGCAGATTGGTATCGTCGTAGCGTTCTCGATGCACGACGATATTTTGCGGCAGGCGCATGGAGGTAAATCGCTTCTGCACCGGCCACCCCACGGTCAGCCCGGCCACCGGATAAACCCCCTTCGGCAGGCCCAGCAGTGGCGTCACTCGTTCGATATGGCTGCGTACATAGGAAATCGGGCAGGTGCCGAGGCCCACCGCATCGGCCGCCGCCATGAATTGCGCCAGAGCCAGCGAACAATCGACGGCGGTGTTGAGGAATGTGTCCATATTGTTGTTGGCGTGCGCCATGTCGTGCATCTCGCACATGCGCTGCCCGCGCCGCATATCGCCTAACCAGACCAGGAATACTGGCGCATCGGCGATCCAATCCATGGTGCCGACCCAGTCGGCGATGCGCTTGATGCGCGCCGGATCGCGCATCACCACCACAGAGTATTGCTGCAAATCCGACTTTGCCGGGGCTGATTGTGCCGCCGCCAGCAACACGTTCAGCAGGCTATCGGGCACCGCATCCGGCTTGTAGCGCCGCGTGACGCGCCGATCGAGCAAAGCGGCCACCGCATCCGGCACGGGCGCCGGCGGATGCGCCACGCCGTAACGGGCGGTCAATAGCGAGGCGGCGTCCTGATCGCTCATGCGCGCATGTCCTATCGTGAGTTGGCACGAGTCTGTCGCCGGACCGGAGGCGACGCAAGGGGCGTTGCTTACCAGGCGGCCACCATCGGCAGGACAGCGGCGGATGTGGCCTGGCGCTGAAACACGTCGAGTTCTCCGTCCACCAGGGCAAAATGGATGGCTACGCCCATCACCGTCTACTCCCGCAGATAGAGCAATCTGTCCGGGTGCATTTGCTGCGTGATGGCTTCCAGCACCCGGGCTTTGGTGGGCAGGTCGAAAGAGATCGGCATATTGAGACAGTAATGACATCACCGCGGATTTGAATACACGCAGAGCGAAGATCGTCATTTAACAGCGCCCACGCCGTGCAGTCCCCCTGCCGATCGACGCGGATATCTGCAAATGGTCCACTTCATCGAGAATGCCTGCGGTAAACTGAAGGAATGCAAGCGTATCGCCATGAGAGCAGACAAAACCGATCAGAGCTTCAATGCCTCAATACTGCCTCCTCGCTGCCGTCATCAATTTTCAATCAATCTCAACAGGCCCTGGGCGGAATGATCATCGTTTGAATCTGTCTATCGTCGGGGCGTCATCGATACGAATCGGGGCAGTATCGTTCCGGGACTGGCCGGAGACCTTGCGCAGTCATTCGCCGCCAGGATCGGGGGTGGCGGGCAGATCCCCCTTGAACCGGCGGGCGGAAAGGTGCACGTGATGCGTATGCGAGGAGAGAAGAATGTCGCCATGATCGATCCGTTCGGACGTGCCATCACCTATCTGCGCGTGTCGGTGACCGACCGCTGCGATCTGCGCTGTGTCTATTGCATGGCGGAAGACATGACCTTCTTGCCCAAGAAGGATCTTTTGTCTCTCGAAGAACTGGACCGGCTGTGCGGTGCTTTCATCCGTCTTGGTACCACCAAATTGCGCCTGACCGGTGGTGAGCCGTTGGTACGACGCGGCGTCATGGCACTGTTCGAAAGCCTGGCCGCGCGGCTGGGGAACGGGCTTGAGGAACTGACCCTGACCACCAATGGCACGCAATTGGCCAAGCATGCGCAGAAATTGGCCGATATTGGCGTCAAGCGGGTCAATGTTTCAATCGACACCCTGAACCCTGAAAAATTCGCTGCCATCACGCGCTGGGGCAAGATCGAACCGATTCTGGATGGGGTGTTCGCCGCCAAGGCGGCCAGGCTCGCCATCAAAATCAACGCAGTGGCGATGAAGGGCGTGAATGACGATGATTTCGACTCAATGGTTGCCTGGTGCGGTGAGCACGGTTTCGACCTTTGCCTGATTGAGGTGATGCCGATGGGTGAAATCGGCGATGGCCGCACGGACCAATATTTGCCTTTGTCCGTTGTGCGTTCGCGACTGCGTCGCAGATGGACCCTGGAGGAGACCGATTATCGCACCGGTGGCCCGGCACGCTATTTCACCGTGGCGGAGACCGGCCGGCGTATCGGCTTCATCACACCGATGACCCATAATTTTTGCGAGAGCTGCAATCGGGTGCGTTTAACCTGTACGGGTACTCTGTTCATGTGCCTGGGGCAGGAGGATTCGGCGGATCTACGATCGGTGCTGCGCTCCGGCGTTGATGAGGCAGGGCTCGATCAGGCGATCCGCGAAGCGATCAGCCGCAAGCCCAAAGGGCATGATTTCATCATCGATCGCCGCCACGATCGGCCGGCTGTCGGGCGGCATATGAGTGTGACCGGCGGGTAGGCTGGCGAAACAAGAATGGACCAGACGGTATGGAACGCGATTACATTACCCCCAGGATATTCCAGCCTTTGGCCTAGATGCTCTATGGCTGAACGGGCGTGGCGCTGTAGCCCGTAACCTGGACCCAGACTGTGATCAAGGCTGCTGAGCTGCTGCTGTCGTCAAAAGTTGATTCCTGACAAACCGGCGTGAACCGTAATGTGGCGGGTCGCCCGGCGCGGCGTGTGCTGGGCTATAACGCCAACGGCGCGCATTTTCGCAAGAAGACCGACTAGGTGACCAAAGGTGGGTTCAAGGCGGTTGTGTTCCGCTGAACATGATGGTCCCGCACCGGTTAGGCGGCGTGGGAAGATCAATCCTGCCGGATATTCAGCTCGCGCGTCAGCTTGCCGTAACGCTCGAAATCCTTCCGCATGATCGCTGTCAGGTCTGCCGGCGGTCCGGCATTGGGAAACAGCCCGACCTTCAGTAGCAACGCCGCGATTTCTGGTCGTTGCGCGATCTCGTTCATCGTCGCGTTCATTTTCTGCACGATAGCGTCCGGTGTGCCGGCCGCATGGTCTACCTGTGGCGGGCCGTCTATGCCGAAGGCGAGGTCCTCGACGTGCTGGTACAGGCGAAACGGGATAAGCATGCGGCGCTGAAACTGATGCGTAAACTCCTCAAGAAGTATGGCTTTGTCCTTGAGTTGATGATCAC
>SHWM01000016.1 GCA_009693835.1 Alphaproteobacteria bacterium
GTCCAGATCATGCAGAAAATCCGAGACCGCGCTGAACCGGTGACGCATCAGGGCAAGGAGATCTCGCTGCCCTACACCGGCCCGGGCGCCATGGGAGTGGGCAAGCCGCTGAAATCAATTCTGCATATGAATCCGAAGCTGCCGATCTGGCTGGGCACCGGCACCGAGGCGAATACAAAACTCACGGCCGAGATCGCCGATGGCTGGCTGCCGCTGAATTTCGTGCCGGGGTCGATGAAGACGTACAAGCCCTGGCTGGAGGAAGGCTTTGCCCGCGCGGGCGGCGGCAAGGGGTTCAAAAATTTTGAAATTCAGCCGATGACGACCGTCGTCGTCACCGAAGATGTGAAAGCCGGGCTGAAGCGCATGAAGCCCAATGTCGCGCTCTATGTGGGAGGCATGGGCCATCCGGATCTGAACTTTCACAAGGAGATGATGATCCGGCGCGGCTATGGCGAGGCCGCTGCCCGCATCCAGGAACTGTTTCTGGCCAAGCGCAAGAACGAGGCCGCCGACGCGGTGCCCGACGAATATCTGGATGAAGGCGCGCTGATCGGCCCGCGTGACCGGATCGAACAGCGTTTCGTCGGCTGGGCCGATAGCGGGGCGACCGGACTGATCATCAACACCAATCAGATGGAAGCGATCGAAATGATGGCCGACATTGCGGGGACAAGAGGAAAGGTCAGCGCCTCGGCGTGAGGTTAGGCTGACCCCAAAATAAATGATCTGACTGCCATTAGATTGATTTCCAATTTAACTGAACCTGTCGCAGGGAATTTGTCACCCCTCCCCATCAAGGGGAGGGGCTTTTAGCTCAGAGCTTCAGGGTTCTCTTCCCCTCCCCCTCGTGGGGAGGGGATAGGGTTGGGGGGCAGATGCAGTATCTGACCGAATAAGAAGCAGCCTATATTTCAGTTCATAGCTCGCCGAAAAACTGCATGTATTTCCTCATCATTCAAATTCTCAATGCGCAGAAGTCCATCATTAATCGAGTCAGATGATGGCAGAAAACCACGAGCACGTAATAATGAGATAGCCTGTTGGTTCGCTGAGACATCTTCGCTTTGTCGGGCTGCCTCAACCAAGAACAGCACAACATCTCGGGTATGCTGTCGAGCCAGAATTATCATTTCCTCTTCGCTCGTCATATTGCCTACCTATCCATATATTGCGCGCCGGTCCCCCTACACTCATGCTTCGCCTGAGCTTCGGCGGACACCACGTTTCGCGAGAAATGCGCCACGCGTAGCCCGTAAAAGCGAAGCGTGGTGGGCGGTGACAGGCTCGAACTGCCGACCCTCTCGGTGTAAACGAGATGCTCTACCAACTGAGCTAACCGCCCCTTACATTCGAATTAGACAATTGAGCTTATAAAATAAATATGTCTCTGAAAAGACAATCGCCCGGCCTCAAAGAGACCAGGCGGTTGCATCATCTTGATCTCATTCCCCGCCCTTCCATACAACGCCGGTGGCAGGGACCAGCAAATTCCGCCAGACTAGTTGACCGCGTCCTTAAGGGCCTTGCCCGCCTTGAACTTGGGCTGCTTGGACGCAGGAATTTTAATGGCCTCACCTGTACGCGGATTGCGGCCTTCGGACGCCTTGCGCTTTACGACGGAAAACGTTCCAAATCCTACCAGCCGCACTTCACCATTTTTCGTCAGGCTCTTGGTGATAATCTTCAGAATGGAATCGACTGCCCGCGCAGCATCCGCTTTGGTGATGTCGATGTCGTCGGCTACGCTAGCGATCAGGTCATTTTTGTTCACGAGGGCCCCCTCAGTTAAAGTTGCGGCTGCTATCAGATAATCACCCTGCCTGTCATCACCATGATTCGGGCGACACAGGTCAAATCTTAGGCGGAGTTTGCCCGCGTTCCCGATGCCCGTCAAAGAAAAAAGGCTGTTTTCCACATATTTTTATGTGCCGCGCATGTTATTTACGCGGGCAAGAGGTGCGGAAAGCACAGATTGCTCAAAAAAACGGCCATGTCTCCATGGCCGTTTTAACGCTCATCTCCTCCCGCGCAAATAACATGCGCGGAAGAGAAAGTTTTATGTTCTTTAATGGGCGCGCAAACCGTCGGCGACATCGCGTCTGGCTTCTCTCGCCGCCGCCATTTCCTTTTCCTCGTCCCACTCAATCGGCGTCAGCGGTTTGACCAGTGCATGTTTCAACACATCGTCCAGCACGTTCATGGGAATGATCTCCATGCCCTTTTTCACATTATCCGGGATGTCGGCCAGATCCTTCACATTTTCAGAAGGAATCAGCACCGTCTTCATGCCGCCCCGCAAGGCCGCCAGAAGTTTTTCCTTCAGACCTCCGATAGGCAGGACGCGCCCGCGCAGGCTGATCTCACCCGTCATCGCCACATCGCGGCGCACGGGATTCGAGGTGAGAACCGAGACAATGGAAGTCACCATCGCCACACCGGCGGACGGCCCGTCCTTCGGAGTCGCGCCCTCGGGCACGTGCACATGGATGTCTTTCTTCTCGAAGATCGACGGTTTGATGCCATAGTCGGCCGCGCGCGACCGTACGTAGGACGACGCCGCCTCAATCGATTCCTTCATCACGTCGCCAAGCTTGCCGGTGGTCGTCATACGGCCCTTGCCGGGCAGCATGACCGATTCGATATTCAGCAATTCGCCGCCTACCTCCGTCCAGGCGAGGCCCGTCACCACCCCAATCTGGTCCTCGGCCTCGACCTCTCCGTACCGGAAACGGCGGACACCAGCATATTTTTCGACGAGCTCTTCCGTCATTTCCACGCGCTTGACGCCCTTGTCGGAAACGATTTCGCGCACCGCCTTGCGCGCCAGATTGGCGATCTCCCGCTCCAGGCTGCGTACGCCCGCCTCGCGCGTATAGTAGCGCACAAGGTGGCGGATACCCTCGTCAGGCAGGATAAATTCGTTGTCTTTCAGGCCGTGCGCGTCGCGCTGTTTGGCGACAAGATGCCGCTTCGCGATTTCAATTTTCTCATCCTCGGTGTAACCGGGGATGCGGATAATCTCCATCCGGTCCAGCAGCGGCTCGGGCATGCGTAAACTGTTCGCCGTGGTCACGAACATCACGTCCGAAAGATCATAATCCACTTCCAGATAATGATCGGCGAAAGTGTTGTTCTGCTCCGGATCCAGCACTTCGAGCAGTGCGGATGACGGATCGCCCCGGAAATCAGCGCCCATCTTATCGACTTCGTCCAACAGGAAAAACGGGTTGGAATATTTTGCCTTGCGCAGGCTTTGAATGACCTTGCCCGGCATCGATCCGATATAGGTGCGGCGATGGCCCCGGATTTCCGCCTCGTCGCGGACGCCGCCCAGCGACATGCGGATAAATTCGCGTCCTGTCGCCCGCGCGATGGATTTGCCCAGAGATGTCTTGCCGACGCCCGGCGGCCCGACCAGGCACAGGATCGGCCCCTTCAGTTTGGCGGCGCGTTTCTGCACGGCAAGATATTCAATGATGCGCTCCTTGACCTTTTCCAGCCCGTAGTGGTCCTCATCCAGTATGGCTTCGGCGCGGGCCAGGTCAATATTCACCCGCTTGCGTTTGTTCCATGGGACGGACAATAGCCAGTCGAGATAATTGCGCACCACCGTGGCCTCGGCGGACATTGGACTCATGCTGCGCAGCTTCTTCAGCTCGGCTTCGGCCTTTTCCTTGGCCTCCTTGCTGAATTTGGTGTTTTTTATCTTCTGCTCCAGCTCGCCGGCCTCGTCCTTGCCATTGTCGCCTTCGCCAAGTTCCTTCTGAATGGCTTTCATCTGCTCGTTCAGATAAAACTCGCGTTGAGTTTTTTCCATCTGCCGCTTGACCCGGCCGCGGATTTTCTTTTCGACCTGCAGGACGCTGATTTCGCCTTCCATCATGGATAGCAGTTTTTCAAGCCGCGCGGCGGTGTCGCCCATTTCTAGCAACGCCTGCTTTTCCGGAATCTTGACGGCGACATGCGACGCGATGACATCCGCCAGCCTGGATGCGCCTTCGATCTGCTCAATGGAAACGAGAACATCCTGCGGCAGCTTCTTGCTGAGTTTCACATACTGGTCAAACAGCGACGTGACCGAACGGGCCAGGGCCTCGGCCTCCGGCGTTTCGGTTTGCGGCGCAGGTATGATTTCGACCTCCGCCTGCATGAATTCGGGATTGTCCACGAAACGCCGGATGCGCGCGCGCGAGACGCCCTCAACCAGCACTTTCACCGTCTTGTCGGGCAATTTCAGCAACTGCATGACCGTGGCGATGGTGCCTATCTGATATATATCATCCTGGGAAGGATCATCATTAGCGGCGTCACGCTGCGCCACAAGCATGATCTGCTTGTCGCTCTGCATCATGTCTTCAAGCGCACGGACGGATTTTTCCCGTCCGACAAACAGCGGCACCACCATATGGGGAAACACCACTATATCGCGCAGCGGCAGAACCGGCAGGATGTTGGGCTGTTCAGATTTGTTCGATACTTCTTCCATGGGGATCCCTTAAAAAATACGCGAATACCGGTGATCCCGCCTAAGCCAGGATCAGGAAGTGCGCCAACCCGCCCGGCCATCCGGCGCGGATTGTAAGCTTAACTTGGGTTTAACCAGGACAATATTCAAGATGAGTTCCATTAAAGGCGATATTTCCGGAATTCCCGTAATACGGGCGCGGGAATGATCAGGCGGATGCGCCGGATTCCTCGCGGCGGTCCCTGTCCGAGTAGATGTAAAGCGGACTGGCTTTGCCATCAACAACTTCGCCGCTGATCACGACCTCTTCAACAGATTCAAAGCTGGGCAATTCATACATTGTATCCAGAAGGATCAATTCCAGAATGGAGCGCAGGCCACGCGCGCCGGTTTTGCGCGTGATCGCTCTTTTCGCGATCGCCCGCAATGCCTCTTCCGAGAATGTCAGCTTGACATTTTCCATTTCAAACAGACGCTGGAACTGCTTGGCCAGCGCATTCTTCGGTTTCGAAAGAATGTCGATCAGGGCCGGTTCATCAAGATCGGTCAGTGTCGCCAGAACCGGCAGGCGGCCTACAAATTCCGGTATCAGACCGAATGCAAGAAGATCTTCCGGTTCCAGCATTTTCAGAATCTCGCCGGTGCGCCGGTCGTCAGGGGATTTGACATTGGCGCCAAATCCAATCGACGAACCCTGCCCGCGCGCCGATATAATACGCTCCAGACCCGAGAATGCGCCGCCGCAAATAAACAGGATGTTGGTCGTGTCCACCTGCAGGAATTCCTGTTGCGGATGCTTGCGGCCGCCCTGTGGCGGAACGCTGGCGACCGTGCCTTCCATCAGCTTCAGCAGCGCCTGCTGCACGCCTTCGCCGGAAACGTCGCGGGTAATGGACGGGTTATCAGACTTGCGGCTGATTTTATCGACTTCATCGATATAGACGATGCCGCGTTGCGCCTTTTCCACATTATAATCGGCCGACTGCAGAAGCTTGAGAATGATGTTCTCAACATCCTCCCCCACATAACCGGCTTCGGTCAGGGTCGTCGCATCCGCCATGGTGAAGGGCACATCCAGTATCCGCGCCAGCGTCTGAGCGAGCAGGGTCTTGCCGCAGCCTGTGGGGCCAATCAGCAGAATATTCGACTTGGCAATTTCCACATCGCCGGTCTTCTGCTGCTGGTTCAGCCGCTTGTAATGATTGTGCACCGCCACCGACAGCACGCGCTTGGCATAGTCCTGCCCGATGACATAATCATCAAGCGTCTTTCGAATATCCTTCGGCGTTGGAACGCCCGCACGCGACTTGACCAGAGAGGTCTTGGTTTCCTCGCGGATAATGTCCATGCACAGCTCGACGCATTCATCACAGATGAACACCGTTGGCCCTGCAATCAGCTTTCGGACCTCATGCTGGCTCTTGCCGCAGAATGAACAATAGAGCGTATTCTTCGAATCGCCACCGCTGCCGCTGACCTTGCTCATCTAAAGACTCCGTCTTCGGTAACGTCTTACGCCCGGCGTGATGAACCGCAGGAGCAAAACCTGAACACCCTTAAACCCCAGGCACCTAACCAGTCCGCCGGAGGTCTCCCTCAAGACTATCTCAAATCTGAAACTGATTCTGACAGCCCAAACATCTATACGAGCATGTTAGCCCATACAAATTCAACATTTCATTAATATAGGTGACTGAAACCGATTATGCACCCTCTTCCGGCATTGGCCGTTTCTCGACAATTTTGTCTATCACCCCAAATTCCTTAGCCATTTCGGGGGTCATGAAATTGTCGCGCTCCAGTGCAGCGGCAACCCTGTCCACGGGTTGGCCAGTGTGTTTTGCGTAGATGGTGTTCAAACGGTGCTTCATGGCGCGGATTTCCTCCGCATGCAGCAGAATATCCGTGACCTGGCCCTGGAATCCGCCTGACGGCTGATGCACCATGATGCGCGAATTGGGCAGCGCGAAACGCGCATCCTTTTCCCCCGCCGATAGCAGAAGCGATCCCATGGAGGCCGCCTGTCCGACGCACAGGGTGGAGACCGCGGGGCGGATATATTGCATGGTGTCATAAATGCCGAGACCCGATGTCACCACGCCGCCGGGTGAATTGATGTACATAAAAATCTCTTTTTTCGGGTTGTCAGCCTCCAGAAACAGCAGTTGGGCAGTGACCAAAGTCGCCATATGGTCTTCGATGGGGCCGGTGATGAAGATGATCCGCTCCCGCAGCAGACGTGAAAATATATCATAGGCCCGCTCGCCGCGGCTGGTCTGTTCCACAACCATTGGAACAAGGTTCATATAGGTGTCGATCGGGTCTCGCATGGCGTGTGTCCTGGGCTGGTGCTGATGGGGGTTCAAATAGTACATGCAGCAGAGGTGTTATACTTCATCGGCTTCCTTGAACAGTTCTTCCCTGCTTACCGGTTTATCGCTCACCTGCGCAAGCTCCAGAATGAAATCCACGACCTTATCCTCATAGAGCGGCGCGCGCAGAGACTGCAACGCCTGGGGGTTTTTGGAATAATATTCGAACAGCATTTTTTCCTGGCCGGGAAACTGCGACGCCTGACGGAACAGCGCCTCGCGCATGGCGTCCTCGGAAACGGTGATGTTGTTACGCTGACCGATTTCCGCCAGCAGCAAGCCCAGGCGCACTCGCCGGTCGGCAATGCCGTGATATTCCTTGCGCAGATCCTCCTCGGATTTTTCCTGATCGGCAAGGGTCTGCCCGCGCCGTTGCAGCTCCTGGTTAAATTGCTGCCATATCTGCTCTTCTTCGGTCGCAAGCAGCCCAGGCGGCACTTCAAACACATGCGCCTTGTCCAAGGCGTCAAGCAGCGCCCGCTTCAGGCGCGCCCGGCTGATGTTCTTGTAATCTGTGGTAATGCGCTCCTGCATTGCCTCGCGGAGCTTTTCCAGATTTTCCATGCCCAGTTTTTCTGCAAAGGCGTCATCTATGGCTGCCGCCTCAGGCACCCGCACCTGATGCACCTTCACATCGAACACGGCCTCTTTGCCCGCCAGATGGGTGGCCCCGTAGTTTTCCGGGAAGGTGACCTTGATCTGCAGTTCACTGCCCTTTAGCGTGCCGACAAGCTGCTCCTCAAAGCCCGGGATGAACATTTTCTGCCCAATCTGAACCGAGACGTTTTCTGACTTGCCGCCATCGAACGCCTCGCCGTCAATCTTGCCGTCATAATCAATCACCGCGACATCGCCATCCTGCGCCGCCTCGCCATCCGACCGGTCGGCGAAGGTGCGCTGTTGCTCGGCCAGGCGCTGAATGGCCTCGCTGGCCTCATCCGGGGAGACCTCGGTCACCGGGCGCTCCAGGCTCAGGGTGGTGAAATCCATGGGCGTGATAACCGGCAGAACCTCTACCTCCAGCGTGAATTCAAGGTCCGAATTTTCCTCGAACTTCACCAGATCGATTTTCGGCTGCATGGCCGGCTTCAGATCATGCTGCTTCAGGGCGCTATCGGTGGAATCCTGAACCGCCGCCTGCATCACCTCGCCGCGCACGCCCTCGCCATAAAGCTTTTTAAGGAGGGACACCGGCACCTTGCCCTTGCGGAAACCCTTGATCTGTACGGTGTCCTTGAGATGCTCGAGGCGCGCGTTGGTCTGATCGGCAATGGTTTTGGCTTCCACAACGATTGTAAAAGCATGCTTCAGCCCTTCGGCTGTAGTTTCAGTGATTTGCATGACGGTTCCAGTTAAAACAAAAAGGTTCAAAATCCGGGCGGAAGCCCACAATGATACGCCTTAAGGCACCGCTTGACGAGAGGCATATCCCGGTTATTCCGCCGCCGCAAGCAAAGGCTTTTGGCCATGCCTTACACGGCCCGCAACCGCCTCAAGTGCGGAGACTGGTGCGGACGAAGGGACTCGAACCCCCACGACTTGCGTCACCAGAACCTAAATCTGGCGTGTCTACCAGTTCCACCACGTCCGCCGGAAACGCGTCTCTATAACATAAAGGTGCCGTTCGACTAGCGGATTTGCGCTGCAAGCAGTCTGAAAACCGTTGGCATCGCCGGGGCCAGGTCCTCGGCGATCAGTCCGCGCCCCACCGTGTTTGCGCAGGCCCCGTGGCACCAGACGGCGGCGCAGGCTGCCTCGAACGCAGGCATGCCCTGCGCCAGCAGGCCCAGCACGAAGCCCGCCAGCACGTCGCCGGAACCCGCTGTCGCCAGCCAGGGCGGCGCATTTTCATTGATGGCGGCGCGGCCATCGGGGGCCGCAATCACCGTATCCGCGCCTTTCAGGACGATGACCGCTCCGCATCTGCTGGCGGCGGCGCGGGCGCGGCTCGACCTGTCCTCTCCAGACAGTTTCAGGGCCAGATCAGGAAACAGTCTTGAAAACTCACCTTCATGAGGTGTTAGGACACATTTTTCATCTAATAGATTAAACAACGCCTGTGGCGTCTCTTCATAAGAGGTCAGGGCGTCCGCATCCAGTACGGTGCAGACGCCATGGCCCCGCGCCACCGCGATCTTGTCCCGCGCCGCCTGACCGACCCCCAGACCCGGCCCCAGCAGCGCCGCATTCAGCCGCCGGTCCGCCAGCATTTTATCCAGTTCCGCCGCGCCATCGACCTTGCGGTTCATGACCGCCGTCAGACTGGCGGCATAGGCTGCAAACGCATCCTGGGGTGCGGCCACGGTCACCAGCCCCGCCCCGATGCGCAACGCCGCGATGGACGCCAGCCGTGTGGCGCCGGTAACCGCCAGCCCGCCGCCCGCCACCACCGCATGCCCATGGGTATATTTATGGTCATCCGGCCCGCGTTGCGGAAAGTGCGCCCCCCATAATGCGGGCGCGTTGGCAAAAGCGCGTGGCGCAATGTCATCCAGCACTGTCAGGGGCGTGCCAATATCCGCCACCCGAACCTCACCGCTCAGTTCCCTGCCGGGTAATAATAAATGACCGGGTTTGCGCCGGAAAAAAGTCACAGTCAGATCGGCCCGCATGGCGCCGCCCAGCACCCTGCCGGTATCGCCATGCACGCCGCTGGGCACGTCAATGGCGCAGACCGGATTCCCCTCGCGCCGGACGGTCTGAATGAGTTCCAGCGCCACGCCCTGCAACGGGCGTGTCAGGCCCGCGCCAAACAGCGCGTCCACGATCAGATCGCCTGGCCGGATCAGCGCGGTGGTGAGCCACGCTATCGGTCCGTCCCATTGCGCCGCCGCCAATGCGGCATCCCCCTTCAGGGCAGAGACTGGGCCGAGTAGCCCCAACGTCACCTGCCAGCCGCGCCGGGCCAGATGCCGCGCCGCCACAAACCCATCGCCGCCATTATTACCGGGACCGCACAACACGCAGACGCGCCCGCGTGGCCAGCGCCCGGCAATCGCCAATGCGCAGGCCAGCCCTGCCCGCTCCATCAGTTCAATGCCCGCAATGCCGCCTGTTATCGCCAGCCGGTCGGCCTCATACATTTCCGCGACACTCAGCAGCGCAGTATCCATTTTGCCCGCCATCAGCCGACCGCAGTCTCGGATTCCTGGCCCAGTTCAATCACCCGCAACATGCCGCCCGTATTATCGAATATCGTGATCGAGCAATTATCCGGCGAGAAATGCGTCACCCGGTCGCCACCCAGCGCATGGCTGACCGCCGCATTAATGGCGACAAAGTGGGAAAAGATCACGCTGTCCTGCGGCAGGGCCAGCAGCGTGTCGACCACGCCGCGCCGCCATTGCTGATGCGCGATTAAAAGATCCGACCAGTTGCCCTGCATGGCGGCGCGCACCCACACGGCGCGCGCCGCCAGATCATCCATCGGGGATGCTATTTCTGAAACCGAATGCTCGATGCGCGCGGACCGGCCCAGCGCCGCCTCGACGGGGGCCGCCGTTTCCCGCGCCCGGCGCAGCGGGCTGGAGATCAGTTGCGCGGGCGCCGCAGCAATCAGACGCGGCGCGATGGCTGCCGCCTGGGCATGGCCCAGCGCATTCAGCCCGGGATCGCGGTCCTCGCCAAACCCCGCCGCCGCCTTGCCATGCCGGACAAAATAGATCAGTGCCATGGCCTATCCCCTTGGGTGCTTCTCTAAATAGCTGTCCTGATTTCCTGTGTCACGGATGCGGCGTGATGGCGATGATGGTGATCGCATCTTTCGACGGCCCATAATACCAGAATATCCGGTAGGCCCCCGGCGTTTTATTTTCCGCATAGGCCTCGAACACATCCTCGCCTTTGGGGCCGGACAAAGACATATATTTATGCGTATTGAGGCCCGGATGGCGAGGATTGATCTGTAAATATCCCAGCGCCTTACGCACCGCTTTCAGGCGCTTGGCATGGGCGCGGCCAGCTTCCAGTTCATCCATGTCCGCATTAGCCTGATGGGTGAACAACATCTCGAAGGCCATCTGGATCAGCTATCATCCGCACCGGTGAATTTGCTGAAATCGCCGCGCCGCGACAGTTTGCCTTCCGACGCGTCTTTCAATCCCTTGCGCACCTTGCCCAGCGCGGCAGGGTTTTCGAACAGCCAGGCCTCGCGCGCCGGAATTTCCCGGAACGGCTCCAATATCAGCCGGCCGTCTTTTTCCTGAGAAATACGGAAACTGCTGATCCCCTTGGCGAAGTCGCCAAGCGCAATCCGCCCCTTGGAATCCGGCCTGAGCGTACGATTTTGTGATACGGCCATGACATCCTCCATTTCAGCAGAGTATCGCAAATGGTGGGATTTTGGTCAAGTGGGATTAAATGCAAGTGGGGAAAAAGGTTATTTCTTTTGAATTTCCTGTATTTGCGCTTTGGGTGTGTGGGCGCGGGCCACCTGCTCCTGCAATGTAGGTTCCTTGCTATCGTCGAAGCGGGCAATCACGTCATTACATGCGGCTATTGCGTCCTCCCGCCGCCCCGATCGTGCAAGTTCAATGGCTTTGTTGACGAGCGCCTTAACAACCAGTTCCCTCAGCCCCGCCTCGGTGGCCGCGCCCTAATCCTTTATTACCTTCTCATAGACCGCAATTTCTTCCTTATGACGCCCCAGTTGGCTGAGCGTGACCCCCTTGTTGACAAGCGCCCTAGCCACCTGTTCCCTCAGCCCCGCCTCGGTGGCCGCACCATAACGCGCTATTACATCGCCATAGACCGTGATGGCATCCTCATGACGCCCCCATTCGCCGAGCGCATAAGCCTCACTGAAACGCGCAAAGGCAAAGTCATCGTCCCCCTCATGCAACAGCTGCACCTGTTGTGCAGCTTTGAGCATCTCGAACCAGTTTTTCTCGGTAAGCGCATCGATAATGATGGCGCGAAACTCGTTGGCGGTGCGATCACGCGGCAGCTTGGCTCTCGCCTCCTGTGCCGAATCCGCAACAGTTTTACGGTCTTCCTTGGATTTGGGCACTTCGTTGGAGAATGAAGCTGAGGCAGACGCATAACTTTTTTCCTGAGTTTGCCGCATCTCGTCGGATTTTATTTTATTTTCTCGTATTTCTGTAAGGTGCGCTTCTGCTTCTTCACGTTTTTTCTCGATCTCAGCGACTGATTCCTTGGCTTGCTCCTGAATTTCTTCGATGCCCTTCCTGCCCGCAGCAATGGCTGCTCTCTCCGTGCGCAATGTAATAATAAGCACGATGATTGTTATTAAGATTCCAAAAAAGGCGATGGATACGCTGGTGATTATCTCCAGACGCGAATAGGCGTTGTTTTGCAGTTCGGCTTTTGCTTGCTGAATGAATAATTCGCGCTGGGCAGCGAGCTTGAGTTGTTCCTCCGTACTGGCGCGGTTTTGCGCCTGTTTCACTTGATCGGTCAATTTTTCAAGTTGCGCATCCCGTTCGCGCCGCTCTGCTTGCTCGGCGCGGATTTCCGCCTCGCTGGCCCGCGACTGCAATTGCCTGAGTTCGGCGTCGCGCAACTGTTGTAAAACCCGCGGGGGCGGGGGCGTATTATTCTCCGCCGCCGCCGTCACCGGCGCGGCGCACGGGAGCAGCAGCACGGCCGCCGCCTTGCCGGACCGGAGAAGGTTATGCGAGGACATTATTTATCCTTTGAGCAGATACCGCCGCAATCGCGCCAGCGCCTCATTCAGCACAGTGTCCTGTTTGCAAAAACAGAAGCGGATCAGCTTTTCCGGCGGCAGCGGCCCGGTTCCGCCCGGCATGGCGGCCATGCTGAAGGCGCTGAACGGCACGGCGGCGACGCCGGCCCCGGTCGTGATACGTTTGCAGAAGGCGGTATCGTCCTCATCGGGGCGGCTGAAGGCGCTGTAATCCGCGGCAATGAAATAGGTGCCCAGACAGGGCAATATGCCAAACCCAATGCGGCGCAGGCCGTCGCTCAGCAGGTCGCGCTTGGCCTGCATGTCCGCCGCGAGTTGCGTAAAATAGGCATCGTCCTTGGCCAGGCCATAGGCCACGGCCTTTTGCAGATTGGGGGCGGTCGTGAAGGTCAGAAACTGATGCGCCTTCATGATCATTTCCGCAAGCCGCGGGGGCGCGGTGACATAGCCGACCTTCCAGCCGGTCAGCGAAAAACTTTTCCCGGCCGATCCGATGCGCACGCATCGCTCCGCCATGCCGGGCAGGGTCATCAGCGGAATATGCTGTGCATCGTCAAAGGTCAGATGCTCATAGACCTCATCGCACACAACCCAGGCGTTATGCCGGATGGCCAGATCGGCAATGAATTGCAATTCATCCCGGCTGAACACCTTGCCCGTCGGGTTCATCGGCGAGTTGAGCACAATCACCCGGGTGCGTTCATTGCAGGCGGCGGCCAGTTCCTCGCGCGGCAATGCCCAGTCCGGCGGACGCAGCCGCACGGAACGCGCCGTGGCGCCGGAAAGCTGCGCGATCGGCAGATAGCAGTCATACATCGGCTCGAATAGCACGGCCTCGTCGCCCGGATTGAGCAGGGAGATAAGGCTGGACGCCACCGCCTCTGTGGCGCCCGAGGTCACCAGAACCTGCTTCTGCCAGTCAATCTCCAGGCCATAAAACCGGGCATTATGCGCGGCCACCGCCTGACGCAGTTCCGGCAGGCCCTGCGAGGGCGGATATTGATTGGGCCCGTCCATCAACGCCCGGGCGGCCACCTCACGGATATCCTCCGGCCCGTCCTGATCGGGAAATCCCTGCCCCAGATTAATCGCCTGATGCGCCATCGCCAGCGCCGACATGGTGGTGAAGATTGTTGTTCCGTAACGGGACAGAACCCTGTTTAATGAATGGCTTGGCACGGGCTTCCTTTCCTGCGCGGCGGGGCGCTAGTTTTCGGGGGTGCAGATGCTGCGCGTGGCGGTGCGGATGAAATCCACGATCTGCATCACTTCCACATGATCGCCGAACTGGCCAGCGACCGTTTCAAGCCGATCCTGCAAGGTGCCTTCTGCGGCGAACAGGATCCGATAGGCGTTGCGCAGGCCGTGAATCTGGTCACGGGAAAAACCCCGCCGCTTCAGCCCGATAATATTCAGCCCGCCCAGATGCGCCCGGTTGCCCAGCGCCGAGCCGTAGGGAATGACGTCATCCACCACGCCGGACATGCCGCCAATCATGGCGTGCTGCCCGATGCGGGCAAACTGCTGCACAGCAGACAGGCCCCCCAGGATGGCGTAATCGCCCACCGTCACGTGCCCGGCCAGCGTCGCATGGTTGGCCAGGATCACGTGATGCCCCACCTGACAGTCATGCGCCACATGCGCGCCGGCCATGAACAGGCCATTGTCACCCACCCGCGTCACCATGCCGCCCCCGGCCGTGCCGGTGTTCATGGTGACATGTTCGCGGATGACATTGCCCGCGCCTATATGCAATTCGCTGTTTTCGCCAGCATATTTCTGGTCCTGCGGCGGGTGGCCAAGCGAGGCGAACGGAAAGATGGTGGTTCCCGCACCGATGCGGGTGACCCCCGCAATTGAGACATGCGAGTGCACCGTCACATTATCGTCCAGCACGGTATGTTCGCCGATGACGCTGTAAGCGCCGACAGCCACACCACGGCCCAGCTGCGCCCCCCTGTGCACCATTGCTGCGGGATGAATATCCGTGACCGCCACGTTCACTTATCCACAATCATCGCGCTATAGTCGGCCTCGGCCATCAACTGGCCGTTCACCCTGGCTTCGCCATGAAATTTGGAAACCGGGCCGCGCTTGTGTATCAGGCTGACATGCAGCAGCAATGTATCGCCGGGCGATACGGGTTTTCGGAAACGGCATTTGTCGATGGTCATAAAATACACCAGTTTGCTATCCGCAACGTCGCCCGCGCTGTACATGATCAGGGCGCCCGACGTCTGCGCCATGGCCTCGACAATCAGCACCCCCGGCATGACCGGCCGGCCTGGAAAATGGCCCTGGAAATATGGTTCGTTGATGGTCACGTTCTTGACGCCCGTGGCGGACAGGCCCGGCACAATGTCGCGCAGCCCGTCGATCATCAGCATCGGATAGCGGTGCGGCAATAGCTGCATCACCCGCATCACATCCAGCGCGTCATCCACTGGCGCAAGAACCGGCCTCGTCCCATCACTCATCAGGCTGCCCCCTTAGTTTGGCCATCCGCGCTAGACTTGCCACTTCACGGAAATGCTGTCTGGCGGGCATGGCGGGTGACCCGGCAACCCGCTCGCGCGGCCCCACGTCGCGCATGACGCCCGATTGGGCCGCAATCAAAGCCCCATCGCCAATTTTCAGATGTCCTGTTAGCCCGGCCTGACCGCCAATCATCACATAATCCCCAATTTCCGTGCTGCCGGAAATGCCTGTCTGCGCCGCTATAATACAGCGCCGCCCGATGCGAACATTATGCGCGATCTGCACCAGATTATCTATCCAGGTGCCTTCTCCGATCACCGTATCCGGCCCGCTGCCGCGGTCGACGGTGGTATTGGCGCCAATATCGCAGTTATCCTGAATGATGACGCGGCCCAGTTGCGGAACCTTGATAAATCCATCCGGATCAGGCGCAAATCCAAAACCATCCTGCCCGATGCGCACGCCGGGATGAAGCGTGACATTGTCCCCCAGAAGTGCACAAAACACGGTGACGTTAGGGCCGATCCACGCGTTGACGCCAATACAGACGTTATCGCCAATCACCGCGTTGGCGCCGATATAGCTGCCCTGCCCTATTTCCGCTCCCGCGCCTATGACGGCCCCGGCCGATACATGAACGTTCAGTCCAAGTCTGGCGGCGGGATCAATGATGGCCCCCGCATGGGCCGCCCGCCGCAAGGGGCGCGGATAGAATTTTTGTGCGATCAGCGCATAGGCTTTATAGGGCGCAGCGCACAAAATCAGCGCCATGCCGGGCGGAGCATATTTGGCCATACCGGGAGAAATGATGCAGGCGCCCGCCGCAGCCTGTTCAAACTCGGGCAAATATTTCCGGTTATCGAGAAAACTTAACTCCCCGGGACCGGCCAGAGAAAGCGGCGCCACGTCATGTACCCGCATCTGCGGATCGGATTGAGCCGAGAGCTCGCCCCCTGCCATGCGCGCCAGCTCCGACAGCGTAAAGGGGCCGTGATTGTCGAAGAAACGGGCATCCGTCATGTGGCCTATGCGTCCCTGTCCGCCGTTCTGCTGCCATCCGGATGGAGACTAGACCAGAATGCGGCTATTTTGAACCGCTTTACAGCCGGACCATGTTCGGATCAGATGGAATCATCCCTGGCGCGAGGCTATTTCTTTTTTCCGACCACCACCTTCACGGTGGGCAGAGCCTTGTTCAGCCGTTCGATCACCGCCGCCGTCACATCCAGGCTATCCGAAGAGGTCAGCACCATGCGGCGGTCAACCATCATGTTGGCGCCGCGTTCGGTCATCAGCGTTTTCAGTATCGGTTCCAGCGCCTTGAAAAGCGTTCCCTGGGCCTCCCTCACGGCGGCCTGCATGTCCTGTTGCTCCTGTTGTAACTTGCGCTGCTCATCGCCAACCTTGGTCTCAAACTCGCGCCGTTTGACGTCAAACTGTTCGGGGGAAAGCAGGGTTTGCTGCTGTTTAAGGCCCACTTCCTCAGCCTTCAGTTTTTCCTCCGCGCGTTTGGCCTGCGCCTGAAGCTTTTTCTCAAATTCCTGCATCTGGGTCTGCATCGATTTAGCCGCGCTCGACTGATCCTGAATTCTTACGGTGTCGACAACAAGAATATTTGCAGCGGCGGTCTGCGCCTTTGCTGCGGGCGCTGTCATCAACAATGAGACGCCAGTGAGAACTGCCAGTGCGAGTTTAGGAAGTGAAAACATTATATCCATCCTGTAAGTTGAAATTCTGATGTTAGAATTTCGTGCCGACGTCAAACCTGAAGGTTTCCGTCTGGTCGAAATCTTCTTTTACAACAGCTTTGGCCAGGTCAAGCCGGATGGGTCCAAACGGTGAATCCCAGGCCACACCGAAACCGACGGCCACACGCGGACTATTGCTGTTCAGAACAGCAAAATCTTTCTCTACGGGCGTGGTCACCGCTCCGGCGTCGGTGAACAGATTGCCGAGAATGCCGAACTCTTCCGGCAGGCCCAGCGGAAAAGTCATTTGCGCCGTGCCGATATAATAGAATTGGCCGCCCAGCGCGTCATCGGTGAACAGATCTCTCGGTCCTAGCCCGGCAATCTTGAAGCCCCTGAAAGTGCGCCCGCCTTTGAAGAACCGGTCATTCAACCGCACATCCTGATTGATGCCCTTTATATAGCCGGATCTGACGGACAGATTGCCGACCACTTCCTCCGCCAGCGGATAAAAATATTTGGCCTCACCTTCCGTCAGGACATATCGGACGTCGCCGCCAAGCCCTGCGAAATTCTGCTGGAATGTAAAACTGTAACCACGATGTGGATCCAGATCATCATCCACGTCCAGATAGGTGTACGCATACCCCACCAGCGATGTGACGTCTGTTCCCAGCGCCGCAAGAATAAATTGCGAAGCGTTTACTGGCGCCCCGGAAATCTTGTCCTGGGCCAAACTGTACTGCAACCGGCCACGGGCATATTCCGACAGGGGCGCGCCAAGCGACAGGGTGAATCCGGTTTGCTGGGTAAGGAAAGAAGCGTAATCCGTATAGTCATTACGAATTCGGAATAAATCAAAACCGGCCGCCATCTCACGGTCCATGAAATAGGGTTCCGTAAAACTCAATTGGTATTGCTGGGTAAGGCTGCTGGCCTGCGCGGAAGCGCGCAGGAACTGGCCTTTGCCCAGCAGATTACGCTCCGCGATGCTGATATCGGCGATCAGGCTTTCCGTCGATGAAAAGCCAACGCCAAAGCTTAACTGCCCGGTTGATTTTTCCTTTACGTCGACATTAACGATCGTCCGGTCGGGCGACTCGCCAGGCGTCTGCGTAACCTCGACGTTCGCAAAGAAATTTAGCCCGCGGATACGGGACCGTGACCGGTTCAACTTGGCCGAGTTAAACGCATCGCCCTCAACTATGCGGAACTCACGTCGGATAACCCTGTCAAGCGTGCGCACGTTACCTTCGATGTTTATTTTTTCCACATAAACGCGCGGCCCTTCCTTTATCTGATAGACGATGTCTATCTTGCGCGCACCTTTCTGTCTTTTAATCTGGGGCCGGATATCGACAAAGGCATAGCCGAACTCACCCGCAGCGAAGGTCAGATCCTCCACGGTGTCGTCAATCAGTTTGGCGTTATATAATTCCCCGGAAACCGTTTTGATCTTTTCCCGTAATTGTTCCGGGTCAATTTTTTCCAGTTCGGTCTTTATATCAATGGTTCCAAAATCATAGGGCAGCCCTTCATCCACTACAAAAGTGATAAAAAACTGCTCCCGGTCACGGGTCATTTCGGCAACGGCCGAAACCACGCGAAAGTCGGCATAGCCCCGGCTGAGATAAAATTTGCGCAACTGTTCCCGGTCGAAAACCAGCCTGTCGGGATCATAATTGTCGCGTGACGCCAGGAAGTTCCACCACTTGGATACCTGTGTCGAAATTTCGCTGCGCAGCCGGTCATCGGAAAAACGGCGATTGCCGATAAAATATACCTGCCGGATACCGGTGACGGAACCTTCCTTGATCTCGAACACGAGATCCACCCGGTTTTGAGGCAGCTGGATGACCTTGGGCTCCACCGTGGCCGCGAACCGGCCGGAACGCCGATACACTTCGATGATGCGTTTCAGATCCTCCTGCACACGGGCGCGCGTGTATACTACGCGCGGCTTAAGATGCACCTCGGTGTCCAGATTTTCATCCTTTATGGCGGAATTACCTTCAAACGCCACCTGGTTGATGATGGGATTTTCCACCACATTGACGACCAGATTATTGCTAGCCCGTCTAATCTTTACGTCGGCGAACAGTCCGGTCGAAAACAAAGTCTTCAGGGATTGATCGATCTTGGCGTCATCAAATTCACTGCCGGGCCGCACTGTCATATAAGAGCGGACCGTTTCTGATTCTATCCGCTGGTTGCCGGTTACCTCGATCGACCCAATAACCGGGCCCGTAGCGGACGGCGCCTGCGCATATGCCGGACTGAATAACACCCCGGCAACGGCAAGCAGAAAAGCGGCGCGCCAGCATCTACAGACAGATGATGGCTTGTCCGGCCCATATTCCGTTGTTCGCAAGTGCTTCATTTTAGGGGAAAATACTCAGGAAAACAGGCTTGCCAGGAAATCCACCACACGCAGATTGACCAGATCATTCCAGGTTACGAACAATATCAAAGTGGTAATCGCTGCAAAGCCGATTCGATAGCTGAAATCCTGCACGCGCGCGTTCACCGGCCGCCTCCAGACGGCCTCTATTGCATAGAACACAAGATGCCCGCCGTCCAGCATGGGAACCGGGAATAGATTCACCAGGCCGATGCTAACCGACAGAACAGCCATCAAGTGGATCAGGGCGGTAAAACTGACCTGGGCCACCTGGCCGGACATTTGCGCTATGCGCAGGGGGCCGCCAAGCTGTTCGGCGCTTTCCTTGCCAAGTATCATGCGTCCCAGATAGACGAAGGTCTGATGCACGATAAACCAGGTCTCCTGCACCCCCAGCATAAGGGCGCGGACAGGCCCGACATATTCCATAACCTGATCTTCCGGATTATTGGCCCTGACCAGGCCGATCAATCCCCGCCGCTGCACATTTCCAAACGCATCCGTGAACTGGTCCACCCGTGGGACAACGTTCAGCACGAGTTGTTCATCCTCGCGCTCCACCAGCACTTTCAGGGTTTCCCCCGCGCTCAGCATCACCCGGCGCTGCAGACCGGCGAAGCTTTCAATGCTTACGTCATTAATTGCAAGGACCACGTCCCCCTGCAAGAATCCGGCTGCCTCGGCCGCGCTGCCGGGCTGCACCTGATCGACCCGGGCAGGAATGGTGACGCGCCCCATGATCAGGAACAGAGCCGCAAAAATCAAAATGCCCAGAACAAAATTGGCGGCAGGTCCGGCGGCAACCACCGCAAAACGGCTGTGGACCGGCTTGTGATGAAAACTGACGCGCCGGTCTGCCTCGCTCATTTGCTGAAGCTGTGCCTCGTCGCGCACACTGACGGCGTTTTCGTCCCCCCAGAACTTGACATAGCCTCCCAGCGGCAGCCAGCCAATCTTCCATCGGGTGCCATACCTGTCATGCCACCCGATCAATTCCCGCCCGAAGCCGATGGCAAAGGTCTCCACGCGAACGCCGCACAGGCGTGCGATTAAAAAATGGCCAAGCTCGTGAAAGAAAACCACGACACTCAGAACCAGCAGGAAAGCACCCACATAAATCAGTATTCCCCCGGAAATCACGAGATTCTCCTATTCTGACTGGCGCAATTCAATAAGTTCATGTGCATAGGCCCGGCCCGCCGCATCCGCATCCAGTATCTCTTCCAGTGCCGCGATGGGACGCAACCACTTTCCCATCCCCCTGTTTCCCCCAACCTCAAGTGTTTGTTCCACAATGCGCGCTATATCCAGAAACCCGATGGCGCCTCTTAAAAACGCGGCGACCGCCATTTCGTTTGCCGCGCTGAGAATCGCGGGCACGCTGCCTCCAGCCGTCAGCGCTTCCCTAGCCAGACGTAGGGCAGGAAAACGGCTAAAATCAGGCGCTTCAAAAGTCAACTGCGCAATCTTCACCAGGTCCAGACGCGCCACCGGCGTGAGTATCCGGTCCGGCCAGCCCAATGCATAGGCAATCGGCGTGCGCATATCCGGTGAAGCCATCTGCGCCAGAACCGAACCATCCGCATAGGACACCATGCTATGGATCACCGATTGCGGGTGAACGACGACATCTATCTGATCTTTCCTGATCGGGAAAAGATGATACGCCTCAATGAGTTCAAGGCCCTTATTCATGCAGGTTGCGCTATCTACGGAAATTTTCGCGCCCATCTGCCAGTTGGGATGCGCCACCGCCTGCGCGGGCGTGGCGGCCTTCATCTCGGCCATGGAGGCCGTGCGGAACGGGCCGCCCGAAGCTGTCAGCGTGATCTTTTCCACACCCTGTGGCCGTTGGCTGTCGAACACCTGAAAGATCGCATTATGCTCGGAATCAACTGGCAGCAATAAGGTTCCCTTGCGCCGCACCAGATCCATCATATGATCGCCCGCGCAGACCAGACACTCCTTGTTGGCGATGGCGACCGTGGCGCCCTGCGCCACGGCAGCCAGAGTGGGCGCCAGTCCGGCTGCGCCCACGATTGCCGCCATGATCCATTCGGCCGGGCGTGAAGCCGCATCAATGACGGCACTGCGGCCCGCAGCCACTTCAATTCCGGTTCCAGCCAGCCCCTCGCAGAGGTCCTGATATTTGCCAGCATCGCCAATGACCGCCAGGCGCGGTTTCACCCGGCGTGAGACGCTGATCAGTCCTTCCACATTATGATTGGCGGTCAATACCACGACCCTGTAGCGCGCCGGGTCACGCTCGATCAGATCGATTGTGTTCAGCCCCACGGAACCCGTTGCCCCCAGAATGGAGACAGTTTTGGGGGCGGTTCGCGGCAGCGGCGCGGACTGGCTCATCGGGAACCCATAAGCAGCACTACAAGCACCATGACAGGCGCTGCAAAAAGCAGACCATCGACGCGATCCAGTATGCCGCCATGGCCTGGTATCAGACGGCTCATATCCTTTACGCCGAAACGCCGTTTTACCATGGATTCCGCAATATCCCCAACATGGGACCATGCGCCCAGCAATATTCCCGCCGCTGCAAATGACAACGCAGGCCCAAGCCCGCTGACTTCCCCTAAAGCAGCTCCGGTAACACCGGCGCACGCTATCCCGCCAAGTAACCCGGACCAGGTTTTGTTTGGGCTCGCCCAAGGCGCAAGCTTTGGCCCGCCAATCGCCCGCCCGGCAAAATAGGCGCCAATATCCATGGCCCAGACAACCATTAGCAGCCAGAATATTAATGTAAACCCAACCCCCTCCAGACCGCGTAACCAGACCAGAGACGCAGGACCCAGGGCAATATAGGGAATCCCGGCCATGCGCCAAAGATACTGCTTTCCGGAGAACCAGCCGGACCCGGCCGAAAATACCAGGCCCGCAACAAAGCTTGCGCCCAGCATCACAAAGGCTTCCTGTCCTGCCGCCAGCATTGCGGCCATCGCCGTCCCAGCAGTTATGGCGGCGTCCAGCGGCCAGAACGGGCCACAGGTAAGGTTTGTCCATTCATAGCTCATCGCCCCAACAGCCAGCGCCATCAAGAGCATAAAGGGAAGGCCCCCGTACCAGATCGCCGTCAGGGTAACCGCCGCCAGCACCGCGGCCGATATAATACGCAGCTTCAGATCGCTGGCAGGCGTTGATATTTTTTCTTCCACGCTAGGTCTGGCTTCGGGTGGCAGCGCCGAAACGCCGCTCGCGCCGGCTAAACATATCGATAGCCTGTTCCAGGGTTTGTCTGGAAAAGTCCGGCCACAGCGTATCGATGAAAATCAGCTCGGAATAGGCAGCCTGCCAGAGCATAAAATTACTCAGGCGCTGCTCGCCGCTGGTGCGGATGATTAAATCCGGATCGGGCAGCCCTGATGTCATCAGTTTCGATGCGAAACTTTCCGGATTTATATCTTCCGGCAGAATATGTCCCGCCACGGCCTCGCGCGCCAGTTCCTGCGCAGCCGCAATGATATCATTCTGACCGCCATAATTCAGCGCAATGGTAAAGACCAGCCGGTCATTATGCAGAGTCTGCATTTCAGTGGTTGTAATCAGCGTCACAAGATCGGGGGCCAGGGCGGACCGATCCCCGATAAAACCGATGCGCACCTGCTGCCGGTTCAACTCGTTCACCTCGCGCAGCAAATAGCTGCGCAGAAGCCACATCAGATCATCAACCTCTTCTACCGGACGTTTCCAGTTTTCAGATGAGAAGGCGAACAGGGTCAGATACGGCACGCCCAATTCAGCACAGGCGGCAACGGTGCGCCGGACCCCCTCGGCGCCCTCGCGATGGCCGAACGCGCGGGGCATGTAACGCTGCTGGGCCCAACGCCCGTTGCCATCCATGATAATGGCAATATGCCGCGGCAGTCCCGCCGCAACCGTCTCCGGCATATGGACTAGCCTTTGGGTCAAACGTGCATGATCTCTTGTTCTTTGGCCGCCAGCGCCTGATCGATCTGCTTTATGATGGCGTCCGTGATTTCCTGTATTTCTTCGGCCCAGATTTTATGATCGTCCTCGCCAAGATGCCCCTCTTTTTCCATCCGTTTGAGCGCATCCAGACCATGGCGGCGCACATGACGCGCGGCAATGCGGGCTTCTTCGGCATATTTTCCGGCCACCTTGGTCAATTCGGTGCGCCGCTCGGCGTTCAGCGCCGGGATTGGGATACGGATGAGCGTGCCGTCCACCTGCGGATTAAGCCCCAGCCCTGATTTCTGGATGGCCTTGTCAACCGCGCCGACCGTGCTCTTGTCCCAGACCTGAATGCTGATCATCCGCGCATCGGGAACGCTGACCGTGCCAAGCTGATTGATAGGCATTTTCGATCCGCCATACACCTCGACGACAATGGGATCGAGCAGCCCGGTGCTGGCCCGCCCCGTGCGGAGGCCCGCCAGTTCCGTCCTGAAGGCGCTAACAGCCCCATCCATGCGGCGCTGCAGATCGTCTATGTCGAATTCTTCTTCGGCCATCACGTCACCTGTCTATCAGCGTATAGACGCCGCCACCCGTCAAAACCTCGGCCAACATGCCGGTATCCTGATTGGAATACACCACGATTGGAATGTTATTCTCGCGGCACAGGCTGACGGCCGTGGCGTCCATCACCCGCAGATCCCGCGTCAAAACTTCCGTAAAACTCAGCCGGTCATAACGTATCGCGCCTGGCGTCAGTTTGGGATCGGCGGAATAGACGCCGTCCACCTGCGTGCCCTTCAGCAACGCGTCACAGTTCATTTCCGCCGCCCGCAGCGCCGCCGCGGTGTCGGTTGTAAAATATGGGTTGCCGGTGCCCGCCCCAAACACCACCACGCGGCCAAGTTCAAGATGCCGCACCGCGTCACGGCGGGTAAATGTCTCACACAAGGACTGCATGGGTATGGCCGACATAACACGCGCCTCCATGCCATTGCGTGCCAGGCCATCCTGTAGCGCCAGCGCATTGATCACGGTCGCCAGCATCCCCATATGGTCGGCTGTTGTGCGGTTGATGCCCGCCGCCGCCTCGGACATGCCGCGGAAAATATTACCGCCGCCTACCACCAGCGCAACCTGCGCCCCAAGCTGGACGACGTTACGCACTTCCCCGGCAATACGGTCGATCGCGGCCACGTCATGTCCGAACGGGCGGCCGCCCATCAGCGCCTCGCCAGATATTTTGAGCAACACCCGCCGCCAGCGCAAGGCTTTGGCGGAAGGCTGGGATGCTTTCTTATTGGACATATGAATTTTCTGGCGTTGGACCAATTCCCTTTAAGATTGAAACAGTTGGCTCAATCTTAAAAGGTAAATTTGCTTTATGTTACAATGTGCTAGAGCAGCTTTATCCACTTAATTGGGCAGCACAAGTGTTTCAATTAAGTGAATGCTGCTCTAGTGGCAGGCAATGACCGCGCCGCATTACCCGCTGCGCGACCTCTATCTTAAACCCCTTACGCCGCAGGTAAAGCGGCGCATTGCCAAAGCCGTCTAATTACCCGCGGCAGCAGCAACCTCGGCGGCAAAGTCGGTTTCCTGCCGGGTGATGCCCTCGCCCAGCAAATAGCGCACAAAACCGGTCACTTTAACGGGTGCGCCAATATCTTTGGCAGCGGCGTCAATCGCCTTTTGCACGGTCAGATCCGGGTCCATGACCCAGGCCTGGGACAGCAGCACAACCTCTTCATAAAACTTCCGGATGCGGCCTTCGATCATTTTTTCGATGATATTGTCCGGCTTGCCTGATTCGCGCGCCTGCTCAATGAGAACGGCGCGCTCCCTCTCCACCACCTCCGGGTCCAGCGAGTCGGGGGCCAGCGCCAGCGGGGCTGCGGCTGCAATGTGCATGGCGACCTGACGGCCCAGCTCATTCAGTTTTTTAGTATCTCCGGCCGATTCCAGCGCCACGACGACACCCATTTTGCCAAGGCCCGGTACAACCTGATTGTGAATATAGCCCGCCACCACACCCTGGGCGACAGACAGAAAGGCGGTGCGCCGCACGCTCATGTTCTCGCCAATGGTTCCGACCATTTCCGAGACATAGCCTGCGACGTCCCGGCTGCTTCCCGGAAATGGCGCCTTCAGCAGCGCCGCCAGATCGCCTTTTGCGGTTAGCGCCAGAGTGGCCACAGCGGAAGCGATCCCCTGAAATTTTTCAGAGCGCGCCGCGAAATCGGTTTCCGAATTGAGTTCAATGAGCGCTGCCGATTTGCCGTCGGACGCCAGGCCAACCAGCCCTTCGGCGGCCACCCGCTCAGCTTTCTTTGCCGCCTTGGAAAGGCCCTTGGCGCGCAGCCAGTCCACCGCCGCTTCCATTTCTCCGCCGGTTTCCTGCAGGGCTTTCTTGCAATCCATCATCCCGGCCCCGGTGCTTTCCCGCAGGTCCTTGATCAGTGCCGTGGTAATCTCAGCCATTGTCGTCCCTCAAATCTCACTAATGCGCTGCTTCCGCAGCACTGACATCCTCAAGCACTTTGGGCCCGTCAAACACCGGCGGCTCCGCCATGTCGCCCTCCATACCCGCGCTGCCCTGCGACAGGCCGTCCAGACAGGCCCGCGCGACCAGTTCGCAATACAGATCGATGGCGCGTGAGGCGTCGTCATTGCCGGGAACGGGGAACGAGATGCCATCTGGATTGCTGTTGCTGTCAAGTATCGCAATGACCGGAATGCCCAGTTTGGCGGCTTCCAGCACCGCGAGCTGTTCCTTGTTGGTGTCGATGATGAAGATCAGATCGGGTATGCCGCCCATATCCTTGATCCCGCCAAGCGAGGCTTCCAGCTTGTCGCGGGCGCGCGTCAGTTGCAGTAATTCCTTTTTGGTCAGCCCCAGTGTGCCGGCCGATAGCTGCTCGTCGAGCGATTTCAGCTTCTTGATGGAATTGGAAATCGTCTTCCAGTTGGTCAGGGTGCCGCCCAGCCAGCGCTCATTGATATAATATTGCGCACAGCGCTTGGCCGCATCGGAAAGCGGCTTGGCCGCCTGCCGCTTGGTGCCGACAAACAGCACCCGCCCGCCGCCGGCCACCACATCGCGCACCGATTCAAGCGCGCGGTACAGCAATGGGACCGTCTGGGTCAGGTCGATGACATGAATATTGTTACGGACTCCGAACAGAAACGGAGCCATTTTCGGGTTCCAGCGGTGAGTCTGGTGGCCGAAATGAACGCCTGCTTCAAGAAGCTGGCGCATGCTGAAATCTGGCAATGCCATTCGTTTTTCCTTTTACCGGTTATGCCGCCGCGGGCGTAGGTCTCATTATGAGACACCGGTTCGACGTGACGGAATGCCAATCAGGGGCTGTTCCCCTGCCCCGCCTGATGGCGGTTCAAGGGCACCGTACGCCGTAACCCGCGTGAGGTTTGAGAGGGGGTGTATAGGAGCAAACCCGCTGTAAGGCAAGAAATATGTGCTTTTTCAGCATTCCTGAACCTCAAGCACCCCGGAAATAGCGGCCAGCGCCCCGCGCACCCGCGGCCCCACCGCATAACTGCCGGGAATACGTATTTCCACCTCGGCGCGGCTTTCCCCGCCCCGCAACACCAGATTGACATAGCCCCGGCCCTGCCCGGCGGATTCCAGCCGCTGCTGCAGGCCGGCCAGAGGGGTTGCGTCGCTGACGAAGACCCGCAGCCCGCCCTGCATGGTGTCGGAAAGCCTGTCCACCGCCTGTATGGACTGGGCCGTGAGGCGGGGCCGGTCCCGGTCCAGCCGGCCGGTGACATTCATCACCACCAGATTGCCGGTTTCCAGCAACTCGCGGTGCGCGCTGAGCAATTCACTAAAAAACGTGACCTCATATTCGCCGGACTGGTCGCTCAGGGTTACAAAGGCGAACGGATTACCGCGCTGCGAACGCTGCTCCCGCTTGCCGACAATCGCGCCCGCCAGTTTGGCCGGACGTTCGGAATCGTCAATCCGTTCAAAAAATTCAGCATAGGATGTCACATTGGCGCGTCCGAGAATGGCGGCGTAATCATCGAGCGGATGCGCCGAGAGATAGAAGCCCAACGCGTCAAATTCCGCCTTCAGTTTCTCGATGGGAGGCCAGGGGTCAGCCGGCGGCAGTTTGAGCTCCAGACGCTGCTGCACCCCGCCGCTGGCGAAGAGATCGGTCTGGCGGCTGCTGCGCGCGTTCGCGGCGGCATTGCACAGGGCCAACACGCTGTCAGCCGAGGCCAAAAGCCGCGCCCGGTTGGGACTTAGCGTATCGAATGCCCCGGCCCGCACCAGAAATTCAAAACTGCGCTTGTTCAGCAGGCGCGGATCGACCCGATGGATGAAATCTTCCATATCGGCAAAGGGGCCATTGGCATCGCGTTCCAACACGACGGCGCGCATGGCCTGCGCGCCGACATTACGCACCGCGCCCAGCGCATAGTATATGGCCCCATCGACCACGCAGAAATCTGCCTCGGACCGGTTAATGTCCGGCGCGTTCACAGAAATGCCCAGCCGCGCCGCCTCCTTGCGAAAAACGCTCAGCTTGTCGGTGTTGCCCTGATCCAGCATCATGGAGGCGGCCAGAAACTCTACCGGATAATTGGCCTTCAGATAGGCGGTCTGATAGGCGATCATGGCGTAGGGGGCCGAGTGGCATTTGTTAAAGCCATAGCCCGCAAATTTGTTCACTAGTTCAAATATGTTCCTGGCCACTACGGCGTCCACGCCGCGCTCGATCGCGCCATTGATAAAGCGGGCGCGCTGCGCGTCCATTTCCGACTGGATTTTCTTGCCCATGGCGCGGCGCAGCAGATCCGCCTCACCCAGACTGTAGCCTGACAGCACCTGCGCGATCTGCATCACCTGTTCCTGGTAGACGATGACGCCATAGGTCTCGGACAGAATCGGCTCCAGCATGGGATGCGGATAGACCACTTCCTCCTGACCATTCTTGCAGGCGATATATTTGGGAATATCGTCCATCGGTCCGGGCCGGTACAGCGCCACCATCGCGATAATATCCTCGAACCGGTCGGGACGGAGGCTGCGGATGGACTCGCGCATCCCGCTGCCCTCAAGCTGGAACAGACCAACGGTTTCCGCCTCGCGCAGCATGGCAAAGCTCGGGGCGTCATCCAGCGGAATATTATGAATGTCCAGCGATACGCCGCGGCGCGCCAGCAGTTCAACCGTTCTGGCAATGACCGTGAGCGTCTTGAGCCCGAGAAAATCGAATTTCACAAGACCCGCTGGTTCGACCCATTTCATATTGAACTGCGTCACCGGCATTTCACCGCGCGGTTCGCGGTAGAGCGGCACCAGTTCCTGCAATGGCCGGTCGCCGATCACAACCCCCGCTGCATGCACCGAGGCATGGCGATACAGGCCCTCGACACGCATCGCTGTGTCGAGCAGGCGCGCCACCATGGGATCGCTGTCCCGTTCTTCTTTCAGGCGCGGCTCGGCCTTGATGGCTTCGGCCAGCGTGACCGGATTGGCAGGGTTGTTGGGCACCATCTTGCACAGGCGGTCCACCTGGCCATAGGGCATCTGCAATACCCGGCCCACATCGCGCAGCGCAGCGCGAGCCTGCAATTTGCCGATGGCAATGATTTGCGCCACCCGGTCATGGCCGTATTTCTCGCGGACATAATGGATGACCTCGTCACGGCGTTCCTGACAGAAATCAATATCAAAATCCGGCATCGACACCCGCTCAGGGTTGAGGAAGCGCTCAAACAGCAGGCCAAAGCGGAGCGGATCCAGATCGGTGATGGTCAGCGCCCAGGCCACGCAGGACCCCGCCCCCGACCCGCGTCCGGGGCCAACCGGAATCCCCTGACCCTTGGCCCACTGGATGAAATCGGCCACGATCAGAAAATAACCGGCAAACCCCATCTTGATGATGACATCAAGCTCGAACGCAAGACGCTGGCGGTAGGCTTCCTCGCCCGCAAAGCGGCCTTCCTTAGCCAGGCGAAGGTCAAGGCCCGCCATGGCCTGACGGCGCAACTCCGCCGCCTCTTCCTCCGCTGCGCCAATGCGGGGCAGAATGGGGGCGCGGGTACGCGGACGGTAGGCGCAGCGCCGCGCAATCTCGATGGTGTTCTCGATGGCCTCGGGCAAATCGGTAAACAGCACCGCCATTTCCGCGGGGCTTTTCAGATAATGTTCGGGCGTCAGTTTGCGCCGATCATCCTGCGACACATACGCCCCGGCGGCAATGCAGATCAGGGCGTCATGCGCCTCATACATGTCACGGTACGGGAAATAGACTTCGTTGGTGGCGACCAAAGGCAGCGCCTGATCATAGGCGAAGCGGATGAAATCGGCCTCTGTCGCCACTTCTTCCGCCATGCCGTGCCGTTGCAGCTCCAGATACAGGCGTTGCGGAAATATCTCGGCCAGATCACGCAGCAACGTCCCGGCGGCATCGCGGCGTCCATGGCGCAGCAGACACCCGACAGGCCCCAGCGCCCCGCCTGTAAGGCAGATCAGTCCTTCATTATGCGCGGCCAGTTGCGCGCAGGTTATATGCGGCTCCACCTCATTATCCAGAAAAGCATTGCTTGAATGCCGCATCAGATTTACATAGCCCATTTCGTTCTGCGCCAGCAGGACGATGGGGGCGATACGATCGCGCAGCGCCGGGCCGCGCAGGGTCACGGCCGCATTTGGATCAGCTTCCTCGAAACAGAGCTGCATCGCGCAGCCAATGATGGGTTGAACGCCCTCGCCCGCCAGGGTTTCGGAAAATTCCAGGGCGCCAAACAGATTGCCGCTGTCGGTAATGGCGATGGCCGGCATTTCATAGGCGCGGCACATGGCCGGCAACTGCTTGATCTTTACCGCGCCTTCCAGCAGCGAATAGGCGGTGTGCATGCGCAGATGCACAAAGCCCGCTGGCGAGGTGAGCGGCTTAAGGGATGCAGCGGGTGATAATGCGGCGGCTGATTCTTGCATAGTGCAGCCTAACCTGTTTAGCCGCGCCTGTCAGGCATGCTGTGAATCCAGTGACGGGAGTTTACACAAAAAAGATGCCGTCGCTGATCAGCGACGCGACGCCGGTGACGTTTTCCTGCGAGATGGCGAATGAAGCGAGCATATTGGAGCGCGCATAGCCGCCATTCAGGCGGCCGCCCCCAGCCAGGTTCAGCCAGTAGTTGAGGCCGTCGGTATCCGCACCGCGGTCCAGAACATTCTGGTAGACCAGATTGACGAATGCGGAATTACTGAGACTGGTTCCATACAGTCTGATGAACTCCGGCGAGGCGATAAAACTGGCCGCCACCACCGAGCCAAAATCCCGGCCCCGGTCCAACTCGCGTATCCAGTAGCCCAGCCCTGGTGCGTCCGGCACCCGGTCAAAGGCGGCGCGGTAGATCAGATAACCCCGCCCCGCATTATCCGTTGGCTGATTATTAAACGCCAGCACGCCGTCGCTGAATTGCAGCCGTTCGACACGGGACAACAAATCAGCGCCATCCGGCCCAGTGACCTTATTCATGCCGTTCGCCTGCTTGCTGATGCCATAGGCGGCGCGCGATGACGAGAAAACGACCGTGTCCGTCCCAGCTCCACCGGAGATATTGTCGTTTCCCTTCCCCACAGCGAACGTATCCGCACTATCGCCACCGGAAGCAAAACTGCCGCCATCGCCCAGTTTGATCTGGTTCTTCTGGTTACCGCCCACCACGATATTGTTTTTCGGCCCGCCCGGAATGAAAGTATCCAGACTGACCCTTATCTCAAAAGAATTGGTAATCTGTTCAGTAACAGTGACGTCAAACAATGCTTTGGCGACCGGCGCTAATATCCAGCCCACGCCGGGAATTTTGGTAGCCAGCGTGCTGGCCGCCATGCTGTCATATTTGGTTTTCTCCTGCCGCATAAAGTTGTCATGCAAGCTTTCCCATTCGGCGAACGTCATCTGATTGTTGACCACCTTCACTGCATTACTCAATTGCCCCATGACGACATTCAGGGCGATGAATTCCGGCGAGGCGATAAAACTTGCCGCCACCACAGCGCCATAATCCTGGCCACGGTCCAGTTCACGTATCCAGTATCCCAGGTCCGGTGGGTCCGGCACCCGGTCAAAGGCGGCGCGGTAAATAAGATAGCCCCGGCCCGCATTGTCGGTACGCAGATTATCAAACGCCAGGACGCCACCGCTGAACTGCAGGCGCTCGATGCTGCCAAGGGAATCGGCGCCATCACGCCCGGCTATGCTATCCGTGACCGTACGTCCCGTGACCCCGCCGCCGATCACATAAGTGCCGCGCGCGCCATGATATTGCGCCGTGTCCACCCCTGCGCCCCCGTCCAGAAGATTTGCACCGGCATTCCCGATAAGCGTGTTGGCCAACGCATTACCTGTAATATTTCCATTGCCCTGTCCGAGCAGTTGACCCTTTAGGGCCCCTGAGCCCAATTGGAACGACACCGATACGGCAATGGTGTCCATGTCAATGACATCCAGCTTGATATTGCTCGCTCCAGCGTCGAGAGAAACTTCCATGGCCGCAGGCAACCCAGCGCCCGAAAACCTCACATCATAATGTCCAGCCGGTATTTGCTGGCTGTAGCCTCCCGCCGTCTGGGTTTGGGTAGTGATGATAGTGCCAGCACGTGAAAAGCTGATATTCACGCCAGAACGGCCTTCGCCTTCCGTATAAAATTTATTCCCATCAGTGTCATTATAGGACACGCCCAGGGCAAACGCCCCGCTGGCGCCAAAGCGGGCGCCAAAATCCTGCGTCACCACCAGCGGCCCCACGGACGTGGCGGAAATGGACTCGGTCAGCACCGAGAGGCCAACCTCCTTAAATGAAGCGCCAAGAATATTTGTCCGGTGTCCTGGAGGAGTCTGTATGCCCGATGCCGTATTCCCCCAATCCACCATGAAACCTGCATGGCCCTGGAGAATGGACTCCGTAAACGCAAAGACGTTTTCCCCCAAAACGGAAAACCCAGTAAAGCCCGCCGCCGTCGTGCGCGCGCCCAGGTCACCCTCACCCGGCAGTTGATGGGATTGGGAATCATTAGTGATCATAAGCTGGCTGTGGGCTGCTGCTGCGTCCGCCAGGGCGCTACTCCACGCCACAGGGGCAACCGGTGTCAGTGCATTGATCTGGGCCAGCAGAACCGGCCCGTTCACGTGAAAGAAGGATAGTGCCGAATTGATATCGGGATTGCTGGACGCCGCCGGATTATAATTCGTGATATAGGCATTAAAGTCAGCGACTGGATCCAGCCGGGCGCGGTTGATCAGTTCCAACATCAATTGTTCACGCGGAGGGCTGTGCCATTGTCTCCCGAATATACTGTTACCGGGTAATCGCTAAACGTCAATCTCGCACGTAGAAAAGATCATACCCGGCACGTGAAGTAAAGACAGCCGGCGCCCAATCCGGCAGACGCCTTGATCCGCAGTCGCGAAATATCCATAATGCAGTTTTGTTGATCAGTTTGTACGTTGCCACCTGCACTGATTATGATTTTACAGCAACAGATCCTTATCAAAACAGGGATAAATATGGGATCATTCTTGAAGGGGTTGGGGGTGGGAGTTGTGGTCTCCAGCGTGCTACTAGGCGGCGCTGCCTATCTGTTCCGGGGGGCGCTGCCCCTGCTGCTGGGCGCGCCTGCCCCTGATATTCCGAAAGACACGGCAGCCAAGCCCTCTGAATCTACGGGGGCCGTGTATGCAGCGGTCCGCAAGGAGCTTGATTTCTCGGATCGCCGGGATTTTGAATTTGCCGGACGCGGTTTTGTAGCGACGCGCGAGGACCCGCTTATCCGGGACGCCAGCGATAAGGTGGTTCAGGACCTGTCGGCCTACGGCTTTGTGAAAGGCGAAGCGCCCGCCACCGTAAACCCCAGCCTGTGGCGGCAGGCGCAACTGGTAACCCGGCATGGGCTGTTCAGGGTAAGTGACCGCATCTATCAGGTGCGCGGCTTTGATGTCTCGACTGTCTCGTTCATCCTGGGGGACACGGGCTATATTGTCGTTGACCCGCTGATAACTGCCGAAGCGGCGCATGCCGCCTTTGATCTCGTTAAACAGCATGTTGGCGACAAACCAGTTATTGCCGTCATCTATTCGCATACGCACGCCGATCATTTCGGCGGCGTCGAAGGCATTGTGAGCCGCGCCGATGTAGCCGCAGGCAAGGTGAAAATCATTGCGCCCGCCGGTTTTATGGAACACGCGGTGAGTGAAAATATCATTGCCGGAACGGCCATGAGCCGCCGGGCGCGTTATCAGTTCGGCAGCACCCTGCCGCGCGGGCCCGAGGGGGAAATAACCTCCGGCCTTGGCCCGGCGCTATCGCGCGGCAGCCTGTCGCTGATCGCGCCAACTGACAGCATCCGTGAAACCGGACAGGAAATGCTTCTGGATGGGGTCACTTTCAGCTTTCAACTGACCCCCGGCACCGAAGCGCCTGCGGAAATGAATTTCTATCTGCCGCAAATGCGCGCCCTGTTCATGGCCGAGAACGCCAATGCGACCATGCACAACGTGCTGACCCCGCGCGGCGCACTGGTGCGCGACGCCAAACAATGGGCGGACTATCTGACCCAGTCGATCCGTCTTTACGCGGATAAAAGCGATGTCATGTTCGCCGCCCACGGTATTCCCCGCTGGGACCGCGACGTCATCACTGACTTTCTGAAGAAGCATCGCGACGCGTACAAATTTCTGCACGATCAGTCCGTGCGCCTGATGAACGCGGGGCTTACCGGAAATGAAATTGCGGAACAGATCAAACTGCCGGATGTGCTGGCCCGGAAATGGTATAACCGGGGCTATTACGGCACCATGAGCTTCAATTCCAAAGCCGTCTATCAGCGTTACATGGGGTGGTACGACGCCAATCCGGTTTCGCTGCAAAGCCTGCCGCCCGTGGCGGCGAGCCGTAAATATGTGGAGGCGATGGGCGGCGCGGACGCGGTCATAGCAAAGGCCATAGCGGCGATTGAGGCAGACGATAGCCGCTGGGCGGCGCAACTGCTCAATCATGTGATCTTCAGTGATCCGGATCAGGCCAAAGCGCGCTCCATGCTGGCCGATGTCTACACCCAGCTTGGTTACAGGTCCGAAGCGGGCACCTGGCGCAACATCTATTTGAGCGGTGCGCAGGAGCTCCGGCACGGGGTGGCTGCGATGCCCGCCACTACCCTCAGCCCCAGTCTGATACAGGCGACGCCCACCCCCATGCTGCTGGATTTCGCCGCTGTGCGGCTGAACCCCGCTCGGGCGGAAGGGAAGAAGATCGTGATTAACCTGGTGCTGTCCGACGTGAAGGAACGGCATCTGATCACGGTCGAAAATGGTGTTTTTCTGCATGAACAGGACGTCACGGATGCCGCCGCGAACGCAACCGTTACATCGAAGCGCGCGGATGTATTGCAAACTCTGCTGGCCGGCGTTCCGGTGCTGGTGAAAACGGCGGGCGGCGCGATACAGATGGAAGGCGAGGCCAGCGCCTATGCCGATCTGGTCAGCCTGATCGATCCGGTCGACGCCAACTTTCCCATCGTGACGCCGTAATCCAATGCGCAGCTACAGATGAATTCAAAAGCCGGGATTAGACTGATTAACCGGGCGCTGTCTTGTTGGACGTCAGCAATGCCGCCACTTTTTCGATGCCCAAACGCATCTCATCCTGAAGAAACTGGGCGCGCTTGCGCAAATTCACATCTAATGGCTGATCTTCAAATTCATTTTCCCAGCCCCGCAGTTTCACTGTCAGTCCGCATAACACGCCCCCAACGATAGTTTGGTTTGCGGTGACAACCTTGCGTACTTTGCCAAAGGAAGCCGCGTTGATATCTTCCCACATCTTGTTGGTGAACCGTTAGAAAACCTCAAAACGCGCCGTCATGCCGGCAACAATTTTTTCCAGCAACAGTTCCAGCCCCTTTGCCTCCCTCAGGAAACTGAGATCATGCCGCATGTCCTGCATTGCCTGTAATTGCTGGAGCTCATCCAGAAATCTGTCTATGCGCGGCAATAAGCCATCCAGCAGTTCCTGATAATACGCAACCGAGAGGAAAGTATCTGCATAGTCTTCCAGCATTTTGGGCAAATCAAGCAATTCGATATGCAGCTTTTCAGACATGATAATCAGATTTTCAAGCAATCCCGGTTTGTCAGGGTTTCTTATCATGTCAATCAGTTGCGCGAATTCCATCGGCTCATTGTGATTTGACCCAAGCATCTGCCGCATCCGGGGCACGGTAAATGGGCGCATATGCTGATCCAGCTGGTATTTCTTGTGGACCGATAATTCCAGGGACGGGATATTGCTGGTATTAATTCCTAGACTGCGAATAACAAGCCGCGAACTGTATACGTCAAAGCTGGGCAATTTTCCCAGACTGGTCAGCAGTTTCTGATCCGGATGCTTGAACCCTTCCGGCCAGTCGAAATAGGTATAGACCTTGTTGCAATCAATCTGGCCGCTTCCGCCCCCTGTATTGGAGAACATTTCCACTACCGATTCCAGCCTGATATTTTTAAGCATGCGGGCGCGCTGCAACCGCTGACTTCGCAATGGCATATGGAGCAGGGGAAGTATATCCAGCGAGTCGGATTCCTCTTCCGTCTCCATGTGTCCCTTAGCCAACGACCGTGCCGTGACATTATTCACCGGGCGCCCGGCTATTCTATGCGGCCTGTCCGGCATTGATGGCGTGTTTTTGCGCATGCAAACTCTGTTCCTTCCAGCCTGATTTCCCTCTTATCTCTTTTTCCTGGGCCTGATGCTTGTTCTCTGGATTTGATCCGGTTGATTCAATGCCTGTAGCTTCACTTACTCGTTTTGTTACTAATTTTAAGCATAGAACCATTTATACGTTACATAAGTAATTTAAATTGTGAATGATATATATAAAAACAATGTTAATTATTTTGATATTATTTAGTATAAATTGTTATTAGTTAAAATATACTTATACGATAGTTGTGTAAGCTATTTGCAATCTATAGAATTAATTAGAAAAATATAACTATTCATATCAACGCTAGTTAGTATTTTAGTAATAGTTGAGGCCGTAACATGCCGCTTTCCACCAGTTCCTGCTTCAGGTAGAAGCCATTCATAGAAATGAGGCGCAGGAAAACAACGTGGGCAAAACCAGTACGGGCAATTATTTCGAGGATTTCGAGATCGGCCGTATTCTGCGGCACGCGACCCCGCGCACGGTGACACAGGGCGACGCGGCGATCTATACCGCCCTGTTCGGTCCGCGCTTTGCCTTGACGTCCTCGGATGAATTCGCGCGCTCGCTGGGCCTGGCCTGCGCCCCTATCGATAACCTGCTGGCCTTTCATATAATCTTTGGCAAGACCGTCCCGGACATATCACTTAATGCCATCGCAATTCTTGGCTATGCCGATTGCCGCTTTCTCGCGCCCGTCTATCCGGGCGACACCCTGTCCGCCACTTCTGAAATCATTGGCCTGCGCGAACTGTCGAATGGCAAATCGGGCGTCGTTTATGTGCGCAGCGCTGGCGTTAATCAGCGCCACGAGGTGGTCATCGACTATGTTCGCTGGGTGATGGTGCGCAAACGCGACGAAACGGCCCCCGCCCGTCCCGGCGGCGTGCCTGAATTGCCGCAGGCGGTGGCGGCGCAAGACCTTGTCGTGCCCTCCAGCCTGAATTTCAGAGGGTTTAATTGCGATTTATCTGGCGCGCCGCATCTCTGGGAGGATTACCAGATTGGCGAGAAGATTAACCACGTGGACGGCATGACCATCGAGGAAGCCGAGCATATGATGGCGGCGCGTCTGTATCAGAACACCGCCAGAGTGCATTTCAACCAGTATATGCAAAACAGCAGCAATGACGCACGGCGGCTGGTCTATGGCGGCCATGTGATCAGCCTGGCGCGTGCGCTGAGCTTTAACGGCCTGGCCAACGGCGTCAAAATCGCCGCCATCAATGGCGGACGGCATGTCGCCCCGTGCCATGCGGGTAACACGGTGTTCGCCTGGTCGGAAATTCTGGACAAGGCCGAGATCAGCGGGCGCAGGGATGTGGGCGCGCTGCGGGTGCGGCTGTTCGCCACAAAGGGCCAGCCCTGCACTGAATTTCCCGGCGCGACTGAAACCGGGCATCACCCCGGCGTTATTCTCGATCTGGATTACTGGTTGCTGATGGCGCGGCGCGCCGCCTAGATCCGCGCTCGCTTGGCTAAGGTTTCCAGCGCTTCTATCTTCTCGATGCCGGCGTGCATTTCGTTCTGAACGAACTGGACGCGTTTGCGCAGATTTTGATCAAGGGGCTGACCGCCAAATGCGTCTTCCCAGCCCCGTATCTTCACGGTCAATCCGCACAACACCCCGCCCACCAGTGTCTGACTGGAAATTACCAGTTTTCGCAATTTATCGAAAGATTCACCGCTGATTTCACCCCACATCTTTTCGGTGATCCTGTAAAAAGCCTCGAATCGGAGGGATACCGAGGCCACGATAAAATTCAGCGAGCCTTCCAGCGCCTCTGATTCCTTTGAAAATGCTGTATCGCGCCGCAGATCGGGCATCTGCTGCAATTGTTTCAGCTGATCGAGAAATTCCGTAATGCGCGGCAGATAATTATCGAGAATTTCCTGGTAATAGGCCACCGAAAGGAAAATGTCGGCATAATCCTCCAGCATTTGAGGCAGGTCCTGCACATTTATCTGGAGCTTTTCAGACATTTTGACAAGATTGGCCATAGTCCCGGTTTTGTCCGGGCGTCTCATCGACGCAGCAAGCTGATCAAAATCCTCCACATGGCCATCTGCCGGATCGAGTATCTGCCGCAGCAGCGGCGCAATGAATGGCTGCATATGCTTGTTAAGCTGCGCCTTCCTTTGGTTAGAAAGCTGCAAGGCTCCCAGATTTTCCAGCTCAATGCCAAGGTGGCGCAAGGCAATCCGGGTACTGAACACATCGTAACTGGGAAGCTTGGACAAAGCCGTCAATAATTTCTGATCCGGATGCTTGTACCCTTCCTTCCAGCGGAAATAGGTATGGATCTGGGTGGCGTCCACCTGGCCGCTTGCCCCGCTATCGCTGGCGAACATTTCTATAACGGAATCAAGCTTTATATTTTTGATAAGTTTGGCGCGCAGTAGCCGCGTGGTTTCCAGGGGCATATTTGCCAACGGCAATATATCGAGCGCATCTGTTTCCGACTCGCTTCCGTTTAGGTCGGCATGCTGCGCGGCGCTCAAGTCCGTATCTTTCGAATGGCCCCCCGCTACACGGGAAGAACTGAATCGCGGAGGAGGGGTGTTCATATCTATAAGGTCTATCGCCCAAGGTTAAGTTTCCCGCCTGGCGGCTCTTCGTGCCCGGCAGGCGGACAACGTTCGCAACCGCTCAGGCCTGAACCATCATTACAATACTCCAGCCTTTATGAATGAAAACTAAACTACCCTTAAAACACTTATTTGTAGTGAGTTATTACTATATATTGCCAGTTATATTTGCCGGACCTCGTGTATAGAGCATCGCACCGCGGCGTACCATCAAAGGCGCACTCCCACCCGCGTATCTTCACTGTCAAGCCGCGCGGCACCCCATCAAAACGCCCGAGGCCAGAGACGGGCGCCATTTCCCGTCTTATTGAGAAAAAACTATAAAGCCCTCCCAAAATTGACGAAATCATACTTCGTGGCGGATAATTTTTCGATGTTCCCATGATTGACTTACCGTCCCTCAGGCTTAGTATGCGCTGGAATCACATGCGGCAGCCAATGCCGCCAAATAATTAGCAGGGGGGCCAGAAATGGCAGAATCTCGGGGGGACGCAGGCAAGCCGCCAGTCATGCGGTCGCGGCCGCTGTCACCGCATCTCCAGATCTATGGCTGGAAAATCACCATGGCGGCCTCGATAACCCACCGCATCACCGGCGTGGGGCTGGGCATTGGCAGCCTGCTGCTGACCTGCTGGCTGCTGGCGTTGGCCGCCGGGCCCGAAAGCTACGCCGCCCTGCA
>SHWM01000102.1 GCA_009693835.1 Alphaproteobacteria bacterium
TGCGCGGCAATATAAAAAACTGCACGATAACCTTGTTGCCGACGTCGACGCCGCAATCGCCAGTGTTCAGCACAACCCCGAAATCGGCGAACGCAAAAAAGGCGATCTTGCAAATCTGCGTGTCTATAAATTTCAAAGCCACGCGCAATTATACTTACTGGGCTACACGGTGAATGAAACCGTCCGCCTGATCTATCTCGAAGCCATCGGCCCGCGTCAGAATTTCTACCGCGACCTGAAACGATAGTCCCTCTTCTCCCTCTCCTCCTTGCCGCGCCGTAGCTCGTAGAGCTCATCCCGCCCGCGCAAACTTCACCGTCGCGTCGCGCGCGAACAGGTACAGTAATATGCGCAGCGCTTCGCCGCGTTCGCCTTTCAGTTCCGGGTTCTGATCGGCGATCATGCGCGCATCGTCCCGCGCCACATCCAGCAGCGCGCCATGGATGGCGAGATCGGCCAGCCGGAATTCCGGAATGCCGCTTTGTTTCACGCCCAGCACCTCGCCCGCCCCGCGCAGGCGTAAATCTTCCTCGGCGATACGGAAGCCATCGTCGGTTTCGCGCAGGATGCGCAGCCGCGCCCGCGCCGTTTCTCCGAGCGGCCGCTGATACAGCAGCATGCATGTGGAAGGGCGTGATCCGCGCCCGACGCGGCCGCGCAACTGGTGCAGTTGCGCCAGTCCAAAACGCTGGGCATGCTCAATGATCATGATGGACGCATTGGGCACATCGACGCCCACCTCGATGACCGTGGTGGCGACCAGAATACGGGTGCGGCCCTGTATGAAATCCTCCATGGCCCGGTCTTTGTCCGCCGCCTTCATGCGGCCATGCACCACCCCTGCTTTATCCCCGAAAATTTTTTGCAATTCGGCATAACGCTCCTCGGCGGCGGCGGCGTCGATCAATTCGGATTCCTCGACCAGCGGGCAAATCCAGAAAGCCTGCGCCCCCCCATCCATGGCGCGGGGCAAGCCGGCAATCACTTCCTCCATGCGCGCCAGCGGCAGCACCCTTGTGTCCACCGGCGTGCGGCCGGGCGGTTTTTCCAGCAGGCGGGACGTATCCATATCGCCATACACCGTCAGGGTCAGGGTGCGCGGAATGGGCGTGGCGCTCATCACCAGCGTGTCCACCGCGCGCACGCCTTTTTCCGACAGCAATAATCGCTGGTGCACGCCGAAACGGTGCTGCTCATCAATCACCGCCATTTGCAGATTATGGAACACCACATCGTCCTGAAACAGCGCATGGGTGCCCACAATGATCGGGATCGATCCATCCGCGAAACCGGCCAGTAACGCCTCGCGCGCCTTGCCCTTGTCGCGGCCCGTCAGCAGCGCCGTTTTGACGCCGATGGCCTCGCATAACGGCGCGATGACGGCGTAATGCTGGCGCACCAGAATTTCCGTCGGCGCCATGATGGCCGCCTGGCCACCATTTTCCACGGCGATCAGCATGCTGAGCAGGGCGACGATGGTCTTGCCGCTGCCCACATCGCCCTGCAGCAGGCGCAACATGCGCCCTTCACTCGCCATATCACCGGAAATTTCCGCCAGCGCCACAATTTGCGAGGGCGTCAGGCGAAACGGCAGGCTTGCGATCAATCTGTCGCGCAGCCGCCCATCCCCGGCAATCCGCTGTCCCGTCTGGCGGCGCATAGCGCGGCGCGTCAGCATCAGCGCTAGCTGATTGGCGAGCAATTCGTCATAGGCAAGACGCATCCGGGCAGGGTCGGTTGCGTCCAGCTCTGCACCCTCTGACGGCTGATGCGCGCGCAGCAGGCTCTCGTTCCAGGGCAGCCAATGGTTCTGCCGCAGCCAGGGCGCATCCTGCCATTCCGGCAGTCTGGGGGCGCGCGACAAGGCCCCGCGCACCGCCTTGGTAAGGGTTTTGGCGCTCAACCCGGCGGTCATGGGATAGACCGGCTCCACCTCCGGCATCGCAGCGAATTCCTTTTCGCTGAGAATATAATCGGGATGGGTCATCTGCAGGCTGCCGCGGTAATGTTCCAGCCTGCCGCTAACCATGCGGATGGCGCCTTCGGGCAGGGTGCGCAGCAGATAGTCCGCCCGGGCATGGAAAAAGATCAGGGTGATTTCTCCACCGCTGTCATCCGTGCAATGCACGCGGTACGGCAGGCGTTTGCTGGCGGAGGGCTCATGCCCTCCCACCTTCAGCGTCAGGGTGACGGTCTGTCCGTCATGGGCCTCGGTCAGTTCGGCCAGTTTCGGGCGGAACCGGCGGTCGATTATCCCAGACGGCAGATGCCAGAGCAGATCCACCACGTTCGGCCCGGCCAGATGGCCGATCAAGCGCGCGTTTTGCGGGCCAACGCCGGTAAGGCTGCTGACCGGGGCAAATAGTGGAAACAGGATTTCAGGGCGCATGCGAAGCGGCGATTCCAATTGAGCAGAAGCGGTGCAGGGACTATATCAAAGCGTAGCAACCTGGTCAGTATCTACTGCCCCGGCAATCTGGCGTTGCGTCAGACTTTAGGAAGGCCGTCCCATGAACGAGGAAAGCGTTGCCGACATCCGAGTCAAACGGCTTAAATTTCGCGCCTGGCACCGTGGCATGCGTGAGGTCGACCTTCTGCTGGGGAGTTTCGCGGACAGGCATCTGCGGGCATTCACCCCGGAGCAGCTAGGCCAGTTTGAGAGGATACTGGACATCGAAGATCCGCATTTATATGCGTGGCTAAGCGGTGCGGCGCCCCTCCCGGAAGAAGAAAACAGCCCGGTTATGAAGTTAATTATAAACACTAAATATACTCTATAATATATTGAATATAAATAATAAATTGTTTTCTGATAAAGGCGCTCTGACAATTTCCGGCGCGCCCGAGGGCTTTGACGCGCTGCTGCTGGCCGAGATGGCGCGGGCGGGTAATTGCGTGCTGCATATTGCCCGCGACGCCTCACGGGCGGCCGCCATGGCGGAGATGTTGGCCTTCTTTGCGCCGGACCTTGAAGTCCTTGAATTTCCGGCCTGGGATTGCCTGCCCTATGACCGGGTTTCGCCAAATCCCGATATCAGCAGCCAGCGCATGGCTGCGATGCACCGCCTGTGCGAGCCAGACGCTGTGTTCAGCAAACTGATCATCCTGACCTCGGTAAATGCGGCCCTGCAGCGTTTGCCCGGCAGGAAGGGAATGGTGCAGAACAGCTTTGCCGCGCAAACGGGCAAGGCCGTCCATCTGGATGCGATGATGAAGTTTCTGGCCCGCAATGGGTATTCACGTTCGGGAACGGTGATGGAGCCAGGCGACTTCGCCTTGCGGGGGGGATTGCTGGATGTTTATCCACCGGGCGCGGCGTCCCCCAGACGGCTGGATTTTTTTGGGGATGTGCTGGAATCCATCCGAGAATTTGATCCGGAAACCCAGCGCAGCACCGGGAAGCTGAAAAGCCTTGTGCTGATGCCGGTCTCCGAGGTGGTGCTGGATGAAACCTCGATCCGTCATTTCCGTGCCGGTTATGTGCGCGCATTTGGGGCAGTGACCGATGGCGATCCGCTCTATGAATCGGTTAGCGAAGGACGCAAATATCAGGGGATGGAGCACTGGCTGCCGCTGTTTCATGAATCCACGGATACGCTGCTGGATTACCTGCCGATGGGAGAAAACAGCCCCGTCATCTGCCTCGATCATCTAGTGGAACACGCCATTGCCAGCCGTATCGCGCAGATTGCAGATTATTTCGAGGCGCGAACGCACGCCCCCAAAACGCGGAGCCAGTTCGCCACCCCCTATAAAGCCCTGCCGCCCGAGGCGCTTTATATTTCTGCGGATGAATGGGAGGCGCTGACCAGCCAATATGCCGTGCGCCATTTCACGCCCTATAAAGCTCCTGAAAATGAGCGCACGCTGGACGCAGGCGGCCGTCCGGGCCGTAATTTTGCGCCAGAACGCAAACAGGAATCAGTCAATGTTTATGAGGCGGTGCGGGACCATGTGAACGCCGCGCTGGGCGCCGGCAAACAGGTTTTGATCGCCGGGTACAGCACCGGATCGCGCGACCGGCTGGGCAGCGTGCTGGCCGATCACGGACTGAAGTCCCTGGTCTACCCGGAAAGCTGGGAACAGGCGCAGTCCACGCCCAAGGGTGTGTGCGGGCTAATCGTGCTTGGCATCGAAAATGGTTTTGAAACGGATGATCTGCTGCTTATCGGCGAGCAGGACATATTGGGCGACCGGCTGGTGCGCCAGAGCCGCCGTTCGCGCCGCGCCGAAAACTTCCTCACCGAGGCCTCCAGCCTGACGGCCGGGGATCTGGTCGTGCATATCGAGCATGGCATCGGCCGCTATGAGGGATTGCAGACGCTGCAAATCAACGCCGCGCCGCATGACTGCCTGCGGCTAAGCTATTTTGGCGGCGATATTTTGTATCTGCCCGTCGAAAATATCGAACTGCTGACCCGCTATGGGGCCGAGGACGCATACGCGGTGCTGGACAGGCTGGGCAGCGCGGCCTGGCAAAACCGGCGGGCGCGGATGAAAAAACGCATACGCGAAATGGCAGGGGAACTGATCAAGGTCGCTGCGGCCCGCGCCTTGCGCGAGGTGACGCCGGTATACCCGCCGGATGGCATGTATAGCGAGTTTTGCGCGCGTTTCCCCTATCAGGAAACCGAGGACCAGATGCGCGCGATCGAGTCGGTGCAGGACGATCTGGCCAGCGGCCGGCCCATGGACCGCCTGATCTGCGGCGATGTCGGATTCGGCAAAACCGAGATCGCGTTGCGCTCTGCCTTTGTGGCGGTGATGTCCGGGCAGCAGGTGGCGGTTATCGTGCCGACCACCTTGTTGTGCCGGCAGCATTACCGGACCTTTCTGGAGCGTTTCGAGGGGATGCCGGTGCGCATCGCGCAATTGTCGCGCATGGTGCCGGTCAAACAGGCGAATAGCCTGAAAAAGGAAATCACCGAAGGGCAGGTGGATATTGTCATCGGCACCCATGCCCTGCTGGGCAAGGCGGTGGCGTTCAAAAATCTGGGCCTGCTGGTTGTCGATGAAGAACAGCATTTTGGGGTCGGGCATAAGGAGCGGCTGAAACAGTTGCGCGCCGATGTTCATGTTCTGACCATGACGGCGACCCCGATTCCGCGCACCCTGCAACTGGCGCTTTCCGGGGTGCGCGAGCTGTCGGTCATTGCGACGCCGCCGGTTGACCGGCTCGCCGTGCGCACTTTCGTGTCGCCGTTTGATCCCGTGCTGCTGCGCGAGGCGCTGCTGCGCGAACATTACCGGGGCGGCCAGAGCTTTTATGTCTGCCCGCGCATCGCCGATCTGCCGGAGGCCGAGGCCTATCTCAGGGAGTTCGTGCCTGAAGTGAAATTTGTTATCGCACACGGGCAAATGCCGCCGGGGCAGCTTGATGATGTGATGAACGCGTTTTATGACCGCAAATATGACGTGCTGCTGAGCACGACCATTATCGAATCCGGCCTCGACATCCCCACCGCCAACACCATGCTGGTGCATCGCGCGGATATGTTTGGCCTGGCGCAACTCTATCAGTTGCGCGGGCGCATTGGCCGCGCCAAGGTTCGCGCCTTCTGTTATCTGACCTTGCCGCCCCGCAAAACCATCACCGCCACCGCCGAGAAACGCCTGAAAGTTTTGCAGACGCTGGACACGCTGGGGGCAGGGTTCAGCCTGGCCAGCCATGACATGGATATCAGGGGGGCGGGCAATCTGCTGGGCGAAGAGCAGTCCGGCCATATTCGTGAGGTGGGGTTTGAGCTTTATCAGGAAATGCTGGAAGAGGCCGTGGCGGCCCTGCGCAGCGGGGGCGCGGACAGTGAGGCGCCGGATCACTGGTCGCCCCAGATCAGCCTGGGCGCCTCGGTACTGATTCCAGAATCCTATGTGGCCGATCTGAACGTGCGCCTATCGCTCTACCGCCGCCTGTCGCAGATGGAGGGGCGCGAGGAAATAGACGCCATTGCGGCGGAACTGATTGACCGCTTTGGGTCCCTGCCGGATGAAGTCACGCAGCTATTGAAGGTAGTGGCCATTAAACAGCATTGCCGCCTGGCAGGCATCGCCAAAATTGACGCCGGACCGAAGGGCGCTATCGTTTCTTTCCGTAATGATCAGTTTGCCAATCCGGCCGGGCTGGTTGATTTCCTGACGCGTCACGGCAAAACCGCCAAATTGCGCCCGGATCATAAAATGATTTATGCGCGCAGTTGGGCAACACCGGAGGAACGGTTGACGGGCGTCACCAATCTGACGCGAACCTTATCCGGCATCGCCCGCGCCGCCGCCAAGGCGGCTTAGAGCGGGACGAAAAGAGCTTAGCCCAGCCGGCGTCCCAGACGGCCGGCCAGATCCTGAATATATTGCCAGGCGACCCGGCCGGAACGCGCGCCGCGCGTCGCCGACCATTCAATGGCCTCGGCGCGCCAGCTGAACTCGGCCACTGGCAGCCCGAAATGCGCCACATAGCCCGCCACCATATCCAGATATTCCTGCTGGCTGCAGGCGTGAAAGCCCAGCCACAATCCAAAACGGTCCGAGAGGGAGACCTTTTCCTCCACCGCCTCGGAGGGGTTGATGGCGGTGGAGCGTTCATTGTCGACCATTTCCCGAGGCATCAAATGCCGCCGGTTGGAGGTTGCATAAAACAGCACATTGTCCGGCCGCCCCTCAATGCCGCCCTCCAGCACCGCCTTCAGGGATTTATAGCTGGTATCGGCGGCGTCGAATGACAGATCATCACAAAATAGCAGGCACTGGCGTGGAGATTCGCGCAACAGGCCCATCAGCGCGGGCAGGCTGTCTATATCCTCGCGGTGAATTTCAATCAGCGCCAGTTGTCCCGGCGCCTGGGCGTTCACAGCAGCATGCACGGCCTTCACGAGAGAGCTTTTGCCCATTCCGCGCGCGCCCCATAACAGCGTGTTATTGGCCGGCAGCCCCTGCGCGAACCGGCGGGTGTTTTCCAGCAGTAAATCGCGCACATGATTGATGCCATGCAATAATTCCAGCGGCACCCGGCTGATTTTCTGCACCGGCTCCAGGCGTCCGCCATTGGCGTGCCACACAAAACCATCCGCCCCGGTTAGGCCGGGGGCGGACGCGCGCGGCGGACTAAGCCGTTCCAGCGCCTCGGCAATGCGCTGATAGGCCAGCGTCATTTCGTTGTTGCTCATCTAGGACCGCGCCGCCTGTGAGGTAAAAAGCCGAACATGACGTTATCCGCGCCCCATGGTCAACCCGTAGTTTGCAAGTCGGGCCGGTATGGTTATAGTCCGGCGCGCAGTTCAAGGAGCCCGCAATGTTCATCAGTCCAGCCTTTGCCCAAACCGCCGCCAGCACGAGCTCATTTTTCGAAGCCGCCGCCCCGCTGGTGCTGGTGTTTGGCATTCTGTATTTTTTCCTGATCCGGCCCCAGCAAAAACGCGTGAAGGAACACCAGACCATGATCGCGGCGGTGCGCCGGGGGGACACCGTGGTGACAGCTGGGGGCATTGTTGGCAAGGTCACCAAGGTCCAGGACGACGGCGAGGTGCTGGTCGAGATTGCGGAGGGGGTGCGGGTCAGGGTCGTCACCGGCACGCTTACCTCGGTGCGGGCCAAGAGCGAACCTGCCGACACCAAATGATCGTGAAAATCTAGGGTTTTACCATGCTGCATTTCGCCCGCTGGAAAATGGCGGTCATATTTATCCTTCTGATCGGCAGCTGTTACACGGCCGCGCCGAATTTATTGAGCGCCGCCACCCTGGCGCGCCTGCCAGAATGGATGCCGGGGCAAAAAAT
>SHWM01000103.1 GCA_009693835.1 Alphaproteobacteria bacterium
TGCGGAAAGCCGCCGCCCACAATCACCGGCGGATGCGGTTTCTGAACCGTTTTCGGCCAGCTCATGAACGGCTCGAAATTCACATGCTTGCTGTGATATTCCGGCTTGCTCTTGGAACAGATGATCTTGATCGCATCGATGCGCTCGCGCATCACGTCCATGCGCTCCTCGAATTTGACGCCGTGATCAGCAATTTCCTCGGCATTCCACCCGGCGCCGACGCCAAACAGAAAACGCCCGCCGGAAAGCGTATCCAGGGTGCAGATTTCCTTGGCGGTCTGAATGGGATCACGCTGCACCACCAGACAAATGCCGGTGCCGAGCTTCATCTTCTTCGTCACTGCCGACATAACCGCAAGAACAACAAACGGGTCCATCACATCATAATAGGGCTTGGGCAGTTCCGGCCCGCCGGGCCAGGGCGATTTGCGCGATACAGGAATATGTGAATGTTCCGGCGCCCAGAAAGATTCAAAGCCCCGCGCCTCCATGGCGATGGCCAGATCGGCGGGCGTAATCGTATAATCTGTTGGGAACATTGAAATGCCGTACTGCATGTGCGCCTCCGTGCGTTATGTCTAATGGTTGCATTACCCTATCACAACGCCTTAGACTTCATCAAACGAACAACAACAGGGAGGATGTCATGGTAGAGGTTGGCGTTTTCGTAAATTTCAACGGCGGAACGACGCCAGAGCAGACGGTCGCCATGGCCCAGGCGGCGGAGGAACGCGGGTTTGCCTGCCTGTGGGTGCCCGAGCATGTGCTGTTTTTCGAGGAGTACGCATCGCGCTATCCCTATGCTGAGGATGGACGGATTACCGGTTTTCGGAACGGCATGGTCGACCCTTTTGTTGCGTTGGCCTTTTTAGCCGCGCATACCAAACGAATCCGGCTCGGAACCGCTGTCGCGCTGGTGCCGCAACGCGAGCCGATCTATACCGCCAAGGCCGTTGCCGATGTGGACTATCTGTCGGGCGGGCGCGTAAATCTAGGCATCGGCGTAGGCTGGCTCAAGGAAGAGTTCGATGCGCTTCGCATTCCCTTTGCCGATCGCGGCAAACGGGTGCGCGAGTGCATCAAGGTGATGCAGACATTATGGTGCGACGAGGTGTCGCAGCACAAGGGCGAACTTTTCAATCTGCTGCCCAGCCTGCAAAACCCCAAGCCGATACAAAAACCTCATCCGCCGATATTTTTCGGTGGCGAAAGCGAACCGGCGTTGAAGCGGGTGGCGGATATTGGTCAGGGCTGGCTTGGGGCGGGCATGATGCCGGAAGAAATGCCGCCCAAACTGAAGCGCCTTGATGAACTGCTGGCCAATGCGGGACGCAGCCGCAAGGATGTCAAAATCTATATCGGGCCTATACCCGGCGCCATTGCGCGCGACCCCGACCGGTTCAAGCGTTATGAAGACGTAGGCGTCGAGCAGGTCATGCAGATGGTTGGCGGACGCACACTGGACGAACACAAGAAACGGCTGGATGAAATGGCGAAAAATTCCAGGATCGCTGCGTAAGCAGTAAATAACTCTCCCTGATGGTCCGGCCAGGTCATCAGGGCTAGCGTTCATCGTGCGGCGTTCGTGCTTCTCAATGGGGGGATCCCTGGCGCTTGGCATGGCGCCGGACCGGGGGCGCTATCGGGCATCCCGCCGGAAACATTGAAATACGGCACTGATGGCGCCGCCCCCGCATGATGTCTAATGGTTGCATTACCCCGTCACAGCGCCGTAGACTTGCTCAAACTACCAATAACAGGGAGGGTGTCATGATCGAGCTGGGCGTATTTATAACTTTCAATGCAGCAATTCCGCCGGAGAGGAACATTGCGTTGGCGCAGGCCGCCGAGGAACGCGGGTTCGCAGCACTCTGGGTGCCCGAACATGTGTTGTTTTTCGAGCAGTACGCCTCGCGCTATCCCTATTCGCAGGACGGCAAGATCACCGGCCTGAACCTCGGCGCGGGGATCATGGACCCTTTTATCGCCTTGACCTATCTGGCCGCGCACACCAAAAAAATCCGGCTGGGCACCGCCGTCGCGCTGGTGCCGCAACGCGAACCCATCTACACGGCCAAGGTAGTCGCCGATCTGGATTTTCTATCAGGCGGGCGGGTTGATCTGGGCATCGGCGTCGGCTGGCTGAAGGAAGAGTTTGATGCGCTTCGCATTCCCTTCGCCGATCGTGGGAAGCGCGCCCGCGAATGCATCAAGGTAATGCAGACCCTGTGGTGCGATGAAATCTCGCAGTACAAAAGCGAGATGTTCAATCTGCCGCCCAGCCTGCAAAACCCCAAACCCGTACAAAAGCCGCACCCTCCAATGTTTTTTGGCGGTGAAAGCGAACCGGCGCTGAAACGCGTCGCCGACATCGGCCAGGGCTGGCTGGGGGCCGGCATGATGCCGGAAGAGATGCCCGCCAAGCTGAAGCGGCTGGATCAATTGCTGGCGAACGCCGGGCGCAGCCGCAAGGATATCAAGGTCTATATTGGTCCGCTTCCGGCCCAGATCAATCGCGATCCGGACCGTTTCAGGCGGTATGAGGATGTGGGCGTCGAACAGGTCGTGCAGGCGGTCACCGGGCGTACGCTGGACGATCAGAAAGCCCGTCTTGATGAAATGGTCAAGCAGGCGCGCGTCGCTGCATAGAGGCGGAAGGCTTAACCCAGGCAATGCTGGCGGGCCGCCTGAAAGTGCCCGTCAGCATTACCCGGCCAAATGGCGCGGTGCCATATGGTTTAATAAATAAAAATCAATTCGCAGGGAGAAGATCATGGTCGAGGTTGGCATCTTCATAAATTTCAACGGCGGGACGCCGCCCGAGCAGAGCATCGCTCTGGCCAAGGCGGCGGAAGAACGCGGGTTCGCCGCTCTCTGGGTGCCCGAACATGTGCTGTTTTTCAATGAATACGCCTCGCGCTATCCCTATTCCGAGGATGGCCGGATTTCCGGCTTCCGGCATGGCATGGTCGATCCCTTTATCGCCTTGACCTGGCTGGCGGCGCACACAAAAAAAATCCGTCTTGGCACGGCCGTGGCCCTGGTGCCGCAACGCGAACCTATCTACACCGCAAAAGTGGTCGCCGATGTGGATTTTCTGTCGGGCGGACGGGTCAATCTGGGCATTGGCGTGGGCTGGCTGAAGGAAGAATTCGATGCGCTTCGCATCCCCTTTGCCGATCGCGGCAAGCGGGCGCGCGAATGCATCAAGGTGATGCAGACCCTGTGGTGCGATGAAGTGTCACACTACAAAAGCGAAATGTTCAACCTGCCGCCCAGTCTGCAAAATCCAAAGCCAATTCAAAAGCCGCACCCGCCAATATTTTTTGGCGGTGAAAGCGAGCCGGCGCTGAAACGCGTTGCAGACATTGGTCAGGGCTGGCTGGGCGCGAACATGATGCCCGAAGACATGCCGCCCAAGCTGAAGCGGCTGGACGAACTGCTGGCCAATGCGGGGCGCAGCCGCAAGGATGTCAAAATTTACGTCATGCCAAACGCCCCCCCGCGTGATCCGGACCGGTTCAGGCGCTATGAGGATGTGGGCGTCGAGCAGGTGGTGCATATGGTTGGCGGGCGCACGCTCGATGAACAGAAGGGCCGGCTGGACTCCATGGCGCAAATGGCGGGGATAGCCGCGTAAATATGGAAAACTTCACGCCCTTCAGCGCACTGGCTGGCGGTTGTCTGATTGGTCTTTCCGCCGTGCTGATGATGTTGCTGAATGGCCGCATTGCCGGCGTTAGCGGCATTGCGGGTGGGCTGCTCACCCCTGTGGCGGGGGACTGGGGCTGGCGCCTGGCATTCGTGCTGGGGCTGATCGGCGGGCCTTTGGCGTACATGGCCCTGGGGGGGCAATTGCCTGATATCCAGTTTCCCGTCTCCTCGCCTGCCGGGCTGATTGCAGCAGGGCTCGCCGTGGGTTTTGGCACCCGTCTGGGCGGGGGCTGCACCAGCGGCCATGGGGTCTGCGGCGTATCGCGGCTCTCGCCGCGCTCCCTGGTGGCGACGGGTGCGTTCATGTTCACTGGATTCGCCACCGTCTTTGTCATCCGCCATGTGATGGCAGGATGACGTGAACAGAATCGTTGCCTCTTTTGCCATCGGCATTCTGTTCGGCATCGGGCTGACCATTGCCCAGATGGTGAACCCGGGAAAGGTGCTGTCATTTCTTGATCTGGCGGGCGGCTGGGATCCCAGCCTGGCGTTTGTCATGGGCGGCGGCGCGGGCGTGGCGGCGATTGGCTACCGGCTGGTCTGGCGCCGGCAGCGCCCCCTGCTGGCCGATGCGTTTCAGGTGCCCAAACGCACGGATATTGATGCGCGGCTTGTGATAGGCGGGGGCCTGTTCGGCGCCGGGTGGGGGATTGGCGGGCTATGCCCCGGTCCCGCCCTTGCGGTGCTGGCGCTGGGGCATGGCGAGGCAGTTATTTTCATGGTGGCGATGCTGACCGGATTTGGCCTGTTCGAATTATTTGACCGTGTACGGACGAAGCAACCATGAGAGAGGATCGCGCCATGCTGGAAGGGGTTAAAATCGTAGAGCTGGCAAGTTATATGGCGGCCCCGTCAGCCGCCATGGTGCTTTCAGACTGGGGCGCCGAGGTCATCAAGATCGAGGAAATCGGCGGCGATCCTGTGCGCCGCGCGTTCCATGGCATTTCCCGCAACAAGCTGGTTGGCAATCCGATGTTTGCATTCGACAATCGCGGCAAACGCGGCGTGGCGGTTAATATCCGCGATGCGGCGGGGGCGAAAATCATACGTGAGCTGGTGGCGCGCGCCGACATTTTCATCACCAATGTCCGCCCGGGCGCGCTCACCCGCGCAGGGCTGGATTATGACAGCATCTCTGCTGAAAACCCGCGGCTGATATATGCCAGCGTCACAGGCTATGGCCTGCAGGGCGAAGAGCAGAACCGGCCGGGCTTTGACATTGTCGCTTTCTGGGCGCGTTCGGGGCTGGCGCGCATGATGGCGCCCAAGGGGACCGATCCAATCCCGCTGCGCGCCGCCGTGGGCGATCATGTTACCGGTATCGCTACGGTCAGCGGCATTCTGGCGGCACTCTATGCCCGTGACCGGACCGGCAAGGGAACGCTTGTCGAAACCTCGCTACTGCGCACCGGAATATTTGCACTGGCCTCGGACATGGCGACGCAACTGCATTTCGGCAAACTCGCGTCCACCCCGCCGCGCGAGCTGGCGGTCGAGGCCACGCGGAATTTCTATCAGACATCAGACGGCGAATGGCTGATGCTGATACCGCGTGGCAACAGGACCGATTTTGGCGACATCTGCAAAATTGTCGGGCTTCCCGGACTGCTTTCTGATCCGCGTTTCAAAACCCCGGTGGACCGCAAGGAAAACGCCGCCGTCATGGTAAAAATGTTTGATGAGGCCATGGCCAAACGCACGCTGGCGGAATGGGGAAAAATCCTCGATGACGCCGATCTGGTTTGGGCCCCGGTGCAACACCCCAAACAGGTGGTCGAGGACGCGCAGGCGCACGCCTCGGGCGCCTTCATCGACGTGCCCGACGGGGCGGGCGGCACGGTTAAGGGCATCGCGTCGCCGGTGCGTTTTAACGGCCAGCCCATTCTGCCCAGACGCCCGGTGCCCGAGCCGGGACAGCACACCGCCGAGGTGCTGGCCGAACTGGGCTATGACCCCGCGGCCATTGAAAAACTGCGCGCCGACAAGGTGGTGGATTAAATCGTTTTTTGGCCAGGTTGAATCGCCCCACCCACTGTGTCACCCCGCACTTGTTGCGGGCCTGAGTTCACGAATCAAGTGCAACACCTTAGAAAGGTGTTGCAATGGGAACCAGCTATGGCCAGCTCTGCCTTAAGGAGCGTATAGAGATTTACCGTCTGCATTCAGATGCTAAATCTCTTCGTTTTATCGCAAAAGCGCTTGCCCGGGATGTCTCGACGATCAGCCGGGAGTTGAAGCGCAACAGCAAAAACTCACACCAGTGGAGCGGCGGATACGACCCGTAGCGGGCCCAGGCCCTGACGCTGCGCAGACATGCGAGAGGCCGGACCTATAAGCTGGAACGCCAGCCGGAACTCCGCAAACAGGTCTTCGACCGCCTTGCAATGGGATGGTCGCCCGAACAGATCGCGGGCCGGCTGACGCTGGCGCGGGGTAAAGCCGTGATCAGCCACGAGTCAATCTACCGCTATATCTATTGGCGGGTATGGTCGTTCAATGAGAACCTGCATGGACTGTTGGAGCGCCGCAAGCGCACGCGCGGCAGGCATCGGCGCAAGGACGGCGGCAGATGGGCAGAACGCATCCACCGCAGGGTCTCCATCGCAATGCGGCCAAAAAGCGTTGATGCGCGCCAATGCATCGGGCACTGGGAGGCGGACACGATGGCGTTCTCAAAACAGCAAGAGGCCGTGCTGGTTCTGTTTGAGCGGCGCTCACGCTTTACCATCCTGCGCTTGCAGAAAGATAAATCGTCCGCCGCCGCCGTCAGCACAATGGGCGATGTTCTCAAAGCCTTCGCCCCGGCCAAACGCCGATCCGTCACAATGGATAACGGACCGGAGTTCACCAAACATTATCTGCTAAGCGATCAGCTTGGCCTTAAAACATGGTTCTGCGAACCAAGATCGCCCTGGCAGAAAGGCAGCGTGGAAAACACCATCGGGCGCCTTCGGCGCTTCCTGCCAAGAAAAACAGACCCGGCAAATCTGGACGCCGCCGACTTCGTCCGCTTGAGCGAACAACATAACAGTACACCCAGAAAGTGCCTTGGCTTCTTGACCCCGAAAGAAGTCTTTCTTAAAACAAAGCATCAACGTGTTGCATTTCAAACGTGAGCCCACAGGGGTCCATGGACAAATTCACGGGCTTTTGTTTGTGGCTCCTGGACCCCGGAATAAATCCGGGGTGACAAGCTGAGTGCGGGATATGCGTCTATCTGAACGGAAAACGATCTAGCCGGCAAACCACCCCCGCCACGCGGTCCAGTTGCCGATCAGATGAGCCAGCGCCGCATAACCCTCTCTGTTTGGATAGGCGCCGTCGCCGCTGGCGGCTTCACGCCTCCAGGCCTGGTTTGACGCCATGGCGGGGAAAGCTTCCAGATAGGGCACGCCCAATCCTGAACAGAGGTTTCCAAGCGCCTCCTATAATTCAGAAATACGGAAATCCGTGGCTGCGTCATCGCTTACAGGCGGGGCCTATCATCAGGGTTGGCCGCCACCCCTTGGCCCTGGACAGGATCGCTCCGGCGTTATCAACGTTGCGCTTATGCGATAGCCGAATATTGCCATCATCTCCAAGGCTGCAATCATTTGTGCCGAACGAAAATACCAGACGGCCATCGCAATTGTCCGGAAGCCGCAGTCCGACCTCTTGCTGCCAGCGGGATAAAATATCTGAACTGGTGTCGCGGCGAACCCCAAGATTATAAATTGTCAGGTCATGGCCCCGTTGACGGGCGGCGGCACTGATCCGGCCAACCCATCCAAGGCAGGTGTCGTCCCCAGT
>SHWM01000017.1 GCA_009693835.1 Alphaproteobacteria bacterium
TCCGATCTGCGTGTCACGCAGGTTCTGGACGCGCTGAATGACGTGCTGGCCCCGCATGTATTTCCGCCCCGCACAGATGGCGTTGCGGCGCGGCAATGCCCGGCCTGCGCGGCGGGGCAGCTAAGCCTCAAGGTTGGAAAGTTCGGCGCCTTTGTCGGCTGTTCCAACTATCCCGAATGCGCCTTCACCCGGCAGATGACCAAGGGCGGCGATGCCGAGCTGGCGGATGCCGGCCCCAAACTGCTGGGCATGGATCCCGTGTCTGGCCTGCCGGTGACGTTGCGCAAGGGCCGTTTTGGCCTGTTTCTGCAACTGGGCGATGCGGTGGAGAAGGGCGACAAGCCCAAACGCGGCCCGGTGCCCAAGGACATGCCGCCAGAGGCGATCGATCTTGCGCGCGCACAGCAATTATTGTCGCTGCCGCGCCCTGTCGGCATCCATCCCGAAACCGGCAAGCTGATCGAGGCGGCCATCGGCCCCTATGGCCCGTATCTGCGCCATGATGGAAAATACGCTAATCTCACCTCCAGCGATGAAGTGTTCACCATCGGCCTCAATCACGCGGTGTCGGTGATTGCCGACGCCAAAAACCGGCCGCCGCGCCGCGGCAATCAGGCGCTGAAGGAACTGGGCGTGCATCCGCTGGATGAAGCGCCCCTGTCGGTGATGAACGGCCGCTTCGGGCCCTATGTGAAATGGAACAAGGTTTTCGCCACGCTGCCGAAAAGCTATGACCCGCAAACCATCTCGCTGGAAGAAGCGATTGAACTGGTGAACGCCAGGGCGGTGCGCGGGCCATCGGCAAAGAAAGGCAAAGCAGGCGCCAAAAAAGCGCCGGCTGAAAAAACCCCCACCAAAAAAAACACGGCTAAAAAAACGGCGGCAAAAAAGCCAACCGCTAAAAATACTGCGGAAAAAAAGCCGGCTTCGAGAAAGCCCGCGTCTAAAAAAACCACGGCTAAAAAGCCCACCGCCAAAAAAACGCCGCTTCCGGAACCGGTTGGATGACGAGGAAGCGGCCGGGCGCACCCCGCGGCGCCGGGGCCATCGTGAAGCGCACCAACCGGCCGCAGCTGCCTGGCGGCCTTCCCAGCAAAGCCGAAATCACCGAATATATAAATGAAAATCCGGGCCGGGTTGGAACCCGCGAAATAGCCCGCGCGTTTAATGTGTCCGCCGCCGGGCGTGTGGAGCTAAAACGCCTGCTGCAGGAGATGCGCGGCGAGGGGGTGAGTAAAAATGCGGCGCAGCCCAGCTGCGGTGCGCGAACCCAGCCCAAGGTTCAGGTGCTCGAAATTACCGGGCGCGATATTGACGGCGAGTTGCTGGCGCAACCGTTTGAGTGGCGTGGCGTCACACTGGCGCCGCGCATTCTGATTGTTCCCGGGGAAGGCGAGGGGGCAAGACCCGCCGGCATTGGCGACAAGGTGCTGGCGCGCCTGACCCCTGCCGATGACGGCTATGAGGCCCGTGTCATACGGCATTTGGGGCGCGCAGCCGAACCGGCCGCACGCCGCGTGCTGGGGGTGTTCCAGGCGGACCGCAGGCAAAACCTGGTGCGGCCGGTGGAAAAGGGCCGCGACGATATTATGATCAGCCGCGACCACACAATGGGCGCGCAAACCGGTGAACTGGTGCAGGTGGAAATGGAAGCGGGCCGCCGCTATGGCCCGCCGCTGGGCAAAGTGGTGGAGCGGCTGGGCCTCGTCAATGATGCCCGCTCGGTCAGCCTGATCGCCATTTATGAACATGGCATTCCGGTTGAGTTTCCTCCCGCCGCCTTGCTGGAAGCCGACGCCGCAACCCCGCCCAGACTGGGCAAGGGAACGGATTTGCGCGACCTGCCGCTGGTGACCATCGATCCGCCGGATGCGCGCGATCATGATGATGCTGTCTGGGCCGGGGCCGACAACGATCCTAAAAACCCGGATGGCTGGGTGGTGATCGTGGCCATCGCGGATGTGGCGCATTATGTGAAGCCCGGATCGGCGCTGGATCGTGAGGCGCTGAAACGCGGCAATTCCAGTTATTTCCCGGACCGTGTGGTGCCGATGCTGCCGGAGGCGTTATCGGCCGGATTATGTTCGCTGGTGCATGACGAGGACCGCGCGGTGCTGGCGGTGCGGATGCGCCTGGACGCCAAAGGCAGGAAACTGGATCATGAATTTATTCGTGGACTGATGAATTCACGCGCCAGCCTCACCTATGCCCAGATGCAGGCCGCACAGGATGGCGCGCCGGACGCCGTCACCGGCCCGCTGCTGGACAGTGTCATCCGGCCGCTGTACGGCGCCTATGCGGCGCTGGCGGCGGCCCGCGACGCGCGGCATCCGCTGGCGCTGGAATTGCCTGAACGCCGCATAGAGTTGGGCGATGACGGGCGGGTGCAGGCTATCCGCATGGCGGAACGGCTGGAGGCGCACCGCCTGATCGAAGAATGCATGATCGCCGCCAATGTCTGCGCCGCCGAAACGCTGGAGAAAAAAACCGCGCCCTGCATGTATCGCATCCACGCTGAACCGGCGCTCGCCAAACTGGAAAGCCTGCGGGATTTTTTGAAATCGCTCGATTATACCCTGGCGCGCGGGCAGGTGCTGAAACCCGAACTGTTCAACCGCATACTGGAAAAGGCGCGCGGGACGGAACATGCCCCGGTGGTCAATGAGGTCATTTTGCGTGCGCAGAGCCAGGCGGCCTACAGCCCGGAAAATGTCGGGCATTTCGGGCTTTCGCTGCCGCGGTACGCGCATTTCACCTCGCCCATCCGCCGCTATGCCGATGTGCTGGTGCACCGTGCGCTGATCCGGGCCTGTCATCTGGGAGATGGCGGGCTGCCCGAAGGGCAGGGCCATCCGGAGTTTGTGTCCATCGGCGAGGAAATTTCCGCGCATGAACGGCGCTCCATGGCCGCCGAGCGCGACAGTTCGGACCGGTATCTGGCCGCCTTTCTGTCTGACCGCATCGGGGCCGAATTTGACGGTGCCATTTCGGGCGTCACCCGTTTTGGGCTGTTTGTCCGCCTGCGCGATAGCGGCGCGGACGGGCTGATTCCCATTCGTGATCTGGGGGCCGAATATTTCAGCCATGTGGAGGCGCAACACGCGCTGGTGGGCGACCGCACGGGACAGACCTTCCGGCTGGGCGACGCAGTGCGGGTGCGGCTGGTGGAGGCGGCGCCGGTCAGCGGCGGTCTGCGCTTTGCCCTTGCCGATCATGAGGCGGGCGCTGCTGGTGTGCGCCGTCCATCTATACGCAGCCGGGGCGCGGCACCGGGAGAAACGGTTCGTCTGCCGGGTAAGGCCCCTGCCGGAAAAAAAACTGCTTCACGTTCTGGTGCGTCGCGCAAACTGCCCGGCCCCGCAGGCGGCCCGCCGCCCAAAACCGCCAAGGGCAAAAAAATCCGCAAGGCCAAGCGGGTGCGCAAGAAGAAATAAAGCTCGACTATGCCACGAATGGATTATTCGGACTGATGAATGGCTTCACTTGACTTCCTTAAAGCGTTTGCTGCAGGTAGGGGGGTATGGAGCAAAGCAAGTATGTCCTGGCCGCCTGTCGTAATTTTCTCAAATATGTCAGGCGCCGGTGACTGTTTTGGTCTGACGGTCGCAATGTTTCTGGTTGGTTGGAATTGTGAAAAGCCGTTATAGCCATTGGCATTCAGATCCTGTGCTGATAATTTTAATATCATGCGGAACGCTTCTACCCGCATCCAAAGTTCGTTGCCGTATGCTTGTGTGAGGGTGTTGGCGCCATGACGAAGAAGCCACATCGCCGCCGCGGCTGAAACGTGTGGTGTCGCGAAAGAAGTGCCATGCCCGAAGCTGTAGGTGCCTGGTGCAGCGCCAGGTTTGACGGCGTTGGCCCGCCACACAGGATCGGCGGGTGCCCAGACATCAATAAAATGATTCATTTTTATATCTGTCTTGCTTTTGGTGATTTGGTCACCATAGTCATAGTAGATAACGTTTCTCTCCTCATAACCCCCAACGGCAATTGCTCGCCAATACTTTCCAGGATAACAGACCGTACTGATTTCTTGACCGCCAGCGGCCACGACGATCACCCCTTTCTCGTAAGCGTGATCTACAGCCCTACCTAAATCGGTGTTATTCCCTGTAGGCCATCCTAGGCTGATACTGATGACCTGGCAGCTGGTTTCGTCTACGGCGTGATGGATTGCGAAGGCAATATTTGAACTCACCTCATGACTGCCTGCCAGAACAGTGTCAGTCACCCGATATGGCACGACCGGTAATTTGGGTGCTACGCCTGTATATGGTCTATTCTCAAATCCCGTCAGAATACTGCATGTCCTTGTGCCATGCCCCGGCCGGCTAGCGTATTTGTTTAGGGGGTCATACTGACTGCCGTGAACATCCACGTAGTTCACGCCACTGGCTACATCCACCCGATTCCCCAGACGCTGATGAGGCGTTACCCCCGTGTCTATATGCGCGACCCTTATGTCACCCCAATCTGCGGGCCCGCGCAGCAAGTTCAGGGCCTGCGGAGCATTGACGCGATTTAATGACCAGTCATGCGGTGGGTTTGGCATCGTTCTCTCTCCCTTTTGGTTGTTCATAGTCATCCGAATGCTTTCATCGTGCCTCTCGGCCTTAATCCGGGCGCGGCAATCTGTTAAAGCTAGAAATACACCAAATACGAGTAATTCATATTTATACAATCACAATGAATGATGTTCAACTGCGGTTGTGCGCTTTGGGAAAATCCGCAAGGCCAAGCAGGTGCGCAAGCAGAAATAAGGCGGAAGGCTTGCACCCTATAATTTCCGGGTGCGGTGATGGGCGCGCCGGGATAGAGTTTCCGCTGTCACCGTTTCATGTTTTTGAGGCCTCTCCATGGAACCAGCCATCATTGGCGGATACACGCCCGGCGCGATTGGCCGGGTGGCGGAGCTGCATGCGCGGTATTACAGCAGGGAATGGGGCTTTGGGGTCTTCTTCGAGGCGAAAATCGCCAGCGAAATGTCAGATTTTCTGAAAAATCTTGATCCCGCCAAAGATGGATTCTGGACGGCGCGTTTAGGGGAGCGCATCGAGGGGGCCATTACCCTGGTTGGCCCGAGGGAAAAGGCCGGCAGCGCGCATCTGCGCTGGTTCATCCTGTCCGATGAAATGCGCGGCACAGGCATCGGCAACAGCCTGATCGGGGAGGCGCTGGATTTCTGCAGGCGTCAGGGTTACCGGCAGGTTTTTTTATGGACGTTTGCGGGCCTTGATGCCGCCCGGCGTCTTTATGATAAAAACGGCTTCAAACTTGCTGAACAAATGGAAGGCGAACAATGGGGAAAAAAGGTTCTCGAACAGCGCTTCGTTCTTGAACTGAAATAGCTATTCGCCCACCTGCAGCAGCTTTCCGGTGCGCCGCGCGGCTTTCAGACAGGACAAAAACCACAGCGAGGCGGCGCCGAGATAGGCGGCGTTCAGCGCCAGCGCCATCAACAGCAGATCGAGGCGGATTTTATGATCGATCATGATGGCGCGCATGCCCTCAAACACATAGGAGGGCGGCAGGCTCCAGGAAAGCCACTGCACCCATCCGGGCAGAATGGATACGGGATAATATACCGCGCAGAGCGGCGCGAGGCCAAAGATCAGCGCCCATGCGAGGCTTTCCGCACCCATGCCATAGCGCAGCACCAGCCCCGACACCAGCAGGCCCATCGACCATCCGGACATGATCAGGCAGACGAAAAACGCCGCCAGCATCAGGCCGAGACTGTACAGATTGAACCCAAAGAACCAGATCGCCAGCAGCGTTGCGGGGAACATTCCAAACACCGTGCGCAAGACGCTCATGGTCAGCAACGCATAGATGAATTCGCGCGGGCGCAGCGGGCTGACCAGCAAATGCCCCAGATTGCGCGACCAGATTTCCTCAAAGAACGACAGCGCAAAACCCATCTGACCCCGGAACATCACGTCCCACAGCATGACCGCGCCCAGCAGCACGCCAAACGCCTGCGAGAAAAAACTGCTGTTTTGATGCAGGAAGGTGGTGATGAACCCCCACATCACCATTTGCAGGGTCGGCCAGTACCACAGATCCAGCACACGCGGGCCGGATCCCTTGATCAGATAGACATAGCGCATCACCATGGCGCCCACGCGGGTGAGCGCGCTGTCGCTTTGCGCCAGTTGGACATGGCGGCGCGGTGTTGCCCTGCGGTCGGGGGCCACCTGCTGGTCCATCCGTAAAACTATCCTTTCAGGATCGAGCGGCCGGCATATCTGGCGGCGGTTCCGAGAATTTCCTCGATGCGGATCAACTGGTTATATTTGGCGACGCGGTCTGAACGCGCCAGAGAGCCGGTTTTGATCTGGCCGCAATTGGTGGCCACCGCCAGATCGGCGATGGTGGCGTCTTCGGTTTCGCCCGAACGGTGCGACATCACCGCCGTATAGGCGGATTTATGCGCCAGTTCGACCGCCTCAAGGGTTTCGGTCAGGCTGCCGATCTGGTTGACCTTGACCAGGATGGAATTGGCGGTGCCGCGTGTAATGCCCTGTTTCAGACGTGTCGAATTGGTGACGAACAGATCATCGCCGACCAGTTGCACCTTTGCCCCAAGTGCGACAGTCAGCGCCTTCCATCCGTCCCAGTCATCTTCGGCCATGCCGTCTTCGATCGAGATGATCGGGTAGCGTTTCACCAGATCGGCGTAATAGGCCACCATGCTGGCGCTATCCAGGGTTTTGCCTTCGCCGGCCAGTACATATTTCCCGTCCCTGTAAAATTCGGTCGAGGCGGCATCGAGCGCCAGGTAAATATCTTCGCCCGGCCGGTATCCGGCTTTTTCGATCGCTTTCATGATAAAATCCAGCGCCTCTATGGCGGATCCCAGCGCCGGGGCAAAGCCGCCTTCGTCACCTACGTTGGTATTATGGCCCGCATTTTTCAGCTCGGCCTTCAGCGTATGGAATACTTCCGCGCCCATGCGCACCGCGTCGGCAAGGCTGCCTGCCACCACGGGCATGATCATGAATTCCTGAATGTCGATGGGATTATCGGCGTGCGCCCCGCCATTGATAATGTTCATCATCGGTACGGGCAGGATGCGCGCCATCGGCCCGCCAACATAGCGGAACAGCGGCAGCTCCAGTTCATTCGCCGTTGCCTTGGCTATGGCCAGCGAGACCCCCAGAATGGCGTTGGCCCCAAGCCGTGATTTATTGGGGGTGCCGTCCAGATCGCACATCAAGCGGTCAAGCGACACCTGTTCCTCCGATTCCATTCCAGACAGCAGATCGAACAATTCGCCATTCACCGCCGCAACCGCTTTTTGAACGCCCTTGCCCGTGTACCGGGGTCCGCCATCGCGCAATTCCACCGCTTCATGCGCGCCGGTGGAAGCGCCGGAGGGCACCGCCGCGCGGCCCATGGCGCCGGATTCGAGGGTGACATCCACTTCGACGGTGGGGTTGCCCCGGCTGTCGAGAATTTCGCGGCCTTTAATATCAATAATTGCTGTCATGAATGACCGGCCCCCTTAGCTTAGCGTCCTGGCTGTTATCCTGATGCTGTTCATAGCCGAACGCCGCCGTATTGTCATGACGATGTTGTCATGCCATCCGGCGATGGAACACCGAAGTTAGGGGCCTGGGCTATTGGGCTGGCGGCAGGGCGGGATGAGGCGGCAATCAGGCCACTTTGGCGTGCTAAAGGTCGCCTTTATTGCCTGGAAACGGTGCGAACGGAAACGGAGGGACATCCGTGTGAAAAAGGATAAAGCCCATGACTTCACGCAGATAGGTCAACAAATTCCGGCTGAAAGTGGAAATCTCATCATTTTTAGACCGTGTCACGGCCAGATAAATGAATTGCACAATGCCCAGAAGGATCAGTGCGTTGAAGGTGAAATATCCGAGCACCGCGACGCCCAGCGCATATAACAGCCTTACCCGGAGCGGTTTGCCTGCAATATTGTCCGCACTGCCTTCTGACAACGCGTTCTTATGTACGTAACTCATATCAATTAGCCCCTATCAAAGACCTGTTACCGCTCTATATAGGGTATATCGTAGACACGTATAAAAAATATTAACCCCGAGTGACGCTGGATACTTTTTGTGTCCGGATGAGCAGTCCGATCACTAAGGCGCCGGTTACAAAGCCGACGATATGGGCGTCCCATGCGATCATGAGGACCTGTTCGGATACCCGAATACCGGTCAGCCCGAACAGAATATTACCCAGCAGCCAGGCGCCGCTCATCATGAGAAAACGACGGTTCCGCAAAGGAGTCAGCCCTGCCGGTCCCCCGGCGCTCCCTGTTCTGCCCTGAAATGCGACGTTTCGCGTGGTTTCCTGTATATCCTGCAGATATATTCTGAATCCGGCTCCCATTAATCCTGAAATGGCGCCTGAAGCCCCGATCATGGGGGTCAATGAGGCAGGGAATGCAAGAATGTGTACCGCGCCGGCAACGGCGGCGCCTATCAGATAAAGCTTCAGAAACCGCGGCGTTCCTGTTTTCCGGACAGTGTAGCTGCCGAAGGCCAGCAGCCAGGCGCTGTTTATCGCCAGATGGGTATATCCGGCATGAAGAAAGGCGTAGCTGATCAATGTGGGAAGGGCGGACCAGACACCGCCTGGAAAGGCTGAAATGACGTCCGGCATGTATCTGCCGGGCACGATGCCAAACATAATCACAATAAACTGGTCCATCTCTGGCGCCAGCCATGCGCGTAGCAGGTGAATGCCCAGCAAGGCAGACAGCAAGATGAGTATGGTCCCTGGAACAAAGAATACGGGTTGCCGATCCCGGCGTTCAGGCGCCGGGGTGTCAGGAAATGTGGAGTTCAAATGATCTGAACCTTCCGGGCGGGCTGCTTCAGCATTGCGAACCTGTAGCTGGATACGGGTCCAATGGGGACCCGTAGGAAAGGCACAAGTTGCTACTTTTGCATGAATGGGGTTTTGACTTTGTGTCCACCGTCACGAAAGTTCCACTTCACGGTAAATTTGCTAATTTATCTTCTATCTGTATTTTATTGATATTCTATGCATGGCAAAAAGAGTCCAACTAATTCATCCGCAGACTGGTCTAATGAAGTCTGGATACTATGGATTTAGTTGGACTTTTTTGTTCTTCGGTTGGTTCGTTCCTGTCTTCCGTGGTGAATTGTTCGTTGCACTTCTTCATCTTGCAATCACAGTCGTCACATTTGGTATTTGGCAAATCATCATTGCATTTCTCTACAACAAACAGTACATGACTCGTATGTTGGAAAAGGGGTATGTTCTAAACGACACAGTGGAGAACAATGAGGCAGCAAGACTCAAACTTGGAATTGCTAAAATTTGATACTATTATTTTGAAACAATTAAGAATAAATTTGAGTATTTCAATATAAAAAGTATCGCAGTGAAATTACAATTTAAATCTGCTGCTATCACATTTCTTTTATTATTAACAGGTTGTAAAGGGAATGACTACCTGATTCTAAAAGATGGTAACGGAAAATTTGTTACTTGTTTCTTTCAATCTGGTGACGCCTATCAACATCTTGTTTTTGAAGTTAACTATGATAAAAAATTAAACAAAAGTGATTTGTTTTTTATATCATCATCGGAAATGAAAGGTAAAAAACAGATGATCACAGAAGTACTGTCATTTACAGAAAACAGATTATCAATATATTTCAAAAATAAAAATGAAGAAAATATACTCTTAAATGTATTTTTTAACACAAGGAATTTTGAATTAAAACCTGCTACACACGAATCCACTGGTATTTGTAAAAATAAAGTTTAAAATCTAAATCAGTATTTATGATTAATTTATTTGTTAAATTTATTTTTATTCTTATTTGCTTAAGTTCTTTAAATGCCATTGCAGAAGAAATTAGATTGTATTGCAATATGCTTATAAGGAGAGATCATCGGACGAGATACTTCTTTTCAATAGCGATGACCGCCTGGTGATGAGCAATACCGCAAAAGCTGGATCTCCGCTCTTCCCCGAGGATGAACTGAAGGAGGGTGTAAGTCTTAGTGAACTGGCCGGCGCGTCCGTCCGCGCGGGGCTGGTCCCGTCCGCCTGTGGACGGGAAGAGGCCTGGCTGGATGAATTTCTGGCCAGGCACCGTCATCCCGGAAATGAGCTGATCGTGCTTACCAGTGATGCCCGGACCTGCAGCCTGATGGTGCAGCCCACCACCGACGGCGAGATGTTTCTGGTCATCAAGGATATTTCAGCATTGTCCGCCCAGGCGGCCATAGCCTGTGAAAGCGCTCAGCGCCGGGTGGATTTTGCTGAAACGGCTGCCGACTGGATGTGGGAAATAGATGAAAAAACAAAATTCACCGTGCTCACGCAGCCGGGCGTATCGGACATTCTGGTGGCGGACCTGCTGGGACAAAAATTCCTGGAACTGCCTTTTCTGGCGATGGCTGAAGCAGAACGCAGGCAGATTGCTGAGAAACTGGCGGAGCGTCAGGCCTTTCGCGATCTGCGTCTCCAGTATACTCAGGACGAACAGTCCTGGGCATTGAGCCTGAGCGGCAAACCCTTTTTCAGCGAGAACGGGGAATATCGAGGCCATCGGGGGACGTTCCGCGATGTGACGCGGGACGTTCGCGCCCAAAGGGAATTAATGGAGGCAAAGGATCACGCGGAAGTCGGATCGCGCTCCAAAAGCGAATTTCTGGCGCATATGAGCCATGAATTACGCAGTCCGCTGAACGCCATTCTGGGTTTCTCCGAAATCATGTCGATGGGTCTCTACGGCAAAATCGAGCAGCCGAAATATCTCGAATATGTGGATACCACCCATGAAAGCGGCGCGCATCTGCTGTCGATCATCAATGATATTCTGGATATATCGCGCATTGAATCAGGCAAGGTGGAGTTAAATGAACAAGATGTCGATCTGGAGGGGCTGTTCGAAAGCTGTCTAAATCTCATTGGCGGGCGCGCCAGCGAAGCAGGTCACACCGTTCAGGGCCAACTCATGCCGGAGATGCCCCAATTATGGGCGGACGAACGCCTTACCAAACAGATACTGATCAATCTTCTGGGCAATGCCGTAAAGTTTACCCCCTATGGCGGCCGCATTACTCTGGGCGTGGAAGTAACAGCCCGGGCATGCGTCCGTTTCTGGGTCAGTGACAATGGGCCGGGCATGTCACAAGAGGATCAGGCCCGCGCCCTCATCCCGTTTGATCGCGGCAGCGCCATGACCAAGAGCGAGACGCAGGGCGCCGGGCTTGGCCTGCCGCTCTGTAAAATGCTGGCGGAACTGCGTGGGGGCCAACTCACACTGGAAAACAACGCCGCCGGCGGCCTGACTGTTTCGGTCGAGTATCCGATTGAGCGCACCATAGAGACAAAAGTCTCCGCACACGCGTAACATGACCGCAACCCTGGTCACACAGGCCCCTCGTGCAAGGCCTCCCTGCCTATTTCAGATTGGGAATCAGGCAGGTGTGAATGGACGCATCGCCCGGAATCTGCCGCGCCAGCGTTTTAATGGCCAACTCCGCATCAAGCAGATCGAAATCATGGGTGTGCATTTTCTCGAACGGCACACTGCGTTTTTCCAGCAGTTCAATGGCGCTGGCATAGCCGGACCAGGTCACGCCCATCGCCCCTTTGATGGTGATTTCCTTCATGACGATCATATCGGACACGAAGCCCGGGACAGGCTTGAAGCCTTTCACCCCGGCCAGCACGATGGTGCCGCCCGGCCGTACGAAACTAAGCGCATCCGTCACCGGCTCGGTCGCATAGGCCGAAACGTCGATCACGACATCCGCGCCTTTGCCATTCGTATATTGTTTCACCTTTTCCCGCGCCTTTTCGTTCTGCACATCAATGGTGTGATCGGCGCCAAACAGTTTGGCGATCTCCAGTTTCGTGCGGTCGGCTTCCAGCCCGGTGACGATCACCTTGCCCGCGCCCGCTGCCTTGACAGCAGCCACGCTTGACAGGCCGCGCTGCCCCGGCCCCATGATCACCACCGTATCGCCCGGCTTGGTTTGCGGAATTTCCACCGCCCAGCGGAATCCCGCGCCCAGGGGATTGAACATCACCGCAAGCTCCGTAGGCAGACTTTTGTCGAGCCTGTGCACGATGGTGTTGGGATCGAGAACCATATATTCCGCATAGCCGCCCCACAGGCCGCCGCCCTCGCTGATCGGAATATAGGAGTAAATGCGGCGATTTTCGCACAGATGATACCGGCCGCCCAGGCAGGGCGGGCAGAAACGGCAGGAAATCATGGTCTCAACCGCTACCCGGTCCCCCACATTCACACCCCAGCGGCGCGCCGCATTATCGCCGATGGCCTCGATGAACCCGATCGGCTCGTGGCCCGGGATCACGTTCATCGGCATGTTCAGAACGCCTTCATATTGTTCGTAATCACTGCCGCAGATGCCGCAGGCCTCCACCCGCATCAGCGCCGTATCGGCTGTGATGGAGGGCACCGGCAAATCCATGCGCGCAAATGTTTTGGCACCGGTCAGCACCATTGCCAGAGATTTTTTTTGGGGCATTCCCCTGTTCCTTTTTGCTAGACCATGTTCGGATCAGATGGAATCGCCCATGGCGATCCCGTCTGATCCGTAAAACATGGTCCATATAACAATTTAGAGGAATTCCTTTCAAGACTGAACCCGCTGGCTCAGTCTTGAAAGGAATTGCTCTAGCCGTCCTGCGCCCGGCTATACTAGATTAACCGGGCGGCAAATGAAATGCCGCCAGCACCCAAGTGAAAAACGGGAGACACTGTCATGGCGAAACTACCGATGAATGCAAAACTTCTGGGCCATGTGTTCGAACCCATTGAGGTAAGCTGGGATCACAAGGATACGATCCTCTATGCGCTTGGCGTCGGGGCTAAACCGGAGGGGCAACTGGATTTTGTATTTGAAGGCAAGGGTCCCAAGGTGCTACCCAGCTTTGCCGTTATACCCGGTGGCTGCGGTTTGGCGGCGGCTATCGAAAATGTGGATCTGCGTCTGGAAATGCTGCTGCATGGCGAACAGTCCTTCACCCTGAGCCGCCCCATTCCGCCCCGCGCCAAGGGCAGGGTGTACAGCAAAATCATCGAGGTCTGGGACAAGGGCAAAGCCGCCATTGTGGGCGTCGAGAGTACGCTGGAAGATAGTGACGGCGTCCTGCTGACCACTTATGCCAGCCTGTTCGTGCGCGGCGCGGGAGGTTTTGGCGGCGAACGCGGGCCTGCGGGCGAGGCCAGGAATACGCCGCTGGAACGCGCGCCAGATGCTGTCGTTTCGGAAACACCCTTGTTGGAACAGGGGGCGATCTACCGGCTGTCGGGTGACTGGAACCCTATTCATATTGATCCCGAATTTGCCCGGCTGGGCGGATTTGATGCGCCGTTCATGCATGGTTTGTGCACCTATGGCTTCGTCTGCCGCGCCGCGCTCAAGACGCTATGCAGTGATGATCCGGCCAAATTCACATCAATGACCGGGCGTTTTGCCGACCGGGTGCTCTATGGCGACACCATCATCACCAAAATCTGGAAAACCGCGCCAGGCGAAGCCATTCTCCATGCGGAAACCCAAAAAGGGAACATCATCCTATCCCAGGGCGCGGTGACCTATATTCCGTGACCCGCAGAAATCAAGCGCTCGCAAAAGAAACCCGTTGCAAACGGGCTTCGCATGGGAATTAATAGCTAAGGCTGGACAATGGCCAAGTACCAGAGGAGAGCGCCCAGTGATCAAGAAACCAATTTCTGCGGATAGCCACATTACCGAACCGCCAAATTGCTATATCGACTATATTGAACCGAAATTCCGCGATGTCGCCCCGCATGTCCGCTTCCAGGAAGGGACTGGCGATATTTATGTGATTGATGGCATGGATAAAACCATTCCGATGGCGCTGATCGCTGCCGCAGGCAAGGCGCCGGAAGAACTGAGCGCCCGTGGCGCCAAGTTTGAGAGCCTCCATAAAAGCGGATGGGATGCAAAATACCGTGTCGCGGATCAGGAGCGCGACGGTGTAGCGGCTGAAATTATCTATCCCAGCGTTGGTATGATCCTCTGCAATCACAAGGATTTCGTCTACAAGCGGGCTTGCATGAAAGCCTATAACCGCTGGCTGCTTGATTATGCGTCCGAGGATCGCAAGCGTATTATTCCAATGGCCCAAATCTCCATGGGCTCCATCGAAGAAGGCATTGAGGATCTGAAAGAGATCAAGAAGCAGGGGTTCGATGGCGTGATGATGAACGGCATTCCCGCCGAACATGATTATGATCATCCGGATTATGATAGGTTTTGGCAGACCGCCATTGATCTGCAATTGCCGCTGTCATTTCACATTCTGACCGCAGGCGATGCGGACGGCGTGCTGAGCGGTAAATCGCGCGGGCCACGCATTAACGCCTTCCAGTCCATTATCCGCGGCTGTCAGGACATTATGGGCATGCTGGTGTTCTCTGGCGTGTTTGAGCGCAACCCCGATCTGAAGATTGTCTGCGTCGAAGCCGACGCCGGCTGGGCCCCGCATTTTATGTACCGGATGGATCACGCTTATAAGCGCCACCGTTTCTGGATGAAGGGGCAGGAGCTGAAAAAGCTGCCCAGCGATTATTTCAAGGAAAACATCTATATGACGTTCCAGGACGACTGGGTGGCGTTCCAGATGGCCGATATGGTCAATACCAAGCGTCTGATGTGGGCCAATGACTTCCCGCATTCCGACGCTACCTGGCCGTGGTCTCAGGAAGTCCTGACCGAGCATTCCATACACTTGACGGAACAGCAGCGCAATGACATCTGCCACAATAATGTGGCGGAACTGTACAGGCTGACCGTCGCAGCCTGAGCCGCGCTGACTTTGCTTTATCGCAGCCGGCGCGGTTTGACCGCTGCGCTGGCTGTTTCGCTTTTTGGCCCCTCATGCAGGAGAAACAGGTATGGATTACGATATCAAGATTACCGGCGGCCTCATCGTGGACGGCACCGGGTCCAAAGGTTATTTCGGCGATGTCGGCATAAAGGACGGCAAGGTCGCCGCCCTTGGCAAGGCCCCGGGCACAGCCGCCAAAACCATCAATGCGGATGGAAAGGTTGTTTGTCCGGGTTTTGTTGATATTCATACTCATTATGATGCGCAGATTATCTGGGACCGTATGCTGACGATCTCACCCTGGCATGGGGTGACAACGGTGGTTATGGGGAACTGCGGTTTCAGCGTGGCGCCCACCCGTCCGGATCACCGCGACATGATCATGCGCACGCTGGAAAATGTCGAAGGCATGAGCGTTTTGGCGCTGCGGGAAGGTCTTGGCGATCAATGGCCGTTTGAAACCTTCCCGGAATATCTGGACGCCATCGAGGCCCGTGGCACCGCCATCAATGTAGGCGCGCTGGTCGGTCATACGGCGGTGCGGCTATATGTCATGGGCGAGGAATCGACGCAGCGCGAAGCGACGCCGGACGAAGTGGCGAAGATGCGCAAGATTGTCTTCGACGCCATCGAGGCGGGCGCAGTGGGCTTTGCCACCTCGCAGGCCTTCACGCACGTCGGCTATGATGGACTGCCAGTGCCCAGCCGTCTCGCCAATTTTGATGAAATACGCGAGCTGTGCGGCGCGTTGGGTGATGCGGGCAAAGGCATGGTCCAGGCGACCATTGGCAAGGGTCTGGCATTTGAGCAATTCGCCACGTTGTACAAGGAAACCGGCCGTCCGATAAGCTGGACAGCGTTGCTGTCCGGACTGGGCGGCAGCGGGCTGGGCGTGGGCAGTGCGATGGAGCAGTTGCGGCGCTCTGACGAACTGGTCGCGGCGGGTAACAAGGTCTACCCGCAGGTTACGCCCCGCGCGCTGCAATTCGAACTGCAGTTCCGGGCGCCCTTCATTTTTGAAAGTTATCCGGCGTTCAAGCCGGTTTCGCGGGCGGATCTGGAAGGCAAGAAAAAGATCTATGCGGATCCAAAATTCCGGGAGACCTTCCGGGAGCTGATCAAAACCGGCATCGGCAGCAGCTGGCACAAGGCGATGATCACCTATTGTCCGCATGATCCCTCTCTTGAGGAACGCTTTATTGCGGATGTGGCCGAGGAACGCGGCGTGCATCTTGCCGATCTGACGCTGGATCTTTCGCTGAAGGACAATCTGGAAACCCGGTTCCGCATGCCGATCGCCAACGCCAATGAAGACGAGGTTCTGCCTCTTCTTCAGAACAAGAATACCGTGTTGGGCCTGTCCGATGCGGGTGCGCACGCCAGCCAATTGTGCGACGCCTGCGCCTCTACCTATCTGCTTGGCCACTGGGTGCGTGAGAAAAAAGCCATCGAACTGGAAGAAGCTGTCCGTATGCTGACGTCGCGTCCCGCCGAAGTGTTCGGTATCACCGATCGCGGCACTCTGAAAACTGGCGTGCCCGCGGATGTGGTGGTGTTTGATCCCGATACGGTTGGCGCAAGCAAGCTGCGCCGCGTGCATGATCTGCCCGCGGGCGCGGACCGGCTGGTGGCGGATGCGATTGGCATCAACGCCGTTATCGTCAATGGCGTGTTGTTACGCCAGGAAGGCGTTGACGCGTTTAACGGCGCATCACAAAATCTGCCTGGCCGTTTGCTGCGGAATGGTAGTGCTGCCTGATTTGATCTGATCCGGACAGCCCGCTGGTGAAATACCGGCGGGCTGGGCGGCTACTGCACTCCGAAGACCCGCGCGGGAACTTCCTGATGGTCCGCCGCGATTTCCCAAACAGTATAAGGGCCGATCTTGTCGCCGGGCATGCCCGGCGTCCCGGGCGGCATGCCGATCAGGGAAATGCCCCTGATTGCGGGCTTTTCATCCAGCATCCGGTTGACCATCGACACCGCCACATGCCCTTCCACCACATAGCCATCGATGAGAGTCATATGACAACCCGCCAGGTCCTCGGGCACATGCTGTGCGGCGCGCATCCGGGCCAGATCGCGGGTTGGCACAATTTTAATTTGATATCCGTTCTGGCGCAAATAATCGGCGTAGCCTTCGCAACAGTCGCAATCGGGGTCCTTGTAAAGGGTTCCTGATCTGACGCGATCCGCCGCCCACGCAGGCAGGGGCAGACTAAGCACGGCCAGTAACAGGATAGCTTTCAGTCTTGGCATGGATACATCCCTCAGTGATGGCGGGGCGTCAGCCTATCGCACATGTGCCGCACCGGCAATCCGGCACTTCCTTCCTCGGCGCTTTCAATCGTGGCGGGCTTGCCGTAATGTGCGGCGCAATCAGACTTTAGGGAGCGTCGAGCGTGAAAACATCCTTGTTTTATCTGCCCTCCGTCGGCAACAGGGCCGAGATGGAAAAGGGCATGGTCGGCCTGCGGCCGGAAATGTATCAGCAGATGCTGAAAGAAATTTCCGAACAGGCGAAGCTGGCCGACGATGCGGGCTATGATTCCATAAGTTTTACGGAACATCATTTCCACGTGGAAGGCTTTGAAGTTTCCAACAATCCGATCATGCTGGATCTTTTCATCGGGATGCAGACGAAACGCCTGCGTGTGGGACAGCTAGGCATCGTGCTGCCCGCCAACAATCCGATCCGCGTGGCCGAGGATATCGCCATGCTGGATCACATGACCGGCGGCCGCGCCTGCGCCGGGTTCGCGCGCGGTTATCAGCGGCGCTGGGTGGATACCATGGCGCAGCAGAACCACGGCATTCACGGGGCGCGACCGCATCAGCATGACGCCATTGACGACGCCAACCGCGCCGCGTTTGAGGAATGTTACACCATCATCAAAAAGGCCTGGACCGAGGACATGCTCAGCCACCAGGGAAAATATTGGCGTATTCCACCAGGGGATACGCCATGGAATATTGATTTCACCAACAAATATGGCGCGGGCGTTGAAAACGGCATCGTCAAGGCTGTTGGCGTAGTGCCAAAGCCGCTGCAAAAGCCGCATCCGCCGATATTTCAGCCTTTCGCATCGTCCGAGCGCAGTATCCGCTGGTGCGCATCGCAGGGGGCGACGGCCGTTTTGCCGCCGCTGCATCCAAAGCTTGAAGACCGGCTGTTTGATCTGTACCAGGAATTATCGGGCAAACCGCGGGGCGAGGGGCTGGGCATGCTGCGCGACGTCGTCATTGCCGATACGGATGAAGAGGCGACGCAGCTATGGCTCGATTCAGGTTATTACTGCAACGAATCCTGGTTTGAACCGTTCGATTTCGCCAAGGGCATGCTGGATCCCGACACAGGTGAAAACAATCTGGCGCGGGGCGACTTCATGAATATGGGCTATGCGCTGGTGGGCAGCGTCGATACGGTCTGCCGCCAGATGGAGGCGTTGCTGAAACGTCTTCCCGCGCGCTGGCTGTTCGCCTGGGCCTATAATGGGCTGATCCCGCACGCCAAACTGATGAAATCGCTGGAGCTTTACGCCACCAAGGTTATGCCGCGCTTTGCAGGATAAGTTTTACTCTTGATGCGCGGCGTTTTTGGCCATTCGCTTCGGTTGGCGTTTTACTATTTCGCGATATTCGTCGTGGCGGGCGTGCATATGCCGTTCTGGCCGGTGTGGCTCACGGCGCATGGATTAAGTGCGGGAGATATTGGACTGTTGACGGGCGCCGCCATGCTGCTGCGTGTCGTGACAGGGCCCCTGATTGCCTTTGCCTCGGATCGGGCCGGCCGCCATCGCGCCCAGATCATTCTGTTTTCGGTGTTGCTCGGCGTCAGCTTTGCGCTGTTTTCGCAGGTGCATAGCTTTCTGGCGATATTTCTGGTCACGCTCCTGACCAGCACGCTGATCCCCGCCATCATGCCGCTGATCGATACGCTGACCTTGGCGCAGGCCGCACAGGGCCGGGTGGATTATGGCCGCGTGCGCCTGTGGGGTTCGATCAGTTTTATCGCCGCCAGCATGTCGGCCGGCTGGGTGCTTTCGCGCACCGGAAACCAGATGATATTGCCAATGATCCTGGCCGGATGCGTTTTCTCCGTGATGGCGGCGGTGCTGTTGCCTGCCCGGGAACAGGTTCCTGCACATGCAGCGCGTCAACGTGCGACGCTGGGCGCAGCTTTTCAACTTTTCCGCAACCGCAACTTTATGCTGTTCGTGACGGCAGGCGCGCTCATTCAGGCGGCGCATGCGGTCTATTATACGTTCGGCACGCTCAACTGGCAGCGTCTCGGGCATGGCAGTTCCCTGATCGGTGTTCTGTGGGCGCTGGGGGTTATTTCGGAAATCCTGCTGTTTGCATTTTCAGGGCGTGTCACCGCGCGTTTCGGGCCCTCCAGCCTGCTGGCGTTGGGGGGTGCGGCGGGTGTGCTGCGCTGGACGGCGACAGCGTTTAATCCCGGCATCTGGCTTCTGGCGCCATTGCAATGTCTGCATGGGCTCACCTTTGGCGCGACCCATATCGCCGCGATGCAATTCATCACCCGCGCCACGCCGCCGCATCTGGCGGTGACTGCGCAGGGCGTCTATGCCGCCATATCCACGGGGATTGTAATTGGCGGCGTAACCTATGCGTCCGGTTTCGGCTACGCGGCTTTTGGAAGCCTCGCGTTTCTGGGTATGGCAGGCCTGTGCGCGATGGGTTTAGTCTGCGCGCTCCGCCTGCGCCGCGCCTGGACGGGTGGTGCGCTGACCTGATCAAGCCCCCAAGTTTTTGGGGGCTTGACGGGATGGGACTTTATCGAGTTAGGCGGCCCATTTTTTGGTGAGGTAACCGCCGATGCCTTCCAGCGCCTTGACGCCTTCCGGCAGCAATGGGTGGAACAGATGCCAGACATGGATCATCTCGTCCCACACCTCAAGCGTCACATCCACACCGGCCATCTTGGCCTTTTTCTCGAGGCTGCGGCTGTCATCCAGCAGCACCTCGTGATCGCCGACCTGGATCAGCATGGATGGCAGACCGCGCATATCCGCAAACAAGGGAGATGCCCCCGGCGTTTTGGCGTCCTTGCCGCTTAGATACATGCCCGCCATGCCGACCAGCCCTTCCTTCTGAACCATCGGGTCCAGTTTGGCGCGGGAGGTCATGGTGTCCGACGTGCCGGTCATATCCGTCCACGGACTAAGCATGGCAAGCGCCTTCGGCAGCGCCACATCGGCGTCCCGCAGCGCGACAGCCGTCGCCAGGGTCAGGCCGCCACCCGCGCTGTCCCCCGAAATGGCCAGTTTGGCCGGCGCAAATCCCTGCGCCAGCAGCCAGCGATAGGCCTTGACCCCATCTTCGACCGCTGCCGGATAGGGCGCTTCGGGTGCCATGCGGTAATCAATGACTAGAACCCGCGCCTTGCTGGCTTCCGACAGTTTGCTGGCCAGCGAGCGATGCGTGGCGCATGACCCGATCACGTAGCCGCCGCCATGCAGATACAGAATGGCATGATCTGCGCGCGCGCCGGGGGCGTCCACCCATTCCGATGCTATGCCATCCACGGTGACATTCGTAATTTTTGTGTTGGGCACAGTAGGCATCTGGCCCATGGAGCCTTCGAACCAGGCGCGCAGTTCAGGCAGGGAGGCGCTGGGATTGAGCGGGTTTGCCTTGAGCATTTCCAGAACGCTTTGCAGTTCATTACTGGCCATGTGATTTTCCTTTACTTATAGGGTTAGGCAATTGGAGGCGCGGAACGCGGTCAGCCAGACTGAAAAAATTACAGGCGGGCCCTATTCCACTCCGGGGAAAGAAGAGAACGGGCCGGCCGGAAAAGCGGCTATTGCACTCCGGCCGGGTGTTGCTTCAGTTCAGATGCCCCATCTGCCGCGCAGAAATTCTCCGATGCGCTCGATGCCCTGTTTGCCTTCGTCCAGCATCAGGTGGAAGGCGTGCCAGACATGGATCATCTTGTCCCAGACTTCCAGCGTGCTGTCGACGCCGCAGGCCTTGGCCTTCAGATCAAGCCGGATTGAATCGTCCAGCAGCACCTCGGCGTCGCCCACATGGATGAGCAGCGGCGGCAAACCGGTCAGGTCAGCAAGACCCGGCGAGGCATGCGGATGCACGGGGCTGGCGCTGCCAAGATAGGAGCCGGTCATGCCGGCCAGCCCGTCGCTGGCGATCATCGGATCGGCCGCCGCGCGGGTTTTATAACTGGGGTTGGAGCAGGTTAAATCCGCCCACGGACTGATCAGTATGCCCGCCCCCGGCATCGGTAATTTCTGATCGCGCAACGCCACCAGGGTTGCCGCCGCCAGGCCGCCGCCCGCGCTGTCACCGCCAATGGCGGTTTTGGCGGGATCAAAACCCTGGTCCAGCAGATATTTGAAAGCGGCAACACCATCTTCGACGGCGGCGGGGAATTTGTGTTCTGGCGCCAGCCGGTAATCCGTTAACAGCACCGCAGCCTTGGACGCGCGGGATATTTCGCCTGCGAGCGAACGGTGGGTATTGATCGAGCCCATCACATAACCGCCGCCATGCAGATACAGGATCGCATAGCCGTCCTTGACGCCCGGGGCCTTGATCCATTCGGCATCGCGTCCGGCCACCTTCAGTGGTTCGCATTTCACATCTGGCGCCACCGGGAACGCGGTTTTTTCCATTCCCTCGCGGATCTTGGCAAGGCTGGGCTTCCCGCCGCCCCCGCCACTGCCTGCGGCGTTTTTACGGATAATTCCTACCAGTTTCTCTATCGGCATTCCCATCTGTCATTCCCTTCTGGTTAGTATTCTTATTCCCTATCTTTGACCAGACTGGGGCATCTATGCAACACTGAACTGATGATTAGGCAGGAAGGAATGCACGCAAAATGGCGATTTACCGGCTGGGCGATGAGGGCCTGGAGACTGAGGATGGCGAATACTGGATTGCGCCCAATGCCCAGGTCATGGGCAAGATCGTGCTAAAACACAATGCCAGCGTGTGGTTCGGAGCGGTGCTGCGCGGCGATAATGAACCGGTCATGATCGGCCAGAATTCCAACGTGCAGGATAATTGCGTGCTGCATACCGAATTGGGCGCGCCCTGCATCGTAGGCGATTATGTGACCGTGGGGCACAGGGCCATCCTGCATGGCTGCGTCATTGGCAATAATAGCCTGATCGGCATGGGCAGCACCCTGCTCGACCGGGTCAAGGTGGGCCAGAACTGTCTTATCGGGGCCAATTCCTTCATCCCGCCGGGGCGCGAAATTCCCGATGGTTCGGTGGTGATGGGATCGCCCGGCAAGGTGGCGCGGATGGCGACGCCCGAGGAAATTGAAGGCTTCACCCGCTCGGCCACCGGCTATGTCGAAAACTGGCGTCGCTTCCGGGCGGGACTGGCGCCCGATACCCGCTACCGCTAGACTGAATACAGAATAACTGAGCAACAACAGGGAGGATCCAATGGCGAATTATGAATTCTGCGAGGTGGAACGCGACGGCAAAATGACCATCGTCACCATGAACCGCCCGGATGTGATGAATTCACTGCATCCGGCAGCAAATTATGAGCTGGAAAAAGTGTTTGACGATTTCGCCGCCGACCCGTCGCAATGGGTGGCGATCATTACGGGTGCGGGCGACCGGGCCTTCAGCGCGGGCAATGATCTGAAATTCACCGCGTCGGGCGGCAAGATGGAATCGCCCAAGACCGGCTTTGCCGGATTGACCGCGCGCTATGACATGTTCAAGCCGGTGATTGCGGCGGTCAATGGCGTCGCCATGGGCGGCGGCATGGAAATCGCCATCGCCTGCGACATTATCGTCGCCTCGGACAAGGCGATTTTTGCGCTGCCGGAACCGCGTGTTGGGCTGGCGGCGGGGGCGGGGGGCGTACACCGTCTGCCGCGCCAGATCGGCCTCAAGCAGGCCATGGGCATGATCCTGACCGGGCGGCGCGTATCGGCTGAAGAAGCCCAGCGTCTCGGCTTTGTCAACGAAGTGGTGCCCCATGCCGACGTGATGAACGCGGCCAAACGCTGGGCGGCGCAGATCATGGAATGTTCGCCCATGTCGGTGCGCGCGTCCAAGGAAATGTCGATGCAGGGGCTGGCGCAGGCGGGCATCGAGGCTGCCGCCAACGGCAAATATGCCGGGATGTCGGCACTGGCCAAGAGCAAGGATTATGTCGAAGGCCCCCGCGCCTTTGCCGAAAAGCGCAAGCCCAACTGGGCGGATGTGTGAGGCGGGCCTCGGCGCGACCAAACTGATTTCGCTTCCACCCCTATCCCTTCCCCGCATGGGGGAAGGGAACCGCTTGCGTCTGACGCAACAGAAAACACGATAGCGCAGAACCCGGCACACCTTCTTCCCGAAACCATTGCCCGGACGGGAAAGCCCCTCCCCTGAATGGGGAGGGGATTTTCTCAGCAAGCTGGGCCGCTTCTCCCTCCCCCTTCGTGGGGAGGGCCGGGGTGGGGGGCTTTAGGATCAATCCAACTAAATGCAACAGAATTTAAGACAATGTTTCCATTACCCGCTCCTGCGGCTTTGATTTCCTGCTCGCAACAGTGCGTTTGATTTCATCGCCAAACTGCTCTGTGGCAAGATCAAGCTCATAGCTCTTTTGCAGGTTCATCCAGAAAGCGGCTTCCACGCCCAGCCATTGTTCCAGCCGCAGGGCCGTGTCGGCGGTGATCGCCCGCTGCCCGGAAATGATCTGGTAAATCCGGTTGGAGGGAACACACAGGGCGCGCGCCAATCCGGCCGGCGTCATTTCAAGTTCGGCCAGTTCATCGGCCAGTATCTGGCCGGGGTGGATGGGATAGATTGGGCGTTTCTTGCGCATCGGTCTGCGTTGTTTAGTGCATGATAATTTTAGATTGAAGCGATGACATAACACTCATCCGTCTTTGCGAGGAGCGAAGCGACGCGGCAATCCAGGGCCACAAATACAGGCTTTTCGATTAGACACTGGATCGCCACGCTTTGCTCGCGATGACAGAAATTCATGCTGCACACAAATTCGGCCGGTGGTCAGGGGTCATCATTGAAGTCATAAGGTTCCGGTAGTGTCAGGCGAATCGGTATATTAATGGGTGGAAAGTCGTGGGGATAACGAATACCGTCGAGCTGTTGTTGGGTAAGATTTTGCACATTCCCCAAGTCCGCCCCGTCCATTACCGTCCCGTCCATTACCGACCTGAATAGGGCCGCACCGCATAGGCTCGCCCCGCTCAGGATCGTCGAGCTTAGCACCGTGTCGCGCAGGTTCGCCTCATTCAGGTCCGCCTCGCTCAGGTTCGCCTCGCTCAGGTTCGCCTCGCTCAGGTTTGCGCTGTGTAGGCTCGCCCCATTTAGGCCCGCCCCGCTCAGATTTGCCTTTGCCAGCATCGCTAGTAAGAGATTTGTGTAATTAATACGCGTCCGGCTGAGATCAATGCCCGGCGCGTCAAGTCCGCTCAGGTCGGTGTGGCGCAGATCAACTTTCTGGCGCATAGGATCGCCATGGGGCAGCAGGCGGCAGATGATGGTCAGCGCCGCCGCGATATCAATGGGCGTGCGCGGCGCTGTGTTGACAGAGAAAATTTCTCCTAGAGGCACGTCATCATCAAATGAAGCCTCATCCAATGGGTTGCCATTTTCATCATCGGATGGCATCCACGGCGCAAGTTCGCGGATATAGGCGGCGAGGGTTTCGACAATCGTATCGCGGTCGCGCGGGCTGTCGATCGCGATGCGTTCCAGCGCATCGCTCGCGCCCAGGCGTACGGCGCGTTGTGCATGTCCCAACTGTTCGACCGCCTTGGTGAACCGTTCAGTGACCTGACCGTCAATGGCGGTCTGGGTCATTTGCAACTGGGTGCTGGTGCGAAACCCGGCCAGAATAAAGCCAACAATGGCGGCGAGTACGCCGAGCCAGCCACCTAAGGCAAAGATTAGATTACGTGCGCCCTCAGTATCCCTGTCCCAAAAAGATAAATTATCAATCCGGAAATGGCCCGGTTCGGGAGGATGGGACAGATAGTGAGTATCAATCAAATCAAACAAATATTGCGAAATCAGCAAATAAATTCCTATCGCAGCGAAGGCCCATATCCACACACGGTGTTTGACTATCCTGTTCCATGTCCTAGCCGTTTTGTTGACAAGAATTTTCCAGCCTTTGGCAATTACAGACTGGATACGCATCATCCTGTACATAAATTCCATGCGCATCTGTTGCCCTGCCTTCCGCAATCCTCCGACTATCCTCTCAAGCCATTGTTTCACACCCCATCCCCTTACTAATTCCCGCATCCAATTAACCATTCAGGCACTACTCCCGCCCAAACACAATGCCGCCCGGCATATCCACAAAAAACACTGTTTATTTGGCCCGCCATGTTAAAGTCGGGCATTGTCAATCTTGCCGGAGCGCCCGCCATGAAATTCACCTGGTTCAACCTGATGCCCTGGCCCTATCTGGCCGATGACTTCCGCCAGAAGAACCGTTCCGTCTGGGTGGATATTGACAGTACCCTGTATGACCCGGTGCGCGGGCATGACGTGTACAATGACTATCTCGATCTGCTTGAATATGCCGATCAGGTGGGCTTTGACGGCGTCGGCATTAACGAGCATCACCAGAACGCCTATGGCATGATGCCTTCGCCCAATATCATGGCGGCGGCGCTGACACGGCGCACCAAGAACGCGGCCATCGTGGTGCTAGGCAATTCGATCGCGCTCTACAATCCGCCGGTGCGCGTGGCCGAGGAATTCGCCATGCTGGACGTGATGTGCGGCGGCCGCCTGGTGGCGGGCTTTCCGGTCGGCACGTCGATGGACACCAATTATTGCTATGGCCAGATACCGGCGCTGACACGGGAGAAATATCTGGAAGCCCATGATCTGATCATGCGCGCCTGGAAGGAAGACAAGCCGTTCGCCTTCAATGGCCGCTACACCAAACTGCGCCATGTCAATATCTGGCCGAAGCCCATTCAGAACCCGCCGCCCATTCACATTCCTGGCGGCGGCTCGGTCGAGACCTATGATTTCTGTCTCGACAATACCTATTCCTATTCTTACCTCAGCTTCACCGGCTATATCCGCGCCAAGGCGCTGATGCAGGGCTATTGGGACCGGCTGACCGAGCGTAACGAGCCGGATGAAAGCCCCTACCGCGCCGGTTTCGCGCAGACCATCATCGTTGGCGAAACCGACCAGGAAGCCGAAACCATGTTCCGCGAGCATGTCGATTATTTCTATAATCGCTGCCTGCACATTCATCCGGGTTTCGCCGATGCGCCGGGCTACCGCACGATCAAGACGATCCAGAGCGGCGCGCTGTCGCAATATGCGCCGAACATGGGCGATCTTTCGCACCTCAGCTGGAAACAGTTGCTGGATGATGGCTATGTGGTGGCCGGAAGCCCGGATACGGTGCGCGAAAAACTGGAGTTCCTGGCGAAGAGCCTGCATGTCGGCAATCTGTTCTGCCTGATGCATGTGGGCAATATGCCGGTCGACAAATGCAAACATTCCACGAAACTGTTTGCCGAAAAAGTAATGCCGAAAATGCGCAATCTGTTTCCCAAATATGAAAATGACACGCGTTTCTGGTGCCAGCCGCTGGCCCGGCGCGCCACGCCCGCGCCGGTGGACGCGGCGCTGAAAACACGTATTCCGGTGGCGGGAGAATAGATTATGAACCTGCGTAAAATAAAAACCCGCCACGTGGAAACGCATGTGCTCGAAGGCGGCTCCGGCCCCGATCTTTTATATCTGCATGGGGCGGGCGGCGTCACGTTGGAAGACCCGTTCCTGAATGCGCTGGCGGCAAAATATCATGTCTATGCGCCGCTGCTGCCGGGCTATGGCGCGTCCGATGAATGTCCGCAAATCCGCGACATGCTGGATGTCACGCTGCACACTTTTGATGTGGCGGAATTGCTCGGCCTGAAAAAGCCGATCCTGGCCGGGCATTCCATGGGCGGCATGATGGCCGCCGAGATGGCGGCGATCGCCCCCAGCGAGGTGGAAAAGCTGTGCCTGATCTGCCCGGCGGGCTTGTGGCTGGATGAATATCCGATCCCGGATATTTTCGCCCTGCTGCCCTATGAGCTGCCGGAATATCTGTTTCATGACGCCGAGGCGGGCGGCAAGATGATGACGGCGGGAATGGATTTTTCCAACCTTGAATTCCTCAAGGCGTTTCTGGTGCAGAATGCGCGCCAGCTGGGCATGGCGGGAAAACTGCTGTTTCCCATTCCCGAGCGTGGCCTGCGCGAACGGCTCTACCGCGTCAAGGCGCGCACCCTGCTGATCTGGGGCGACAGCGACAAGCTGATCGTGCCGCGTTACGCGCAGGAATTCAAAAAACTGATCGCGAATTGCGAACTGGTCAGCATTCCCGAGGCGGGCCATCTCGTGCCGCTTGAAAAGACCGCGCAGACCATGGCGGCGCTGGCACGGCTTGGATAGGAGCAGTCCGGCGCACAAAAAACTGCCGGAAATCCTTAAGGAAGTCTGAAGAATGGCGGTTTGTAGCCATTGTGTTCGCGCATCTGTAGGACCGGTTTACCTATAAGTAAACATTGGCGGCTAAGCTCTGTGCCAGACCATGTTTTACGGCTCAGACGGGATCTCCTCTGACGATCCCGTCTGATCCGTAAAACATGGTCTATGTAAAATTTAGAGCCGTTTTCGTTTTGATTGAACTTGATGCTTCAATCAAAACGAAAACGGCTCTGGGATGGAGCCATGATCGAGAGACTGATAGAGATCGCCAAGGATAAACGGCCTGCCGCGCGGCGGGCTTTGTATCTGGGCATTATCGAGCTTTGCAATGTCCAGGGCGAGCAGATGAATCCCCAGGACAGGGAAGTTGCGGGGCAGATTATCACCCGGCTGGTCGCTGAATTTGAAATCGAGCTTCGCGCCCAGATTTTGGCGAAACTGGCTGCATCCCGCCATGCGCCCAAGGCGCTGGTGCTGGCGCTCGCCGAAGACGACGTCATGGTCGCGGCGCCCGTTCTTGCGCAAAGTCCGCTGCTCGATGATAGTGATCTGCTCAATATTATCCTTCATAAAACACGTGAATACCGCCTGCTGGTCGCCGCGCGCCCGCACATTTCCGCCGAGATTGGCGATGCGCTGTTGAAGCCGGGCGAACCCGAAGTGCTGGAGGCCCTGTTAAATAATCAGACGGCCGAAATTTCCGAGGCGGCAATGGAGTACGCCGTCGAGGAAAGCCGGTCACGGATCAAGCTGCAGCATCTGGTGGTGGCGCGCGCTGATCTGCCGCCATTGCTTGCGGCGAAGATGGTTTTGTTCGTATCCAATGAACTGAAGCGCCAATTGGTGGCCAGATTTCCGCATGACCAGCAGATTCTCGGCGAGGCCATGCAGGAGATTGGACAGAACCGGAAGGCGCTTCCCAATGCCCCGGAACAGGGGGTGGCCGCGAAGGCCGCCACATTGATTGATCGTCTCCAGATGAATGGAGAGCTGAATATTACGCGTGTCATTTCATTCCTACGCGAAAAGCGCCTGCCACTGTTTTTTGCCGGTATGGCCGCGCTCACGAAACTCAATACCCAGAGTCTGATTCACTTTGCGTTTGAAAGTGATGCGGGGCTGGCGGTCATCTGCCGCGCGGCGGGAGCCGACCGGGGGCAGTTCGTGACGGTGGCGCTGCTGCTGGAACAGGCGCGCAGGGGCGCCTCACCGCAAGCGCAAAAGCTTCAGACTATCTGCCGTCTGTTCGACACGCTTTCCGAACAGCGCGCGCTGGAGGTGATCAAGGACTGGCGTGCTGGGCTGCATGACCCGGAGCGGAAACTGGCCGCAGGTTAGCTTTCCTGGGACCTGTTTCCTATAGCCTCTCCGGCACGGGCTTTTTCTCAAGCGTTGCGCCGCTATAGGGCGCCTTCACAATCGCGACAATCAAATCGATGATAGTACTGACAAAGCTTTCCGGCGGGGCCGTCAGCGTGGCGTAGTCTTCCTCGGTCAGGCGTACTTCTCCGCGCGTCATCTGCTTCCAGTTGGCCAGCCAGTGAAACACGCTGGTCGCCACCAGGCCCACCCGCTGGGTGGCCGCCTCGGGCGGCATCGGCGTCATATGTTTCATGGCCATGCCAGCCAGGCGGCGGGCCGCGGAAGTATGTTCCCGCCATATATCGTTACTGATGCGTATCTTTGGATCGCTATATAGCAGCGCGAAAAAACGGATGAAATCGGTGCCGCCCTTTTTCTCCTGCATATGTTCAAAAAATGGCATGACGGCGGCGCGGGCCAGGGCCGGAATATCCGTTTCGCTCCTGCTGGCGGTGATAAGATCAAGCATCGCGTGTCGGCGCGCATTGATGCCAGCGAACCGGTCGATGAAAATGGCTTCGATCAAGCCTTCCTTGGATCCGAAATGATACAGCAAAGACGAGGTATTGCGCTGGCCGGCCGTGCGGTTGATCTGGCGTATGGTTACCGCCTCCAGCCCATGCCGGGAGAATAATTGCTCGCCAGCGTCCATCAGGCGCGCTTTCGTGCCGCGCCGCTCAGACGTTTCTCCTTTTATCGAACGAGGCATGCTGACCCCTGTTCCTCAGTTTTTCCGTTACGGCGCCCTGAATCGCTGCCGGCATCGCCCTGCAGGTTGCTTTTAGTGGATATGGCTAAAATTTCCAACGCCTAGAGCAATTCCTTTTCTGATTGAACCAACGGGTTCAATCAGAAAAGGTAAAATTGCGCTAAATTATTATATAGACCATGTTTTACGGATCGGACGGGATCGCCTGGGGCGCCTCCGTCTGATCCGAACATGGTCTAACCGCTATTAAATTATCCCTGGTTACTTGGATTGCGCGCCACAACGGGCTAATGATTGGCGTCATAGGCATTGCAGTCAGAAAAACAGGAAGAAAAGATGAGCGCGGAAACCGACCTGGATGTGGAAGATCCTCAAATTACTCAAATTCGTCAATCAGTTATCGCATTATGCAACAATTTTCCCGGTGAATATTGGCGCGATCTGGACCAAAAGCGCGAATATCCGACCGCGTTTGTGGATGCCCTGACCGAGGCGGGTTTTCTGGCTGTGCTGATCCCCGAGGAATTTGGCGGCAGCGGGCTTGGACTGACGGCGGCGGCGGCGGTGCTGGAGGAAATTCAGCGTGCGGGCTGCAATGGCGCGGCGTGCCACGCCCAGATGTATATAATGGGCACCATCCTGCGCCACGGCAATGCTGCGCAAAAGGCCCAATGGCTGCCACGCATCGCGACCGGCGAATTACGGCTGCAGGCCTTTGGCGTGTCGGAACCGACCAATGGCACGGATACGCTCAGCCTGAAAACCCGCGCCGTGCGCCAGGGCGATCATTATATCGTCAATGGCCAGAAAATCTGGACCTCGCGGGCCGAACATTCGGATCTGATGCTGCTGCTGGCGCGCACCACGCCGCGCGAAGAGGCGAAATCACGCAGTGCGGGCCTTTCGGTTTTCGTGGTCGATATGCAAAAGGCGATCGGCAACGGCATGACCATCAAGCCGATCCGCACCATGGTCAATCATTCCACTACCCAGGTTTTTTTCGACGATATGAAAGTGCCCGCCGAAAATCTGCTGGGCGAGGAAGGCCAGGGCTTCAAATATATCCTGACCGGCATGAATGCCGAACGGGTGCTGATAGGCGCCGAGTGCATCGGCGATGCGCGCTGGTTCATCAAAAAGGCTGTGGATTACGCCAATGGCCGCAATGTGTTTGGCGGCCCAATTTCAAAAAATCAGGGCATCCAGTTTCCCATCGCCAAGGCCTATGCACAGACCGAGGCCGCCAATCTGATGGTGCAGAAAGCCGCCCGGCTTTACGAACAGGGCAAGGACATCGGGGCCGAGGCCAACATGGCCAAGATGCTGGCCGCCGACGCTTCCTGGGCGGCGGCGGACACATGCCTGCAAACCCATGGCGGCTATGGCTTTGCCGAGGAATATGATGTGGCGCGCAAGTTCCGCGAAACCCGGCTCTATCAGATCGCGCCGATATCCACCAATCTGATCCTGTCCTTTGTCGCCGAGCATGTCCTTGGCATGCCGCGCTCCTATTAAAACTGCGCGTGTTAAACCGTGAAGTTGTATTATCCAATGTACACACGAGGTGTGTGGGGATGGATATAAATGGAATCACTGATACCCCGTTGCCTGGCAGGGGTAACGTAATTGAATGACGGTTCGCGAACTTATAAGACTGATTGAAGCGGATGGCTGGTTTCTGGTGCGAACAAAGGGAAGCCACCGTCAGTTTCATCACCCGGAAAAGAAAGGGGGCCGTTACAGTCGCTGGAAGTTTGGGAGTAGACATACCGCCAGGAACATTGAGTAATGTGCTAAAACAAGCGGGACTAAAGAGGCAGGAGTGAATTAATATGCAATATCTCGTCATTTTCGAAGGAGGTTCTACTTCGTTTGGCGCGCATGTGCCGGATCTTCCCGGCTGCATCGCAGTGGGAAAATCGAAAGAAGAAGTATTGAAACTCATTCGAGAGGCCATTGAATTCCATATCGAGGGACTTAAGCTTGCGGGGCTGCCTATCCCTTTGCCTGCGTCGACTAGTGAAATCGTAGAAGTAGAAACAGTTTAACAGGGCATAAAGTGAGACGCGCGCTTGAAGGCGTTCTGGTAGTCTCTCTGGGGCAGGCGGTGGCCGCGCCCTATGCGACACAGCGCCTGGCTGATGGCGGCGCGAGGATCATCAAGATCGAGCGCGAGGGCGGCGATTTCGCGCGGCATTATGATACGGTGGCGATGGGGGAATGCAGCTTTTTCGTCTGGCTCAATCGTGGTGCCGAGTCGATTGTGCTTGATCTGAAAGACGCGCAGGACATGGCTCTGGTGCGGCGCATGCTGGCGAAGGCGGATGTCTTCATCCAGAATCTGGCCCCTGGCGCGCTGGACCGGCTGGGCCTGGCTTCACCCATGTTGCGATCTGAATTTCCGCGGCTGATCACCTGCGACATCAGCGGTTATGGTTATGAAGGCCCCAACAAGGACATGAAGGCCTATGATCTGCTGATCCAGGCCGAAAGCGCATTGGGCGCGGTGACCGGCGGCCCGGCGGAGCCCGGACGCGTGGGCGTTTCGATCTGCGATCTGACGGCGGGCATGAACGCCCATGCGGCGATCCTGGAGGCGCTGATCGCGCGCGGACGCACCGGGCAGGGCAGCGCTATTCACGTGTCGCTATTCGACGGCGTTGCCGACATGATGAACACCGCCGCTATGCATCAGCGTTATACCGGAAAAGCCCCCGGCCGCATCGGCTTTGGCCACCCGCAGGTGGTGCCCTATGGCATGTTCAGAACGGCGGATTCCGACATCGTCATCGCCATTCAGAATAATCGCGAGTGGGAACGCTTCAGCGCCATCGTGCTGCAGCGCCCGGATGTCACCGCGCATCCCGATTACGCCAGCAACGAAGCCCGCGCCAATCACCGCGCGGCGCTCTACGACATTATCAATGGCGTGTTCGGCGCTTTGGCTCATAAAGAAATATCAGCGCGGCTCGATGCGGCGGACCTCCCATACGGGCGGTTGAATGGGATCGCGGAGCTGCTCACGCACCCGCAACTGCGCACCATGCTGCAAGCCACCCCGTCCGGGGACGTTGAAGTGATTGCGCCCGCCATGCGGTTTGCCGGAGACACCCCCGCCCCCCGCCCGGTTCCCGCACTTGGTCAGCACACGGACGCCATCCGGCGGGAGTTCAGTTAAATACGTTCCGATAGTTTGATGGCGATGCGGCATCCGGCCTTGATGATTTCACTCAGCGGCCGGTACGCAGGGGCCCGGGCTGCGCCTGCCGCCATCGCGGTTTCGCGGTGCGCCTGCTCATCGGCGTGAAACTGCGTAATAATTTCAGAAAGCTCCGGGTCATCCGTTCCAAGATCATTAAGCTGTTTCTGGTAATGATCGCAAATCACTTCCTCGACGGCCGCGGTGCAGGCCATGGCGGCGCGTCCGCCCAGCAGGGCCGAGGCGGCGCCCAGCCCATAGCTGGCGGCATCCCATAGCGGGCTTAACAAAGTTGGCCGCACCCGCCGCGCCGTCAGCAGGCGATCGAAGGCTGCAAGGTGTGCGTCTTCCTTTGCCGCCATTTCTTCTATTTGCGCCATGCAGGCGCGCGCCTGCGGCTGCTGTTGCAGCACCGCAAGCTGTCCCTGATAAATCTGCCTCGCCGCCACTTCCCCGGCATGATCGACACGCAGCATTCTGGCCACACGCATTTGCACGGTTTCCCCCGGCAAGGGCGGGGTATGATCAGATGCGGCCATGAATTTTATCCTTCCGCCCATTCAGGAAAATAGCCGCGGCCAACATGGCAAGGCCCGTTGAGATCAGTGCATTATACCCGGCCAGAGAAATTCCAAACAGGGACCAGGCGACTTTATCGCATAGCACCACCGGTGCGGCCAATATTTGCGCCAGGAGCTGCTCCGCCGTACCTCCGTACCCGCCAGGGGCGCTGCAGCTGGCGAGGCCCGCCCACCATCGCCACTCTACGCCCGCATGATAAATGCCAAGGCCCGCCCCGGTCAGAAAATCCGCAACTAGAATAGCTGTCATCCAATGCGCTGTCCCCGGGCGCAACCAGGCAACAGCGCTTATCAGGATCGCCAAAAAATAGGCGACGCGCTGGTAATTGCACAAACGGCAGGGCGCCAGCCCGCCAATATATTCAAATCCATAGGCGCCGAGCAGAACGGCGATGCTGGCCGTCAGAAGGATGGCGATCAGAGGCCTCTGCCGGAAGGACGGTTTCGCGCCGCTCACGCCTTTAACATCTCCTGCAGCTTGGCGGCCAGCACGGCCTTGCGAACCGGCTTTTGCAGAATGGGTATATTGCTGGCCAGTCCGGATGTATAGGCGTCGCCTTCATAGCCCGTGCACAACAGCACTTTTACGTTGGGGGACAGTTTGCGAAGGTTCTCGGCCAAAGCCACGCCATTCATCCCGTTAGGCATCATCACGTCGGAATAAACCAGATCAATGCCAGGGGTCGCCATGAACAGTTGCAGTGCGCTCCGTCCGTCCTCGGCCGAGAGCACCTGATAGCCAAGTTCCTGTATCTGGGTGACCGAAGCCGCACATACACCCTGATCATCCTCAACCACCAGAACCCGGATATTTTCGGGCGCAGCGGACGCGCTGTGGGCTTCACCGTTCAGATGCGCTGTTGCAATTTCCTCCGCACGTGCTGCCGCGTCACTGGCCCGTGGAAGATAAATGGAAATAATAGTTCCATTTCCGGCCTTGCTGTCCAGATGGATGTACCCGGCAGACTGTTCAACAAAGCCGAATACCATGCTAAGTCCAAGGCCGGTGCCCTGACCGACATCCTTGGTGGTGAAGAAGGGTTCAAAAACCTTGTCAATGATATCGGGGGGGATGCCGATGCCGGTATCCTGCAGGCGGAGTTTTACATAGTCGCCGGCCGGAAGCTGAAGACGTGGCAGATGAAGTGGCGCGTTCAGGCTGGCATTGCTCAATTCAATAATCAGCATTCCATTACCCGCCATGGCGTCACGTGCGTTGATTGCCAGGTTCAGCACGGCGTTTTCAAATTGCGACGGATCAATCAGGACATTCCACAATGGCTCTGTCAGACGGAGTTCGGCGGTTACCCCGCCGCCCAGTGTGCTGCGCATGATTTCACTCATTCCGTTGAGCAGTTCGCCAGGGTCAATGATTTGCGGGCTGAGCATCTTCCTGCGCGAAAATGCCAGCAGGCGCTGGGTCAGGGCGCTGCCGCGTTCTGCTGCGTTGAGCGCCGCCTTCGTGCGTTTTTGATTAATGCCCACGGATCGGGCGTCCTGCGTTTGGGTGCTTTCCATCAGCAGGTCAAGATTGCCTACGATAATTGCCAGAAGATTGTTAAAATCATGCGCTATGCCGCCCGTAAGCTGGCCGATGGCTTCCATCTTTTGCGATTGGCGCAACTGCTCTTCGGCCATGCGCCGCTGGGTAATGTCAAAAAACGCCACCACACAGCCGATCACCTCACCATCGCGGATGATAGACCCAGCCGAATATTCGACGGGGAAGGCGCCCCCGCCCCGGCGCTTGAATGTCTGATCGTCGGCCTGTGCGCGCAGATCGGCCCGATGCACGGCGCAGATCGGGCAATTCTCCACGCGGTTGTCTGTATCTTTCGCATGGCAGAGGAGATGCATGTCCTCTCCCAGCAGTTCAGCCGTTTCCTCAAAACCCAACAGACGCGCGCAGGTCGAATTTGTAAACGTACAGCGCCCATCGCGATCAACGCCGTAAATGGCCTCCACCGTGGAATCCAGTATCAGTCGAATTTGGGCTTCACTGATGCGCCAGGCCCGTTCCGCCTGGCGGCGTTCATGTACTTCCTGTTGCAAAGAGGTATTGATTTGCGCCAGCTCGGCCGTCGCCTGGGTCACCCGCTCCTGGAGCTGTCGCTGCATTTCCTGCTGGGTGCGTTCCGATTCCTTACGCAGGCCAATGTCGCGAAATACGCCATTGATCCGCACCAGCGCGCCATTTTCAAACAGCGGGCTGATCTTGCCTTCCACCCAGACGGGATCCCCGCTCCGGGTTTTCAGCACCAGTTCCACTGGGTCGCTTCTTTCTTCAGCCAGTACGCCGCGAAGCCGCTCTATGGACTGGGGCAGCCAGGTTTCATGCAGGATGCCCCGGAATGTCTTCGCGGAAAGATCCTCCTCGCTGTAACCCAGAGTATTCCGCCAGGCGGGATTGGTGAAAAGAAACGCCCCTTCCGCCTCGGTGCTGACGATCATGTCGCCTACTGTCTGCACAACATCGCTGTAGCGCTGTTCGCTTTGCAGCAGGGAGAGCGCCGCAGTCTCCCTCTCCACACGGATCTGATCAAGAAGTCTGGTATTTTCGCGTCGGTTTCGCGCGGCCTCAAGAAACATGCCGTAAACGGTTCGTGTTGAAGATAACAGCGCCAATGCAAATATTGTCGCCATGAATCCCAGGGCGGAATAAATATGTGTCTCCTGGAGAAAGAAATAAATAATCGCGGGCGTCGGATCAGCCAGAATGTACCCTGCCGCCGCTGCTGGCGCGGCAGCAAGCGTCGAGGATGCACCGCTGGCCATGCTGACCATTACGATGATGACCGCGAGCTGTTCAGTCGTCGCCAGATACGGCAAAAAGAATGTGGTAGATCCCCATGCTGCGCCGGACATCGTGGCCCAGCCTACCGCCAGAGGCAGGAATTTTTTACTCCTGCGGCCGGTTATTACACCGGCGCCATTTGAGTTGGCGTTGCGCCATTTCTTCTGACCCTGCCACCAGCGCCCATAAGCGATGGCAGCCAGGATCAGTTGGGCCGCCGTCCAGGCAAACAGCCACAGGTACGGCACAGAATTCCATAGAATGGCCGACGTAAACAGCGCCACACCGCCTGTTACCAGCACGTTTGACGGTGTTTGCCGGGCCATGGAGGCGATTTGCTCGCGGTATATATCGTGATTGCCGGACAAGCACGCGCCTTTTGCCCCCAATGGGTTAGAGCGCGAACCTTACCACGAGAAAGCCGCCGGCGACTAATCCCAAAAATCCGTATCCCACCAGGTTCAGCTGCTGGTCAATGAACGTGCGGGTGGGTGCGCCATATTTCCACAGCAGCGCGGAAACCGCAAAGAACCGCAGCGAGCGGGTGGCGATGGAAGCCAGCGTGAATATCACAAAATCAAATCTGAACACGCCGGAGGCAATGGTAATCAGCTTATAGGGAATGGGCGTAAGCCCCTTGATCAGGATGATCCACAGGCCATATTCCGCAAACATCTGCTGGTAGGCCGCAAATCCTGCCTGCAGATGGTAAAAATCAATAATCATCCGCCCCAGGGTGGCGAACAGAAAAAATCCGATCGCATAGCCGAGAAAGCCGCCCAGTACGGACGCCGCTGTGCAGACGGCGGCTATTCGCCAGGCGCGGTCCGGCCGGGCCAGCACCATTGGGATCAGCATCACGTCAGGCGGGATCGGAAAAAACGAGCTTTCCGCGAAGGACACCACCGCCAGGGCGGGAAGCGCATGTTTGCCTGCCGCCTGCTTCATGCTCCAGTCATAAAGATTTCTAAACATAACCGGCCTGTAGCAGTTTTACGTATTCATGTCCAACCGCATGCGGTGAAATGCAGGGGTGCGGTATAAGCACTCCCAAGGGTTCATAAAGGATTGACGGCCCCCCGCCCATACGTATGATGCCCGCTCGCGCATGGCCGTCATGATAACGGCATATGCCCCTGTGGCGGAATTGGTAGACGCGCCAGACTCAAAATCTGGTTCCCGTAAGGGAGTGTCCGTTCGACTCGGACCGGGGGCACCATCCGCCTTCGTTCATTTTGGCTTTGCCAAATGTAGCTACGGCGCGACTGCGCCGGAGTGTCCGAAGTAGATGCCACAACGGAGCCCAAAGGGCGCAGGCGGGCTGGCGCAGCCACCCCTATCCACAGCTCAGTATTTTACTCGTCGCCCATGCGCAGGGCGGCGATAAACGCCTCCTGCGGGATTTCCACCTTGCCGAACTGGCGCATGCGCTTTTTTCCGGCCTTCTGCTTGTCCAGCAGCTTGCGTTTGCGCGTGGCGTCGCCGCCATAGCATTTTGCGGTCACGTCCTTGCGCATCGCGGAAATGGTTTCGCGCGC
>SHWM01000018.1 GCA_009693835.1 Alphaproteobacteria bacterium
TTGCCTGCAGCCCGGTTTCATAGGCGGCCACCCGGCCATAGAACGCCTCGCTCATGGTGCGAATCCGCTTGCCCACGGTCAGATCCCCCACCCCCATTTCGCGCAAACTGCGATCCATATCCCCAAACATCACATCAAACAGCTGCTGCGCCAGCATCACTTCCGCGCTCCGCTCCGCATGTGCGCTCAAGCGCCGCAATGCCAGGAACATATGCAGCGCCAGCATGTCAAAACGCCCATCCAGACAATCCGGCACCCCGCCATCGCGGTAAAATGCCGCTTGCCGGGCCTGCCCGGCAAGGACCAGATAAAGCGCGTGCGCAGCCTTGTCGTCTTTTTTTCGCCCAAATATTCGCAGCAAATTCATACTATTGCAGCCCTGTCCAGATCAGCTCTCTTGCATCTCTCTTCGCCGCAAGGTACGTCAACCACCATGAAAACTCCAAGACTGAATTCCCCGCGCCGCGCCCGCCAGAACAGAATTTACCGCCTGTCCAGGATGGCCATGCTGGCCGGCGCGCTGTCCGCCTGTACGGCCACCACGGAATTGAGGGGACATGTCATAGACGAAGAATCATTCTCTGCCGTGAAGGAGGGAGTGGATAATCAGGATTCCATTTCCGACACGCTTGGCACCCCCTCGGCGACGGCTGCCTTCGATACCGAAGTGTGGTTTTATATTTCCACCAAACAGGAAAGATTTGCTTTTTTCGACCCCAGGGTTCTGGAGCGCCAGATTGTGGCGGTGGAATTCGACAAGAAAAATAATGTCAGGGCCATGCGGAGATACACCATCGCGGCCGGCCGGCCGGTGCAGATTGTGGGCCGTGAAACGCCGACCAAGGGCAAGGAATTGACCTTCCTCGAACAGATGTTTGGAAATTTCGGCCGCTTTTCGGGAACCGGGGCGACTCAGGGACCCGGCGGTGGCGGCGGCGGCGGCGGTGGCGGCGGCGGCCGACGGGGCGGCGGCTAGACCATGTTCGCATCAGATGGAATCGCCTAAGGCGATCCCGTCTGATCCGTAAAACATGGTCTATATAATAATTTAGAGCAATTTTACCTTTTTAGATTGAACCAACTGGTTCAGTCTAAAAAGGAATTGCTCTAGGACGCAGGGCCTAAACCCAATAGCTTAAATCCAACAAAAAAGGCCGCCAATCCGGCGGCCTTTTTATGATGTTTGTCATAGTTAACCGTGCGCCAGAACGGCCAGCAGCAGAAGCGCCACGATATTAGTGATCTTGATCATCGGGTTGACCGCGGGACCCGCGGTATCCTTATAAGGATCGCCCACGGTATCGCCGGTTATAGCGGCTTTATGCGCCTCGGAACCCTTGCCGCCATGATGGCCGTCCTCGATGTATTTTTTGGCGTTATCCCACGCGCCGCCGCCCGAGGTCATGGACAGGGCCAGGAACAGGCCGGTCACGATCACCCCCATCAGCATCGCCCCCAGCGATGACAGCGCGGCACCCTGACCCGCAATCAGGTTGATCACAGTATACACAACAATGGGTGACAGCACGGGCAGCAGCGAGGGCACAATCATTTCCCTGATTGCAGCCTTGGTCAGCATATCCACGGCAGCCGAATAATCCGGCTTTTGCGTCCCCTTCATGATGCCGGGCATGTCCCGGAACTGCCGCCGCACTTCCTCAACGATGGCGCCTGCCGCGCGACCCACAGCCATCATGCCCATCGAGGCAAACAGATAGGGCAGCAGGCCGCCAATAAACAGACCGACGACGACATAGGGATTGCCGAGCGAGAAATCCAGAACGACGCCCGCAAAGGACGGGAAATGGTCCGGATTGGCGATGAAATATTTCAGGTCTTCGGTATAGGCCGCAAACAGCACCAGCGCACCAAGGCCGGCAGAACCAATGGCGTAGCCTTTGGTCACGGCCTTGGTGGTGTTGCCGACGGCATCCAGCGCGTCCGTGGTTTTGCGCACGCCTTCATCCAGCTTGGCCATTTCCGCAATGCCGCCGGCATTATCGGTGACCGGGCCAAACGCGTCCAGCGCCACCACCATGCCCGCCAGCGCCAGCATGGTCGTAACCGCAATCGCAATGCCGAACAGGCCCGCCAGCGAATAGGTGACAATGATGCCTGCAACGATGACCAGCGCCGGCAGGGCGGTGGCCTCCATCGATACGGCAAGGCCCTGAATGACATTGGTGCCATGCCCCGTAACCGAGGCCTGCGCGATGCTCTGGACCGGCCTGAAATTGGTGCCAGTGTAATATTCGGTAATCCAGATGATCAGACCGGTCACGGCCAGACCCGTCACGCCGCACAGGAACAGATCCATGCCCGTGAAGCTCAGTTCGCCCACGGTCATTACCGTGCCCATGCCAAGCACCACGGAAATCACCGGATAGAGGGCCACCAGCGACAGCGTGGAAGAGGCGATAAAGCCTTTATAGAGCGCGCCCATGATCGAATTATTCGAACCCAGCCGCACAAAATAGGTGCCGATGATCGAGGTGATAATGCATGCGCCGCCAATGGTCAGCGGCAGAAGCATCAGTTGCTGTTCTAGAACGCCATCGAAAAAGATCGAGGCCAGCACCATGGTGGCGACCACCGTAACGGCATAGGTCTCGAACAGGTCTGCCGCCATTCCCGCGCAGTCGCCGACATTGTCGCCCACATTATCGGCGATCGTGGCCGGATTCCGGGGGTCGTCCTCCGGGATGCCCGCTTCAACCTTGCCGACCAGATCACCGCCGACGTCCGCGCCCTTGGTGAAGATGCCGCCGCCCAGACGCGCAAAGATCGAAATCAGCGATGCGCCAAAGCCAAGCGCCACCAGCGCGTCGATAACCACACGGTCGCCCGGCTGAAAGCCAAGCGGACCAGTCAATATGGCGTAATAAACCGAAACGGCCAGCAGCGCCAATCCAGCCACCAGCATGCCGGTAACCGCGCCAGAACGAAACGCCATGCTTAATCCTGCGGCCAGGCTTTCACTCGACGCCTGCGTGGTGCGGACATTCGCGCGCACGGAGATCAGCATGCCGAGAAAGCCGGCAGCGCCGGAGAGTACGGAGCCAATGACGAAGCCCAATGCCGCCAGCATGCCCAGCAGGTACCAGACCAGCGCAAAGATCACTACGCCGACGGTGGCGATGGTGGTGTATTGCCGGTTCAGATAAGCGCCCGCGCCCTCCTGGATCGCCGCAGCAATTTCCTGCATCCGCGCATTGCCCGGACTTGCCGCCAATATCGACCGGCTGGTGATAACGCCGTACAAGACCGCCAGCAGACCGCAGCCAATAACGAGCTCAAGTGCCATGCTCATGAAGCTTCCCTCTAAGATTAATTACGGAATCCCCCTGCGGCCAACGTCGGCCAGCCGCCCCCAGAGCCATTTCCGTTTTGATTGAACGATCTGGTTCAGTCAAAACGGAAATGGCTCTAGAATACTAAATAGACCATGTTTTACGGATCAGAAGGTATTGCCTATAGCAATTTCGTCTGATCCGAACATGGTCTAGACAGGGGCGCAACATGCCAAAAAACCTGCGTAAAAGCAACCATATGTCAAGCGCGCGGGTCAGGCGTGAATAGCGGGGTTAAAAAATTTCAGCCCGCGATGGTGCGCGGCTGACGGTTTAGGGCCTGCGCCAGTTGACGCAAACGCTTGTGCAGGGCGTCCCCGGCAAGATCCGTATATCGGGCCGGGAGGTGCAGGCGTAACTCGTCCGCGCGCAAACTCAGCCGACAATCCTGCAAAATTCCTCCAGCCCCCCCTGAAATAGTGTGGGCGAGCCGCAGCGCCAGGCCCAGTATGCGGGCGTTACGGCCAACGGAGCCTGCGAACGCCAACAGCCGCCCCACATCCCCTTCGGCTGGTTCGGCGCGATAGCGGAAATAGACCGCCAGCGCCAGCAAAGCCCGGCCCAGATGCGTGATGCCCGCAAATTGCGCGTTCATGACTTCCATCAGGCACTGGTTCGCGCGATGATCGGGATGCACCCGCCAGCCGATATCACTCAACAGGCTGGCGCAATGCCGCAAACGCGCCGCAGATTGGCTTTCCCCCTCAAACAGGACGCTAGTCCATTTCGTGATTTCATCGGCATGTTCTGGAAACCGTCCCTGGCGCGCCGCCTTTTCCTCACAGGCCGCGATCAGCGGGTCCATTGCCTGAATATTTTTTGGCAGATGATCGAACAACATGCCTTCACGCAGGCCATAGGCGGAAAATACCACGCGCCTCACACCTGTCCGCCGCAATAATCTGTTGAGAACCGCAGCGGCGGCGGCGGCGGTTTCTGCACGCCGTTTGGATAGACCGGGAAGCGCGTCCAGTTCCGCCTGCGGCATGCGCGAGACAGCGGCGGTAAAACGCAACGCTTCCACGGCATCGATTGAATATTCATGGATGACATGCACGGGATGATCGATGCTCGCCATGTGCGCCTGAGCCAGCGCCCGCCACGATCCACCGACCGCGTAAAAGGTCCCCCCGCCAAATTTTTCCAGCCATTCATGTCCGGAAAGTATTTCATCGATGCGCCGGTCCAGTTGATCGGCTCCGGCTTTTTTGACTTTTAGCGGGCCGAGCGGAAGTGTTTCAACCTTTCCATGGACACCATCGCCGATCTCGGCCAGTTCGATGCTGCCGCCGCCGAGATCACCCGCCAGGCCTCTGGCGAAGGGATTTCCCGCCAACACCCCCAGGGCCGAAAGCCGCCCTTCTTCCGCACCGGAAATAATGCGTATATCGATACCAATTTCGCTCGACAGTTGCGCAATAAATTCCTCTCCATTGGCAGCCTCGCGCGATGCGGCCGTCGCTACGGCCTCGATCTGGGTGACCTTCATGGCACGCAGCAGAATGGCGAAGCGCCGCAAGGTGGTGCGTGCGGATTCAGCCGCCTCTCCTTCGATGCGGCCTTTGGCGGCTACCGATTTCCCAAGCCCGCAGAATACTTTTTCATTGAATAGCGGGATGGGCGTGCGGCGCAGCCCGTCATAGACGACAAGGCGGACGGAATTCGACCCGGTATCAATCACGCCAATGTGCTTGCCCGAACTGTTCACAACTGCCCAGGCTCTGCTTTCCAGTGCGCCATATTTCAGGGCGGGCAAGGTTTTCTGGTCAGGCATTGGTGACTTTACCATCGAACAGTGGCACGGGTTTTGGGCGGCCCTTCGCGTAGGCCTCTCCCCGGCCGGACAGACTGGGATTATTCATGAAATAATCATGCGCGCAGAAAGGCGCCTCGCCTGCGGCTGGCTTGACGCGGACATAGGTTGCATCGGGCCGCAATTCCCATGTCTGCATATTATCTTTCAGATTGGCGATCATCACCTGATCCAGCACCTGCTGGTGCACCGTCGGATTTTCGATTGGCACGAGCGTTTCCACACGGAAGTCGAGATTGCGCGGCATCATATCCGCCGAGCTGATATAAATTGTCGCACTGCTGGACGGAAGCCCATATCCGCCCCCAAAGCAGAATATTCTGGAATGTTCAAGATACCGTCCGACGATGCTGCGCACACGGATGTTTTCCGAAACGCCCGGCACGCCCGGACGCAGGCAACAGATGCCCCGCACGATCAGTTCTATATGCACGCCAGCCTGCGAGGCCCGGTACAGGGCCTTGATGACCTCCGGATCAACCAGGGCATTCAGTTTCAGCCATATTTCCGCGGGCTTGCCAGCGCTGGCGAAGGCGATCTCGTCGTTGATGCGCCGCATGATGGTGGCGCGCAGGTTAATCGGCGACATGGCAATTTTATTAAGCAGCGCGGGTTCGGAATAGCCCGTGCAGTAATTGAAAAATTGCGCGGCGTCGCGGCACAAAACCGGATCGGCGCTGAACAGAGACAGATCCGTATAGATGCGGGCATTTACCGGGTGGTAGTTGCCGGTGCCAAAATGCACATATGAACGCAATTCGCGGCCTTCACGCCGCACCGCGAGGCTGACCTTGGCATGGGTCTTTAGCTGCATGAAGCCAAACACCACCTGCACGCCTGCGCGCTCCATTTCACGGGCCAGATGAATATTGGCGGCTTCATCAAAACGCGCCTTGAGTTCGACCAGCGCCGTGACCGATTTTCCATTTTCGGCGGCCTCGATCAGCGCCTTGACGATCGGGCTGTCGCGGCCGGCGCGGTATAAAGTCTGCTTGATCGCCACCACGTCTGGATCGATCGCCGCCTGGCGCAGAAACTGCACCACCACATCAAAGGATTCGTAGGGGTGATGGACGATAATATCCTTGGCCCGGATCGCTGCAAAACAATCGCCGTTATGATCGCGTATGCGCTCGGGAAAACGGGCGTTGTATGACGGAAACATGAGATCGGCCAGATCATCGACTATCAACTGGCGCGTGCTGGCCAGGCCGAGCCCGCCCTTCACGATAATGATTTCTCGATCGCTGACTTCCATTTCACGCACGACAAATTCACGCAATTCACCCGGCATGCTCGATTCAATACTAAGCCGGACGACATTTCCCCGCCGCCGCCGGCGCAGGGCGGTTTCGAAATTGAGGACCAGATCTTCGGCTTCCTCATCTATCTCGATCTCGCTGTCCCGGATGACACGGAATGCACCGCTGGCCATCAGTTCATAGCCAGGGAACAGACGGTCCAGAAACAGGGAGATAAGATTTTCCAACGCCAGAAATCGCACCTGACGCCCACCGGTAAAATCCACGTCCGGCATGCGCAGGAAACGCGGCACCTGATATGGCAGCGGCAGAAGAGCCTGCATCAGCCGCCCGTCCAATATCCGGCGCAGCTGCATCACGACACAAAAGCCGAAATTGGGTATGAATGGAAATGGATGCGCCGGATCAATCGCCATCGGCGTCAATACAGGAAAATAGCTGCTGAGAAACTGATCCTCAAGCCATGCCCTGTCGGTATTGCTCAACTCATGCGGCAAAAGCACAAAAATACCGGCCGCCCGCATTTCCGTCTTCAGTCTATCCCAGCATTCCCCCTGTTCCTCCATCAACTGGCTGGCGGCGGCATATACGCGTTCGGCCTGTTCTGCCGGACTGAGTCCGTCCTGGCTGAGCGTCGTGATGCCGGTGCGGATCTGGGCGTGCAACCCGGCCACCCGGACGGTGTAAAATTCGTCCATGTTGGAGGCGGAAATGGATAGAAAGCGCAATCGCTCCAGTATGGGGTGCGCCTGGTTCTCCGCCTCCTCCAGAACCCTCCGGTTGAAGGAGAGCCAGGACATTTCCCGATTGATGAATAATTCGCCCACAGGCAGGGAATCCAGGTCCTGCGGGCCCTGTCCTGAAGTCAAAACCGGCATTTTTGACGCTTCGCTCAGTTTATATCCCCTCCTCAACCTCCGGTGCGAGACTGCACATGAAGTCTGTATTCCCAAAAAGTTACAGTATTATGCCCAAAATGCTACAGCATTCCCCGGTACGCGCCGCCATCCATGACCAGGTTCTGACCTGTAATAAAACCCGTATACTGGCTGCAGAAAAAGGCGCAGGCCGCACCAAATTCGTCCGCAGTCCCGACGCGGCCGGCAGGAATGGCTGCGGCGTCCCTGGCGATTAGTTCATCCACGGCGACACCCGTGCTTTTGGCCCTTCCAGCATAAGCGGACCGCAACCGGTCCGTATCATGGGCCCCGGGAAGTAAAGAATTGATTGTCACATTATAGCGCGCAATGTCCCGCGAAAGCCCTGCGACGAAACCTGTCAGGCCTGCCCGGACTCCATTCGACAGCGGCAGAATGGCGATGGGATTTTTGACGCTGGAGCTGGTGATATTGATGATACGGCCGAATTTGCGCTCGATCATGCCGTCCACCGTGGCTTTCATCAATTCAATGGCGCTGAGCATATTGCCGTCCAGGGCCTTGATCCAGTCATCGCGCGTCAACTGCCGGAAATCCTTCATGGGCGGACCGCCGCAATTATTGATCAGAATGTCCGGCTGGGGGCAGACAGCCAAAGCCGCCCTGCGGCCCTCATCAGTTGCAATATCACCGGCCGCGATGGTCACTTTTGCACCCGTTAGCGCAAGAATTTCCACCGCCGCCGCCTCAAGGTCTGACTGGGTGCGCGATGTTATGGTCACAAGCGCCCCCTCCCGTGCCAGATGCGTGGCGCAGGCCTTGCCCAGCCCCTTGCTGGCGGCACACACCAGCGCCCGTTTGCCCGCGATGCCCAGATCCATCTTTTCTCTCCCCTATTATTCCTGTCCAGTATCTCTGATTTCCTGAATTTCCGCCAGCGCCTCGCGCGCCAGCGCAATGCTGACAGGCCGTCTTTCTCCTGCCGAAAGGCGGTCCAGCAGGGCGACCATAAGATTGGCGGCTGCAAACGAGCGCTCGATACGCGGCACCAGGAAGCTGATCACGTCGATGGGGGCGCGCAGCTGCCGGTCTGACAGCAGTTTCCACATCACGGCGCCCAGCAGTGAATCATCGGGTCCGGCAATGCCGACTGACTGCATGGCGGCCAGGCGCGAGCGCAAATCAGCAAGCCGGACAGGCCAGTGGCCCGGGGCCTGCAGCGAGAGGCATAGCAATGCGCCGCCGTCCTGGCGTAACAGGTTGATGAGGTGCAATAACGCCACGTCGTCGGGAACCGCCTCTGCACGGTCAAGAATTACCGCGCCAGAGGCCGCGATATCCGGAACCGTGCTTCGTGTCAGATCGCCCGAATCCAACAAATATGCGTCGCTTCTGCTCCGCCAGACTTCAGCCAGATGGGATTTGCCGCACCCTTTGGGCCCATACAGGGCCAGCGCGCCCCCCTGCCAGCCGGGCCAGCGGTCAATCCACGCCACCGCATCCGCATTGGTGGCGGCGACCAGAAAATCTTCACGGCCCTGTGCCGGGCGATGCGGCAAATCAAGAACCAGTTGCCGGTCTGCCATTTTTCCCCTTTGTCTCCTGTGGCGGTGCTGGCAGTTCGAGAAACAGTTGGCTGCGCAGATAGATTTGCAGGCCGTGCCGCACCAGAACACCCATCGTCGCGGCCAGCGGCACCGCCAGCAGCATGCCTGTAAAACCCAACACGGCGCCAAACGCCAGCAGCGCGAAGATGATCCACAGCGGATGCAGACGGACCCGCCTGCCGACGAGGCGCGGCGTTAAAAAATTTCCCTCAAGCGTCTGACCCGCCACAAAAATGGCGATAACAATTCCAATCTGCGCATACTCCGGCCAATATTGCCCGATCGCGAGCCCCAGTGAAAGCACCAGCCCGGTCAGCGCGCCGAGGAACGGTACAAAACTAAGTCCGCCCGCCATGATTCCGGCGATCAGGCCAAATTTCAGGCCCGCGAGCGAGAGGCCGGCGCCATAAAACAAAGCCAGCAAAAAACACACGCTGATCTGTCCACGGACGAACCCTGCCAGCATTTCATTGACTTGGCCCGCCATCGCCCGGATCGGCCCCGCATATTTTCGCGGCAGCAGGGCGTCCATGCGTTCCACCATCCGGTCCCAGTCGAGCAGAAAATAAAACGACACAAAGGGGGTGAGAAAGATCAATGTCAGAATATTGAAAAACGCCAGTCCCCCGCTGAGCGCCGAACCCGCCAGCCCCGCCATCCAGGCGGCTACATCCCGCAGCATGGGCGGCATCTGATCGGGCTGTCCGGCAATGGCGGGCGCAGACAGTATCCGCCGCAGGCGTTCCAGCGCCGGGGTGTCCAGAATATGCTGAACCCGCGCCACATAGCCGGGAAGCGCTTCGATCAGGGCCTGCAACTGCACGGTGACGATTGGGACCAGCACCAGCAATGCTGAAACCAGCAGCAGGAAAAATGCGGCCGTAATCACGATGGTTGCCGCGATCCGCGACAGGCCCCAGCGCTCCAGCCGGTCAGCCACAGGATCAAACAGAAACGCAACGGCCATGCCCGCCACAAAGGGCAGCAATACACCCCGCAGCAGATACAGCAGCATAGCCAGTATGACCGCCACGCCTGTCCAGAAAAGCATTTGGCTGCGCGGGCTCATGATTTCATTTGCCCACCGTGCCGGCGCCGGGGTTCATTGCCCTGACCCAGGTCACGATATAGGCGCCGCCCGACACCGCCGTGGTCGCTGCCGTCAACCAGACGGCATAGCCAAGCGCGGTTGCCGCCATCGCCGTCTGGAGTTCGGGAAAAGAGATGTGCGCCAGCACGGCTGCCACCAGGCCAATCTGCGCCACGGTATTGGCCTTGCTGATCAGCAGTGGCCGCATCACGAGAGGATTGCCAAGCGTGTAGGATAACAGAACGCCGCCAACGATGAGGGCGTCCCGGCTTACGGCCATCAGGACCAGCCATACCGGAAGTTCCTGCAATACGCCCAGGGTAACAAAAACGCTGACCAGCAGCGCCTTATCTGCAATCGGGTCCAGATAAGCGCCGAGTTCGGTGATCTGGTCGAAACGCTTGGCAATCATGCCATCGATGGCGTCTGTGATGCCCGCAAACAGAAACAGCGCAAAGGCAGCGCCAGACTCCCCATCCAGTAAAAGCCAGATGACCACGGGTGCGAGCAACAGCCGCAACAGCGAGACAAAATTGGCCATGTTTACTGGAATTCCCATTACCGAACTATCGTAATACCCATGTTCCGGCTTCCTGTGTCAAATTCAGTCCATGTTGCGATAGTGCGGCAGCCAATTTTTCGGTGGTCCCAAGATAATGCAGGTTCAGATGTGCGCTTTTTACCGACAAGGCCAGTAAGTCAATATGCCGCACCATGGGCGTGTCCGTAAGCCGCTTCTGAATGGAAAGCCATCCCTCAAAGGAAGCCGGGTGCGCCATGACATCAAGCGAAGCCTGCTGCGAAAAATCCACCGCCGTCTCCAGCAGCCATTCTTCCTGAACGCCGATGAGAAGTGTTTGCGAGGCGCGCTGCAATATGGTCTCGGCCATCTCGCCAGGCGCGCCCTCGAACCGCTCAATCCTGGTGTTCTCGTCTGTCACGCCCATGCGCCGCAGAGTCACGTCTATCGCCTGGCCCCCGGCCGGCCCCGGAGACTGCACAGCCTGCATCAGCCATACCCCGCCAACGCCATAACGCCGGATGAGCAGGCCTAGCTGTTGCATGGCGCCAGCAACGGCCTCATCGGCTGTCAGCGTGGACACATCCTCAAAATCGCCCAGCGGCATCCGCAAGGGGGCCAAACGGTCATCCTGCGCGCCTGTGCCGGCGATAGCCGCAGCCAAAGCGTCCCGCCAGGGATTAGCCTCCCATAATAAGCGCCCGGCTGGGGTGTCATAGACCGGCAGAACCAGCATGGCCTTGGCGCCGGTTTCGCTGCTTCGGATATTTAATCCGCGCAGCAGTGCCCGAAACCTTTCCGGATCGAACCGCAGGGTAAGCTGCGCCAGATAACGCCGCCCCCGGCTTTTTTCACCCGCGACTTCAAAATCCCGTATGAGATTGGACAGCGCCTCATCCGGCAAGGCGGGCACGCGCGCCAGATCCTGAAGGGGTACGATACGGCGGGTCAGACGGCTGAACGCCATCCGGCGCGCCGCCTGCAGCGCAATATCCCGTGCCGCGGCGGCTGTGTCCGCGGTTTCATCCGCGGCGATATTGCGCACCGTGTAAATCTCTTCAAGCGTCGTGAACCCAGGTGCGCCGCCCGGCGCGTTTTGGGCCAGTGCCGCGTCCCCTGCCACAAGCGCCAGCATCAGAAGTAATCCCGGCCAGTATTTATTAGCCGCGGCCCGCCGGCACGGGGTAAATCGAAATATCATATCCGGCTTCCTCGGGAATTTTGAGATAGGGGCCATCCTCACGTTTGATCATTTCCGGCAATACAGTCACCACCCGGTTGGCGCGGGCATTGGCCAGCGCCTCGGCGACGGTGCTGGAACGGCCGAGTTTCAATATGTTCAGCCGGGTGGGAAACATCACGATGCGGCGTCCGGCGTCACCCTCTTCAACGACGCGCGCCGGGCTAAGCCATTCAGAATCAACCGATTCATGCCCGTCATGCAAGGCGATATGATCCGCAGGCGCTTCGATTATAAAAAAATACGTGTCAAAACGTTTGGGCGCCAAAGGCGGCGTGATCCAATGCGCAAATGGCACAAGACTTTCAGGCAGAAGGATCAGGTCTTCTTTCAGCAGAAATTCAAGCATGGTGACGTCGCCATCGACCATTTTCTTACGGTAATGCTCAAGGCCCAGTGCCCGTTTTGCCGAAACCAGCCCGGTTCCGGCGGCATCATGGGCCAGCAGAACGCCACATTCCTCAAAGGCCTCGCGGATGCCGCCTACCCGCACCGCCAGTTCCAGCTCGTTGAAGTGCGACGCATTTTCACAACGCAAGCGTATCCCCGGCTCATAATCCGCCTTGCTGACCTTGCCGCCAGGAAAGACCAGAGCGCCAGTGGCGAAATCGATCTGGTGATGACGCTCCACCATAAATACTTCCAGTCCCGTATCCCCGTCCCGCACAAGCATCAGGGTCGAGGCGGGAACCGGCGTCACATGCTGTTTTGACATGAAATCCTCAAACTTTCGGGTAATCGTCTAATATCATAGTGCATGATTATGGGGTGTGGCGGTTCAGGGCAAGGCCAGTTTCTACTTGCACGGGCGAAAGGCAGCTCGCCTAATGGATATAACTGCGGATCGGGAGAAGACAATTGCCACGCAAGATCGCGTTGATCACCGGCGTCACGGGCCAGGACGGCGCCTATCTGGCCGTGCTTCTGCTTGCCAAGGGCTATGAGGTGCACGGCGTAAAACGGCGCGCTTCGTCAATAAATACCGCAAGGATTACCGGTTTGCTAGATGCCGACGGCGCACAGCAGGCAAAGTTTTTCCTGCATGAGGGCGATCTGACGGATTCAGGTGCCATGCTGCGTATTGTTCAGGAAACCCGTCCGGACGAAATATACAATCTGGCGGCGCAAAGTCACGTGCATGTCAGCTTTCAGACCCCGGAATATACCGCTAATACCGACGCCATCGGTCCGCTGCGGCTGCTGGAGGCGATTCGTATACTGGGGCACGCAAGGACAGTGCGGTTTTATCAGGCCTCCTCGTCCGAGATGTTTGGCAATGCCGCCGTCACCCCGCAGGACGAAACGACGCCCTTTCACCCGCGCAGCCCCTATGCGGCAGCGAAGCTCTATGCGCACTGGATCACAGTCAATTACCGGGAAGCCTATGGCATACATGCCTGCAATGGCATTCTGTTCAACCACGAAAGCCCGTTGCGGGGCGACGGCTTTGTCACCCGCACAATTACCCGTGCGGTGGCCGAGATCGCGCTTGGGCAAAGAAAAAAACTCTTCCTGGGGAATTTGGACGCACGGCGCGATTGGGGCCATGCCCGCGATTATGTAGAGGGGATGTGGCGTATCCTGCAGCATCCCACGGCAGGGGACTGGGTTTTGGCGACGGGAGTGACCCATTCAGTAAGGGAGTTTGCCACCCTTTCCTTTGCCGAGGCCGGCATCGGCCTGCAATGGCGCGGTACCGGAAACAGCGAGGCGGGTTTTGACATGGCTACCGGGAACATGCTGGTTGCCGTTGATCCTGCGCTGTTTCGTCCGCTGGAAACGAATAATCTATGCGGGGACGCCAGACGGGCCAGGGATATGCTTGGCTGGTCCCCTGTCGCCAGTTTCCGGGAACTAATACATGAAATGGTGTCCGCCGATCTGGCGGAGGTTCGCAGTAGAAAACCATAACTGAATGAAATAACTGGATTTTTTTGATTCACGAATAATTTTCCCTTTGCGGGTAGACATTTGGCCGAAGTTTGGCTATTCCTCCACGTCCACGCGGCTGTGCGGCCAAATTCCAACCCTAATTACGACTGGATCGAATAATTGCAGGTTGTTGTACGCGATAATAATGTTGATCAGGCGCTGAAGGCGCTAAAGAAAAAGATGCAGCGCGAGGGCGTATTCCGTGAAATGAAGTTGCGGAATCACTTTGAAAAGCCGTCTGAAAAGCGGGCGCGCGAGAAAGCCGAAGCGGTTCGCCGCGCACGCAAACTGGCCCGCAAAAAAGCCATTCGCGAAAGCGGCGGCGTCCCGGCCTGAACCTTTTCAGGCCGCTCTGGCCAGGCAGTCCAGCACATCCCCGGCCGGCCGTGCGCGCATAATGTGCGACTGATGCCACAGGGAATAAAATAGCAGCATCCAGGCTGCCCGGCCTGCCCTGCCATGCTTGCGGCGTCCCGACAGAGACCTGAACAGCGCCAGCACCCCTTCTGGCTTGCACAACTCAATAACACCTGCCTGCGCCGCAACCAGTGGCGCAATTTTGCCGGCCCTTGCGGCGATCCATTCGCCCACCGGCACGCTGAAGCCACGCTTCGGCGAGAAGGGTTCCGCCTCCGGCAAATTTAGCTGCAACCAGTGGCGCAGCAAATATTTTCCTTTGCCGCCGCGGCCCGCGATCTTCAGTTTGTCAGGTAGGGTGTAGGCAAAACGGGCAACTTCGGGATCCAGCAGAGGCGTCCGTCCCTCCAGGCCATGCGCCATCAGGCAGCGGTCCAGTTTGATCAGCAGATCATTGGGCAGCCAGTCCTCGCAATCGGCAGCCTGCGCGCGTTGAAGCCGGGTTTGCCCCGGGGCGCTGATCCGGATGTCGGCCGCCACAATGCCGTCGCGCCACCCAGGGGATTCATCGCGCAGAATTCCCATCCCATCCAGAAATCCGCGCGGCCGCATGGTGCGCCCGCCCATCCACAAAGGCCGCAATACGCTGCGATAACGTCCATATCCCGCGAACAGTTCATCGCCGCCTTCCCCGGAAAGCACCACCTTGAGTTCCTTGGCGGCTTCCGCAGCCAGCTTGTAGGTGGGCACGATCGCATAATCAGCCGTCGGATCATCGACGAAGCCCGCGATCTCGGGCAGAAGATTCCAGAAATCATCCGGGCCGACTTCCACTTCCACGTGCCGTGCATTGACATGACGGGCAAGCCGGCGTGCAAGGGCGCGTTCATCCTCCGCGCCGGTTCCGGCAAACCCCGCGGTGAATGCCTGAACCGGCCCATCATTCAGTTTCGCCATGCAGGCAAGAAGGACTGATGAATCAACGCCTCCTGATAAAAACAGCCCATAGGGAACGTCCGAGCGCTGATGAATTTCGACGCTTTCAAGCAAAATCCGGTCCAGCTCTGCCAGCGCCTGTTTCTCATCCCACTGCCTTACCTCTGGTTGCGGCAGCGCGCGGCGCCGGCGCCGGTTAACGATGCGCCCGCGCACCACCTCCAGCGTTTCCCCCGGCAGAACGCGCTTGATGCCTTCATAAAGTGTATCCCGGCCCGTAGTGAATTGCAGTTGCAGCAATTCATGGGCAGCGTCTGGATTTACGGCGGGTGGTATTAGCCCGGTGGCGATCAACGCGCAGGGTTCCGAGGCAAACAGCAACCCGCGATCGATCTCTGCATAGTAAAGCGGCTTGATTCCAAATGGATCGCGTGACAGCAACAGCAGGTCTTCGCGCGGATCATACAGGGCGATGGCGAACATGCCGCGCAGCTTGTCCACATAGCTGACGCCGAATTTGCGATAGAGATGCAGGGCGGGTTCGCAGTCGGTGCGGCTTCGCAGGGGCAAATCGATGAACGATTTGGTTAGCTCGACATAATTATAAATCTCGGCGTTGGCGATCAGCGCCGCCCCGTTGGGCTCGTAAAACGGCTGGTCGCCGGTTTCAAGATCGATCACCGCCAGACGCGTGTGCACCATGCCTAGCCCACCGGCCAGATAGCGGCCTTCGCCGTCCGGGCCGCGATGCCCCAGCGCGCGCAGCATGTCGGCCAGCATTCTGGCGGTTGGCGTACTGCCGTCGCGGGTCATGAAGCCGCCAATGCCGCACATCAGACTGTTACTTCTTCAAAAAAACTCTGATAACGGGCCACAACAGCCGCCTCCGTGAAACACCGTTCATATTCCTTATACCCGGACACCGCAAGATCGCCCGCAAGCTGGGGATTGCCGATTATCTTTAGTATGGCGGCGGATAACGCATCTGCATCCTCTACTGGCACCAGCAAACCGGATACGCCATCGTGTATCAGCGCAGCCGGCCCGGCGGCAGACGCCGCCACAATAGGTATTGCCTGCGCCCAGGCCTCGATTATCACATTCCCCAGCGGCTCCATCCGCGAAGGGCATATCAGCATGTCTGACGCCGCCCGCAGGGCTGGGCCGTCATCGCGCCAGCCGAGGAAACGGACGCGGTCTGCAATATGCAGCCGTTCAGCCTGTTTTCGCAGCGCCATTTCCTGCGGCCCCTCGCCCGCCAGCCATAGATAGACGCCAGGTAGTTGCGACAACGCCGCCAGCAGCACATCAAATCCCTTATTCGGGTGAAGCCTGCCCATGGCAAGCAACAGAGAAGCGCCCTCTGGCGTGTCAAACATGTGCCGTGCAGCAGCGGGGGCGGTCTGTGACTCAACAAAGTTCGGCAGATAGTGCGCCCGTCCGGCGGGCCACCCCTGCGCCACGACATAGTTCACGATATCGGCGGTATTACCGATGAGATGATCGCAGTGCCGGTAATATTTTAGCGGGTAATAGCCCCCCAGTCGGGCGCACAGCACCGGCCACCGCGGCACGGAGGGGCGGCGTGGAAATTTCTGCGCCGCGCGGCTCATCCAGCAAAGCGCGACGTCGGGTTGAAATTCCAGGACGGAGCGGCGCAATCCGCCCCGGGTGAAACAATCGAGCCTTCCGCCAAAACGCATTTCCCGTGCCGGTATTCCAGCGGTGCGCAGGCGCATCGCCCGTTCGGGCGCAGTGCGAATTACAGCCTGCTGAGTGACCCCCTTACGCGCGAGGGCCAAAGTCAGCCGCTCAAAGAACAGTTCCGCGCCGCCATGCCGTGCCCCCGCCATGACCTGTAAAACCCGCATGCGCTAGTGTCCCGGACCTTCCAGCCGGGCCCGGATGTAGGAAACCAGCGGATAGGCCGCGGAAAACAGCGCCAGCAAAATGCCATACAACCCTTCACGGTAGCCGCGCCGCGTGACATAGGATTTCCAGAAACGCGAAAAGACGCGCCGTATATTTCCCGGCAAGGTTCCTATATTGCCTGAGGCGCAAAGATCCATTGCGCGTGCGCGGGTATAGCGGTCAAAACGCGCAATGACATCAGAAATATCCTGGTCCACATAATGGTCGATGGGTGTTTTCAGACGACGCCTGGGCCCCCGCAATACAATTCGCGGATGAACCAGCTGATCACCCCATATTTTCGCCCCCTTGGTGAACAGGCGCGGCCCAGCGCTGGCACCGTTATAGGCCCCCCAGCCATGGCGCACCAAACGCCGGCCAATATAATTGTCAAAGCTGATCAGGAAGTATCCGGGTTCGGCATCCTCGATCGCTGCCAGCACTTCGTCTGCCAAAGCCGGCGGCACTCTTTCATCTGCATCCACTTCGAGAATCCATGGGCCGTCACTGGCTTCTATACCGGCATTGCGGCGCTGACCTTCCAGCGGCCACGCGCCTTCCAGCAGCTTGGCCCCTGCCGCCTTCGCAATATCGCGTGAGCCATCCGTGCAGCGGTCCAGCACAACGACCAGCTGATCGGCAAATCCAAGGCGCGCCAGACACTCCGGAAGATGCGCCTCTTCATTATGCGCCACTACGAGCGCGGAAAGCTTGGCCTTCTTCATCGCGCCAGCAATTCGCTCACGGCCTGGCACACCCTGTCAACGCTAAGCCCAGTCATATAGGTCTGTCCTGAACGGTGATCATAGCCGGGTGTGCCAATAATATCTTCAAAGCTTTGCGGTCCCCGCACGGCCATTGCATTCGGTCCCCATGGCGCATAATGCACCTCCCTGCTGGGGCCAAACAGCCCAAGCGTGGGGATCCCCGCCGCCGCCGCAAGGTGCATCAGGCCGGAATCATTGCCAACATATAATGCGGCCTTGCGCAGGCACGCATAAGCGGTAAGCAAATCAACACGCCCGATCAGATCAATGGCACGGCCTGGGGGGATGGCGCGCAACAGGGGCTGCGCCATTTCCTCCTCTCCTGGCCCGCCCATCAGCATGACGCCCGCTCCGGGATAAGGCCCGGAGGGCGACGTCAGCCTTGCGGCAAGTTCGGCAAACCGATTGGCCGGCCATTGTTTTCCGCACCAGTTTGCGGCAGGTCCGAAAGCCAGCAGCGGTCTGTCCGTTTCCGGAACCAGATGCGACGCCCTGTCCCACCGCACGCCCGAGCACCAGATACGCGGCTGGGGCGGCTGGTCAAGTTGCAGGACGCGGGCCATTTGCACGAGACGGTGCTCCTCGGAGAATTGTGGCCGGTAGACCGCGCGCGCGCGCGTCCATATCAGCCAGGAAACGGCGCTGCCGCGCAGATCAACCACCAGCTCCCAAGTATGGGGAACGCAGGCCCGCCATAGTGTGCGCCAATGCCGGGCGTAAGGCTGTTTTGGCAACGGAATTAGATTATCCAGACGGGGAATGTCCATAAACAGCGGGGCCGCCGACGGTCCCGCCGCTATTGTAAAGGTGGCGTCCCGATAATGATCCACCAGCCAGCCCAGGAGGCCACTGGATAGAATTGCGTCGCCGATACGATTGGACGTAATAAACAGCACTTTCATACAGCTCTCATAGACCATTTCCTGACCAGATTAAATCAATCTGATGAGGATAAAAATGGTCTAACACATTCAAATAGAGCCTTTCTTATCCGGTCGGGGTGATCCAACCTAACCTGGAAAGGCTCTAGCAAAGGAACTGGACTTGCAACAACCTAAAGCCCATATAATCAGCTCCATCAGGATGTGAGAAATGGATGTAACAAGAATTTGCCTCTTACCGGAACGTGGCGTCATTGAGGTAGGCGGACCGGAAGCAGACGCATTTTTGCAGGGGCTGCTCACCAATGACATGGACAGGGCGGACCCGGCCCATGTGGTTTATGCCGCATTGCTGACGCCTCAGGGGAAATATCTGTTCGATTTTTTTGTTTTGCGGCGCGGTGATACCTGTCTGCTTGACTGCGAGGTGGCGCGGCTGGCGGAATTGAGCAAGCGGCTGAATTTTTACCGGCTCCGCGCCAAGGTCACCGTTCGCGACGCCAGTCCGGATTTCAGGGTGGCGGCGGCGATTGGGCAGGAGGGGTTGGAGCGGCTGGCCCTGCCCTCAATTGCCGGGTCGGCGAAGATAATCAATGACGCCATTGCCTATACGGACCCCCGCCATGCAGCCATGGGGGCGCGGCTGCTGCTTCCACACGACAATATGGGCGCATACGAAATTACATCCCCGGATGGATATCACCAGTTGCGCATTTCGCTGGGGATCGCCGAGGGCGCCGCCGATATCGCCATTGAAAAATATTTTCTTCTGGAAGCCAATTTCGAAGAGCTGAACGGCGTCGATTTCAAAAAGGGCTGCTATGTCGGGCAGGAACTGGTGTCGCGCATGAAACACCGCAATGCGGTACGCAAACGTATCCTGCCGGTGCGCATTGAAGGCCCCTGCCCGCCCGCGGGAACTGCGATCCTGGCAGGTGGACGCGAGGTGGGTAGGCTGCATTCCATTTACGGGGAAAATGCGCTGGCCTATTTGCGGCTGAGCGCCCTCGCGCCGGATGCGCCGGCATTGCAGTGTGGCGCAGCAAAGCTTGCGCCACGGGTGCCGGATTGGCTGACGCTTTCCTTGCCGGAGACCGAAGATGAACAAGACTAGATGCCCATGGCCGGCGGATGATCCGCTCTACATTGCCTATCATGATGAGGAATGGGGCGTCCCGGAATATGACGACCGGGCATTGTATGAAAAACTGATTCTTGATGGTTTTCAGGCCGGGCTTTCCTGGATCACGATCTTGCGCAAGCGTGAAAATTTTCGCGCCGCCTTTGATCAGTTCGACCCCCCGCATATCTCCCGCTATGACGAGAAAAAAATTCAGGCGCTGTTAATGGATGCAGGCATTATCCGGCACCGTGGCAAGATCGAAGCGACGATCTCCGGCGCTCAGGCCTATCTGACGGTCATGGAGCAGGAAGGTTTCTCAAAATATCTGTGGAATTTCGTGGATGGCAGGCCCATTCAGAACAACCTGCAAAGGATGGGGGACGCCCCGGCCCAGACGCCATTAAGCCTGACGATTTCAAAAGATCTGAAACAGAGGGGTTTCAAATTTTGCGGCCCGACCATCGTCTACGCCTTTATGCAGGCAGTGGGCATGGTCAATGACCATATGGCCGATTGCTTCCGCCATGGGGAATGCGCAAAACTCGCGAAGAAAAAGGGTTAGGCGGTAACCTCCGGCGGAATTTCGCCCAGCGCGGTTTCCAGTTCAAGGAAATTAGGCTGCATATAGCTGGGCACCCGGCCGCGGCCGATTTCCACAGAAACCTGCGGCGCATTGCCCTACAGATGCGCCACCAGGATATCCCGGATAATGCAGTAAAACTGAAAGTCTTCATCCTCTATCGCTTTGAGGCGGACCCCAAACGGGCCAAAAAAACCGTAGGCCAGAAACACCCCTAGGAACGTGCCGGTCAACGCTCCGCCGATCATTTCACCCAGTATTTCCACCGGCGCGCTGATGCTGGCCATCGTCTTGATCACACCCAGCACCGCCGCGACGATCCCCAGCGCCGGCAAACCGTCCGCAAGCGTCTGTGCCGCATGCGAGGGGCCAAGCGCTTCGTGATGGTGTTTTTCAAGCTGTTTTTCCAGCATGTCTTCAACCTGGTGGGGATCATCCAAATTCATGGAGATCATGCGCAGCGTGTCGCAGATCATCTCAATGGCGAAATGGTCTTCCAGGATTTTGTGATAATGGGTGAAGATAGCGCTTTCTTCCGGATTTTCGATATGCGATTCCATAACCATCGCGCCCTTCGTTTTCAGGGTCTTGCTCAATAAAAACATCAGGCACAGCAGATCACGATAATCATCTGTGCCCCATTTCGGACCTTTGAAGATTTTGCCGAAGCCGCCCAGCGTCTTCTTGACCATAACCATATCATTGCCAATCAGAAACGCCCCTACGCCCGCGCCCATAATGGTCATCAATTCGAGGGGGGCATGGTGGATGATGGGAAGGATATTGCCGCCGGATAATATATACCCGCCGAATACCATGACAAAAACGCAAACTATTCCGCCTAGGGCGAGCATGTATCACCACCAACCAAAATTGCTGAAGGATCGGGCTGAGGCCGGACCCCGAAGCGCCTATGGTTAGGCGGAATAAGCTAATATTCGGCTAATATGGCGTACTGCCCGGGACAGGCGCCCGGGTGATTCGGACGCAAATCCCGCCGACCTCCCGGACAAATTGTATTATATATCAGCTAGATAGATATTTTCAGGTTTTCATCAGGTCGCGGAAAACCTTTGTCATGCCATCGGCAATACGGCCCGCCCCCTGGCCGCGCTCGCGTCCCGCCATCAGGCCGCCATCCACGGCAATGGCCTGACCGCTGACAAAAGTTGAATCGTCGCTGGCCAGGAACAATGCCATTTTGGCAATGTCCGACGGCAGGCCGGCGCGCCGTATCGGCTGAAAATCCACTAGCACCTCTTCCATTTTCTTGGCGCTTTCATCCGCCAGCTGGCTTGGCAGGCCAAGGCCGCGCCCAAATATTGACGTGGCGATGCCCCCCGGACAAATCGCATTCACGCGGATATTATATTTGCCCAGTTCCAGCGCGACGCTTTTGGAGAGCTGGATCACCGCCGCCTTGCACGCGCTGTAGATATGCGGGCCGAAACCGCCGCTTAATCCCGCGACGCTGGCGGTGCTGATGATGCTGCCAGACTTTTGCGCCTTCATCACGGGCGCCGCATACTTCATGCCCAGCACCACGCCCTTGACCAGCACGTCAATCGCCTTGTCAAAGCCCGCCATGTCGATAGACTGGATTTCACCGGAGACACCGCCCATACCCGCATTGTTGAATATGCAATCCAGGCGGCCATATTTTTTTACCGCCAGATCGACCGCGCCCTTGACATGCGCTTCGACCGCAACATCGGTGTGGTGGTAGGCGAGATCGGGACCAAAGTCCCTTTCCATCTGTGTGCCCTTTTCGTCCAAAATATCGGCGACGACGACCTTCGCGCCCTCCGCCAGAAAAAGCTCTACCGTACCGCGCCCCATACCGCTGGTGCCGCCGGTTATCAACGCCACCTTGCCTTGCAATCTGCCGCTCATCGCCATTCTCCCTTAGTGTGGTGGATTTGAAGTTCCCGCCAGTATAGCCCCTAAGCGTGGTGCGGGAACTTCAAATCCACCACACTATAATGTTAGACTTGCTAGCGCCGCGTTTCCAAAGTTCGCAAAATTATTCGGCAAGTCCTAATGCGAACTTTGGAAAACGAACGGCATTAGTAGAGTGGATTTGACATTCGCATCCCCTCTGCCACATGCTCAGGACGCGAATGTCAAATCCATAAAGACCACTAGAAACTCATACTTTCTAGTGGTCCTTATGATTCCAACATTCGCAACAAAGTGCGCAGAAACGGGATACGAATGTTAGAATCAGACCACTAGCGTATTTTGATTTGTGATAATCTACCATCTGCGACTGCGGGTAAGAGAGAATAAAGGCCGCCAGTGAAGTGGAATATGACGAACCGGTACTGACAACCGCTATATGGGTGAGCGCCCATATCCGGCGCTGTATGTCGGCGGGGATTCCCGCGATGCTGGTGCGCAGGGGGGACGACAAGGCCGGAACGGTGCTGATCAAATGGAACCGCTTTGCGGAAGGCTGTCAGGTTCTGACGCCATCCCGCAATACGCAGGGACGGCGCGTCTGGATCGCGCGCCCAGGCGCGGCACCTTCGCCCGAGGAGGACACCGACGCCTATATCGCGCGCCAGATAAAACGCGACCCGGATCTCTGGGTGCTGGAAATTGAAGACCTGCAGGGCCGCTATGAACTGGGCGAGCCCATCAACTGAGGAAACAAAAATGGATTTACATCTTTCCGGAAAAACCGCCCTCGTCACCGGCAGCAGCCGCGGCACCGGCGAAGGCATCGCCAAGGTGCTGGCGAGAGAGGGCGCAACCGTGATCGTCCATGGCATGAAACCCGGCAATGGCGTGGACGATGCGGACCGGGTGGCGGATGAGATCGCCAAAAGCGGCGGCAAGGCGTTTGCCGTCATTGGCGATCTGACCACGGATCAGGGCGCGGAGCAGGCGGCGAAAGCCGCGCTGTCCGCCGTCAAGAATATCGACATCCTGATCAATAATTATGGCACGGCCGAACGCGGCTTCTGGCTGGATGCGGAAACCGGGGCTGATGCGTGGATTTCCGTCTATCAGAAAAATGTGCTGTCGGCGGCGCGCATGATCCGCCTGCTGGTGCCGCAGATGAAGGCGCTGGGCTGGGGCCGCATCGTGCAGATCGGCACCATCGGATCGAGCCAGCCCAATGCGCGGATGCCGCATTATTATGCGTCCAAGGGCGCGCTGGCCAATCTGACGGTCAGCCTGATGCTGGAACTGTCCGATAGCGGCATCACGGTCAACACGATCAGCCCCGGCCTGATAAAAACCCGCGAGGTAGAGGAAATGTACCGCGCCCGGGCACAGAAACTGGGCTGGGGCGACGATTGGGATGTAATCGAGCGTCACATCATGGAGGAATTCAGCAATTCCTCGGGCCGCATTGCGCGCACCGAAGAGGTCGGCGATCTGGTCGCCTTCATTGCCAGCACCCGCTCGCACATGATCAACGGCATGAATATCCGCATCGATGGCGGCGGCATGCGGATCGTGAACTAGACTTTCTGTTTCCGGCTGAAATTGGCGATGCGTTCGGCCATGTCCGGGGCGACGCCCGGGCCTGACTCGCGCTCATAGACCAGACCCGCCGCCAGATCCATCTGCTGGCTTTTCTGATAAAGCAGCTTGTTGCCGCGCGCCGAATGCCAGCTATTGGCGACGATGCCGCGCGCAAAATCCATCACATAGGCGTCAAATTCGGCGTCGGGCACGCAGGCATTGGCAAGGCCGATCCGCATCGCCTCATCGCCCGGAATGATGCGGCCGGTAAATGAAATTTCCTTGGCCTTGAGCAGACCAACACGGCGCGGCAGCCGCTGGGTCAGGCCCCAGGAGGGCACCATGCCGAATTTTCCGTGCGTGTCGCAGAAACGCGCGGTGTCCGACGCGATCAGCATATCGCAGCCGAGCATCAGTTCAAGGGCCCCGGTAAAGCAGTTGCCGCGCACCGCGCAGATGGTGGGCTGCGGCAGCGCCTCCAGCGCCTCGACAGTCAGCGCCTGAAAATGCCGTGAGGGCGGGCGATCGCGCGCCGCGATCGCGCGCAGATCATTGCCCGCGGAAAAGCTTTTGCCCGCGCCGGTGAGGATGACGCAGCCAACGCCATCTGTATTGGCGGCAATGGCGTCCACATGGGCGCGCAACTCGACAAATAGCGCCGGATTCATGGCGTTCAACTGCTCGGGACGGTTCAGGGTCAGAACCGCAATACCATCCGTGTCCTCGCGTAATACCAGCGTCATGCGGGCCTCCCCTCGACTTCTATGCCATCTAGTGCTTGTGTCCGGGCAAGCCTAATGCTTTTCTATCCGGGAGAAAACATAACAATTCAGGGAGCGGCCATGAACCGGGTGGATGGAAAAGTAGCTATCGTCAGCGGCGGCGCGCGCGGCATAGGCGGTGAAAGTGCGCGCAGGCTGGCCGAGCATGGGGCAAAGGTCGTTATCGGCGACGTACTGGAGGCCGATGGGGCCGCCACCGTGCAGGCCATCCGCGACGCGGGCGGCGAGGCCACCTTCGTTCATCTGGATGTCACCAAAGCGGCCGCCTGGGAAAATGCGGTGGCCACGGCGGTAAAGAATTATGGCGGCGTGGATATTCTGCTCAACAATGCCGGAGCCTATATCGCCAGATCGATCCTGGAAACGACGCAGGAGGATTTCGCGACACTGGTCGCCGTCAATCTGGAAGGCGTGTTTCTGGGCACTAAAATATGTGCGCCCGAAATGATGCGCCGCGCCCAGAATGCGCCCGTAGGCAGCGCGATTGTCAATATTTCCTCCGTCGCAGGAATGGTGGGATCGCGCAACGCGCCCATTTATTCCATGACCAAGGGCGGCGTACGCCTGTTCACCAAATCAACCGCGCTGGAATTTGCCAAACGGCGGGTGCGGTGCAATTCCGTGCATCCCGGGCTGATCGATACGGCCATGGGCGGCCAGGCGATGAGCCGCCCGGGCAGCCGCCGCAGTGTGGATGAAATGCGCACGGCATTCGCGCAGTCCCATCCTATCGGGCGCATCGGCGCGCCGCGCGACATCGCCGCCGCCGTCGTGTTTCTGTCGTCCGACGACGCCGCCTTTATTACCGGTTCGGAATTCATCGTCGATGGCGGCGTCACTGCACAATAAACTCTTCAGGGAGGCCAAACATGAGCAGTACATCCCCCGTCACAATTTCCAAAAAAGGGCCGGTGACTACCGTAATGATCGATCGGCCGCATGCGCGCAACGCCGTGGACGGCCCGGCCGCGCGCGCGCTGGCGCAGGCGTTTCTGGATTTCGATGCGGATGATACCGCCTCAGTCGCCATCCTTGCGGGCACCCATGGGACATTTTGCGCCGGGGCCGATCTGAAGGCGGTCGCCGAGGGCGGCAGCGGCGGTGATTCAAACCCGATCATCAACCCCGAAACCGGGCTGGATTTCAACCGGATGGCGGCAGACGGCCCGATGGGACCATCCCGCATGGTCTTGTCTAAACCGGTCATTGCGGCCATCTCCGGCCATGCGGTCGCGGGCGGGATGGAACTGGCGCTGTGGTGCGACATGCGGGTGGTCGAGGAAGACGCCATCATGGGAATTTTCTGCCGCCGCTGGGGCGTGCCGCTGATCGATGGCGGCACCGTACGCCTGCCGCGCCTGATCGGCCATTCCCGCGCGATGGACCTGATATTAACAGGGCGTCCGGTAAATGCGCAGGAAGCGCTGGCGATGGGGTTGGCGAACCGCGTGGTGCCCAAGGGAACCGCGCTGCAGGCCGCTGAAACCATCGCGCTGGAGATTTCACGCTTTCCGCAAGCCTGCATGCGCCATGACCGCCTATCGTCCTATGAACAGTGGGACCTGCCCTATGATCAGGCGCTGGCGAACGAGTTTACCCGTGGGCGAAAGGTTTTGTCCTCAGGCGAAACCCGCCAGGGCGCCGCGCGATTTGCCGCAGGCAAGGGCCGTGGCGGGAATTTTTCGGATATTTAACCGCTACGGCATGCGCAGAATTTTTCGCGCCTCGGCGGGCGAGGCCACACCGCGCCCGTGTTTGCGCGCAATGTCCGCGAATTTGGAAATGACCGCCGCATTCTCCGGCTCACCTAATTCTGTATACGGATGATCCCCCAATCCCACGGCCACATGCCCGCCGCTGGCGATGATCTTGTCCGCCAGAGTTAACAGACTTCCGCCATAATTATACACCGTCCAGATAATAGGAACCGTTTTGGGCATATTGTTCAGAAAGGCGTCCAGCCCCGCCTCCGTCGCCGGGTGCCCCGCATGTATCTTGCCTTCCGTCAGGGTCAGGCCCAGATAGACCGGGTCATCCAGCAGACCCATTTCATGAAACAGCATCGCCTGGCGAAGATAGGTAAGGTTCCACACGACGGCCGCGGGTTTCAGGCCCGCCACGCTGATTTCCTTTGCAAAATACATCAGCGTATCCGTGCTGTTCAGATACATCTGGTCGGTGGTGACAAAACGCCGCGCCACCGGATCAAAGGCGTCGATATTGGTGCTGCCCATGTCCATGGGCGCGAAATCCGGGCGTGTGCGCTTGTCGCGCGCCATGGCCAGCACATGCGCCAGACGCCCTTCCTTCGACGCCGACAGCGTATTGGCGCCCAGCGTGGGATGCACCAGCAGATCACAGACATCATGCACGCGCGCGATGGTTTCGGCATAACGCGCCGCGTCATGGCAGGGCGCGCCATTTTCCTCACGCGCATGAAAATGGACAATGCTGGCGCCTGCTTCGCGGCAGGCGGCGGCGTCGCGGGCAATTTCCTCGGACGTCCAGGGAACGTGCCGATTATGCCTGCGCATGGCGTATTCATTGACCCGTGCTTCTATGATCAGTTTTTCCATGCGGGGCCTCCTAAACGACGGGAACCGGCGGCGCTTGCCGCCGGTTCTTCAAGCTTTAGCTGAAACTTCGGACATATTTCCCTATGGCGTCAATGGCCTGGGTGGATTCTTTCAGATAGGGCGCAAACAGATGCCAGACATGCGGCATATGCGGATAAATTTCCATTTTCGACTTCACGCCCGCCTCCAGCGCCTTTTTATGGCAACGGGTGGTATCATCCATCAGGGTTTCCGCATCGCCGACATGGAACAGCAGCGGCGGAAGCCCCTTGAAATTGCCATATAGCGGCGATTGCAGGGGGACATCCTTGGCTTTCTTGCCGTTCAGATACATTTTGGCCAGCGGGTTCGCCCCCTCGCCCATAGCGAGCGGATCAACCTTGGCCCGCGTTTTCATGGACGCACCTGTGCCTTCCAGGTCGGTCCAGGCGGAAATAGGAATGGCTGCGGTCGGCAGCGGCTCCTTCGCGTCGCGCAACGCCATCAGGGTCGCGAGTGTCAGGCCACCGCCAGCGCTGTCGCCGGAAATGAAGGTGCGGCGTGCGGGTGTTGTGCCGAACGGGCCGTGACCGCGCATGTAACGGAACACTTTCAGGGCGTCCTCAAGCTGCGCCGGGAACGGGTTTTCCGGAATCAGCCGGTAATCCACCGCCAGCACGGCGCACCCCGTGGCGGCAGCAAGACGCGAGCACAGGCCGCTATGCGAATAAAGTCCGCCCGCCAGATAGCCGCCGCCGTGCAGATAGAGCAGCCGCCTGCCCGTATCCGTGTCATTATTGGTGTACCAGGCGCAGGGAATCCCCTCAACGGTGAGCCGGTTCATGGAGCCAGACAGCTTCATGGTTTCATCGCTGACCTTGGCGTAATCATCGAAACTTTTGCGCATGCCATTCACGGAATCGCTGGCTGTAAAGGCGGCGCTCATAACCTTGCGAATATGGTCATAGACCTTCAAAGTAGCGGCCGAGGCTTTTCCTCCTTTTGCGGAAGGCTTTTTAACTGCGGGCTTTTTCGCCACAGGTTTTTTCGCAGCCGCTTTGGGAGCGGTTTTTTGGAGCGCCTTGGCAGCGGGCTTTTTTACGGCTTTTTTTGCAGGCTTCTTTACCGCGGCTTTTTTGACTGCGGAACCGGCGGCTTTTTTTACCGTGGTTTTCTTCGCTGCGGCCTTCTTCGCTACTGGTTTTTTGGCCACAGTCTTTTTGGCTAAGGTCTTCTTGGCTGCCGGCTTTTTCGCTACTGCCTTTTTAGCTACCGGCTTTTTTACAGCAGCCTTTTTCGCCATCGGCTTTTTAGCTACGGCCTTCTTGGCAGCCGGTTTTTTGGCTGCCTTTTTCACGACTTTCCTTGCAGGTTTGCTGGTTGATTTCTTCGCCGCCATGTTCGCTCTCCCATCCTCATATGATGAAGTTTAGTACCCGTTGTTCCGCACCGGCTATCACGTCAAATTAGGCTAATTAATATGAGTCACACAATGTAAGAAAATGGCTACCTGGCCGATTTTTTTGTCACTGTCGGGTCAACCCGGTCGTTAACGAAGAAAGGCGCGCCGTCCAGGCCTAGATAGAAGCGTTTTTGTTCCTCAAGCGTGAAGGGACGAGAACCTAGCCGCCCGAACACGGCGATCTGCCCGCCAGTTTCATCCACCGCGCGATCGCGATCAAGTCCTTTTGATACGGCCGCTGCCGGCGCACGGGTCTTTCTCCAGGCAATCAGTTCAGGCTTTGGCTCGGGGCTGAACCCGTAAAAACGCGGCTGGCTGGCTGGCGATGTCAGTTGCACCACCTTGAGGCCATTCTTCCCGTCCGCCACATAGGCGAATAGTGAGGCGTTCGTCGATCCCACCGTCACATCGCGCGCATCATTGATTTTTCCATCTGCATTGTACTGCATGTAGAACTTCGGTTTTTCAGGGTTTTCGACATCCGCGATCATCAGGCCGTCGGCGCCTGCCGCCACATAGGCAAAAGTCCGCGCCACATAAACCCGCCGCGCATCCCCCATAGGCACCAGGGCGCCTGGAAACAGCGCGGGTTTGCGCGGATCGGTGACGTCCACCATCTCAAGCCCCCGGGCCGTGGTCACAAACAGATAACGGAACTGCACGGCGGTGGCGCGCGGGTCGCTCATCGGTATGCGCGCGGCCACCTGCGGCTTCAGCGGATCGGCCATATCCAGAACGACAATCTGTGACGGCGTTGTGATATAGAAGATGTCGCCCGCGATCGTAATGTGACGCGCCCCGGTCAGCACCCCTTCCGGGTTCCATGTCAGCGCCCGCTTGAAGAAATTATTGCGGGGATCGCCATCGGCCAGGGAGGTCACATCGGTGGCGATCAGCCCTTCCTCGGCATCCGTGATGAATGCGTAGCGGTAAATTTCGTGCATTTTCTGCTCCTGATTGGTCTTCAGGATCAGATCGCCCTCGTTTTTCAAAATATTGATGTTCTGGTTGGTGGGCAGCGCCATGCAGGTGGCGTTTTTGCTTTTTATGCTTGTGTCATGGCCCAGCGGAGAGAATGGCGCACCGACAATGCGATCGGAAAAGCCCTTGTTGGCAATGGCGTTGACATCATAGGCGCGAAAGCCGCCCGCGCCTTCGGCGACATAGAGATATTCCCCGCGCAGTTGCAGGCACCCGACATCGCCCGATTTCTGGGTATAGGCTTCGGGCAGCTCCTGCAGGCGGTCCTGATGCGCCTTGAACCAGTCCGGATAGGCATAGCGATGCAGATAGCTGCCGATGACCGCTTGCGGCTCCTCCCATTCCGTGATCCGCACCGCCTCCAACCCGCCTTCGCCACCCACATAGGCGTTAAAGCCAACAAAATTCACGAAATTAGTACCCTGCAACAGAAGCTGCGCCATGATCGCGTTATTGTCATTGGCGTCCGAGAGATGACAGTCGGTGCAGGTCTTGGTTTCGGTCTTGCGTTCCGTATGCGGGTAGTGTGGTGCGAATGCCTGGCTGGAATAGCCCGACGCCGCGATCGGGGGCTGCTGCACATAGAGCCGTTCACGGTTGATATTGGTGGAGGACAGCACAAGCGCCGAAGATGAGCGCACCGGCGCTATGGTGTTGCCTTTCACACTGGCGTTCACGCCAAGCTGGAACATGTCATCGCGCGCTACCTGCGGATTATAGGTGGCGTAATTTCGCGTCTCGCCGCCCTCAAAATGATGCCTCGGGGTTTTCCAGTTGGCCTCGATTGGCAGATGGCAGCCCGCACAACTGGTGGTCCAGGACAAATGACAGGTGAAACATTCCATTTTGTCGTCCTGGTGCGCCAAATCCTTCGGCTGCACGCCATGCCCCCAGGTAAAGGGTTTGCCGCCGGTTCCTAGTTTCGACATGGTCTTGGCGCGCGCCGCCCTGGGATTATATTTTTTATGACCGGGGTTGACCGTATCCTTGACCAGGGTCAGCTCCCATTCCAGGTTCGGGTCGACCATCGAACGCTGAAACAGCTTGCCCTCCATCCACTGAAAACGGCGCTTGCCAAAGGGGGTATAGGCCAGCGACAGGTCATTGCCGGTCCCCTTGGCCGCCGGTCCGCTGGTGCGCAGCGAGGGGTAACGCTGCGCCGTGCCATGACAGTCATCACACCTGACCTCAATGGCCGCCGCCACCTCGCCGTATAAATGCCCATCGCCATGCACGTCCTGTTCATAATGACAGTCGACGCACTGCATTCCTTTTTCCAGATGAATGCTCTTCAGATGAACAGCCTTGCGAAATTTGTCCGGGTCATCCTGCGGCACAATGGCGCCCTTCGCATCCAAAAGCTCGCCCTTCCGGTCGCGCTTGAATACAGCGCGGAAATTCCAGCCATGGCCATGATAATCCGCAAACTGCGTATCCTTAAGTTTTGAATTAAGCAGCGAAACATCCCGAAGAAAGCCGGGATCAGACCATTTGCCCCGCACGACGGCGCCTTCCGGATTGCGTTCAAGCGCCTCGAACATCTCGGTATTCGTGGGATAGCGTTGCTTTTCCGGCCACATGAAGGGGGCGTCTGATTCATAATCCCACATCGTGTATCCCAGGAACGAATTCACGAAGATGTTCGGCTGATGCATGTGGCAGTTCATGCATTGCGCCGTCGGTATCGCCTGGGTAAAGGCGTGCCGGATCGGATGGCCGGGTTCATCTTTTGGGATCACCGGGTCACTGGTTTGCGTCAGGCCTGTATTGCCATCCCGGGCGTAAGGGCCCGAGTGAAACGGGTCGCGGTCATTGGCGTAGGGAACATGGCAGGCGCCGCATCCAGAGGTACGGTAATCGCCCGGATTGTCGTTCGTCCCAAGGAACCACATAAGGGGATCATTGAGCCGCGTCTTATGAATATTGATTACCGGCACGGCAATGCGCAGCCCGGTCCCCGGCCCGCGCATCGATTGTTTCTGATCGGGGCGGCCCGGCTCCTCGAGCCGCTGGAACAGGCCTGTGGAATTAGGCAGTCCAACCTCAGGAAACTGGGTGCCTATATTCCTGCCGCCGCGTTCAAAGACGCGAAAAATATCCCCCGGAGGAATCACCTCCCATGCCGGCAGGGGCAGCATCTGGGGGCGCACGCCCCGCGCCTCCATTTCCGGCGTGACGTCATCCATCGCCTCAAGCCTGGCGGTCCCGCCCCTGTTATCGTAGACCTCGCCCAGGAAATATTTTTTGAAGGGCAGTATTCCGTTATTATAGGACGCCCCACCCCACAGCAGCGCGCCAGTTGCCATGATCGAGCGTTTGGCGCGAATAATGATATCCGCGTGGCAATTGCCGCAGGCCAAGTCCGCCGCGCGGTAATCGCTGGGGTTCACAAAGCGCACATATTCAGGGGCCTCGCGGTTCAGCAGCGTGTAGCTGCCTTTTGGATTGGCGCTGCTCGGATAATGCCAGCTATTGGGCAGCGTGGGTAGCACATGCGCCTTTTCCTGTGCGGCGAAATAGGCGGCGTCTCCTTTGGCAGCGCCTTCGGGTTTGCGCACTTCCGCGCTGCCGCCGTGGCAATCGACGCAGCCCAGAACCACACCGGGGCTGCTATGCATGCTGGCGGCGTCCGAAGAGATGTGACAGCTCTGGCAACCAACGCTCTTCGCCGCGGCCTCCTCCCGGCTTTGTGACGACGGCGCGGGTGGCGCCGCCTGATAAATGATGTCGCGCGGCTTTTCCTCCCCCGATGCATGGGCCGCGCCGGCGCCCGCTACCGCCAGGCTGCACAGAAGGAAAATGAACCGCGCCAGCGCCATCATCAATATGCCAGGGTCAAATTGGCGAGCAGGGTATAAAAATGCTCATTTTCGGTATGATACAAATCCTTGAAACCCTTGCCCGGCAACAGCGCCGCGTAAGACAGCCGGAAAACCACATTCTGACTCATCATTGGCCGGTAGATTGCAGAAGCGGACATGTCCCAGCCGATGCTGCTGCGAATATCGCCCTCGTTGCGCAGTGCCTCTAGCACATCCGTCTCGTTAAAACTCAGATGATTGATGTTGGTGGACAGGCGCAGTTGCGGCAGCACGTCAAAATCCGCGCCGCCGCCCAGCAGCTGCAGCCCCGGATTGACGAAATTCGACTGGCCATGTTCTTTCGAGGACCGCAAATCCGGCAGAACGCCATTACGCGACGAGAGCGTGACGCCGCCGCCGCCAATGAGCGGTATATTCTGGCGGATCCAGAAGCTGGTGTCCGCCCCGGCAAATTGGGGGTTTTCAAAAATCGCAGAAAAGCCTTCCGACTTCTTGTCGTACGGATCCTTGTCGCCGCTGGCGTACAGGATTGAGGCCCGCAGGCGCATCCAGCTATAGTCCATCGATGGTTCAGCCGCCACGAGCCAGGCGCGGATATCGCTATTTTCATCCGTGAAGAGTGCGCCGTCATCCTCGCCATAGGCGTAGTAACCGGAAACGGTAAGATTGGCGCGTCCGAAATGCCCATCGCCATTATAGCCCAGATAGGCCACCTTGTAGTCGCGCGGGCGCTCCTCCCCTACCGAGGCCGGGCGCTGCAGAAAACCATTATTGTCGTAGAAAAATTTCTTTTCTGTGTTGCTGTTATAGATCGCTGTTAGCTGGCTGGTGAAGCCCAGTACGGGAAAATCCTGATAATACAGATTACCGATAAAGACATCGTCATCACGGATATGCCTGCCGAGATCGTTCAGCCCGCTATTCGTGTCTTTCTCAAGCCGCCGGAACCAGGCCAGATTGTACTGGAAGACGTTATTGTTCCGTGTGCCGAACAGGCGCACGCCGGGCTGGTTGTCGAGAAACAGAAAACCCCGGAAATCGGCATTGAAAGGCTGGATGCCAACACGGATGGAATCAAAATCGTAACGTTCCGACACATTGCGCAAATGATAATCAACAAACAGCTCCTGCATGCCCACATGCCGGTCCGAGCGTGATTTGCCCAGGTCCGTGTTGCGCCGCACAAGGCCCAGCTCTTTCACTTTGGCGTAATTATAATTGAATACCGGCGTTATCCGCAGTTCAATATCTGGCGGTTTGAAGCCCGTGTTTCCCTTGATCAGCGTCAGGTTGGTGATCAGGTTCTGACTGAACACATATTGATCCGGCTTGCCGAAGAGATCATTCGTGCCGGGCCGCGCCGTGGTGCCAACGCCTACCGGAACCGGAAACGCCCGCGCCTCATACACCGTGTCGGAAATAACGTTCAGCAGGACAAACCCATCCTTGCCATGGACCGGCTTGTCGCCCTTCAGCACATTATTATTATAGGGATCATACCATTTTCCCTTGATACCGAGCCCTTCGAGAAGACGCCATCGGTCCGGCACCGGCACAATGTCGCCCCGCGTCTGCAAATCTTCATAGGAACGCGCGCGGCCAGCCGGAATGGGCGCGCCCTTGCGCACACGCGGATCGCCGCGCACCGTGTCATCGGCGGGCTGTTCTCCCGGCCGCGGGCGGCGCAGGAGCTGCGCGACCTGCTGCTCTTCCGCCTGCGGATCATTGGCGGCCAGAACGTCCAGCGCCTCAATGGGCGGGGCGGCGGCGGCGAGATAAGAGGACGCGCTGGAGGAACCTGAAAATGCCGCAGGCGCCGGAACACCCAAAGGCGGCCCTGACGGGGCCAGCGACGGCATCACGGGTAATGCCTCGGGAACGGCCGCCGGGGCGCGGGTCTGGCCCAGCGCGGGAGCGCATATCAGTCCCGCTATCAATGCCGGTAAAAGGTAGCGCACTTTATTTACCCTCACAGGCACGCTGTTCACGCGAATTCAGAAAGGGCGAATAGGGACAGGAGACGTAACGCAACCGGACGCCCGCCGCGACGATCTGGTCTGCGCGTATCGCCGCAGGGGCATGCGATATGCCCGTGCCAAGCCCAATGCCGGCGTTGTGCAGACCCAGAAAGGCGATCATGTCGTCCTGATCGATCCCATCCCCTGAAACCCCGATGCCCCCGACCAAAACGCCGTTTTTATAAATTGGCGAACTGCCCGCAAAGATCTGCAGGCCATTGGCCAGCGGATTGAGGCCTGAGCTGCCGGAACGAACCGGGGTGCAGCCAAAACCCGTGTCATTGACGGCGCCATCCCCATCGGGATCAAAATCACCCAAACCATCGCCGGTGATATCCAGGTTCAGATTACGGACGAAAAGGACATGGTTGATAATATTGGAGACCACCAGATCAAATTGCAGGCCGGTTGAAAACGGGCTCCAGGACGCCACCGGTCTGCTCAACGGACCATTACCATTGGCATTTACCCCATCGGGATAATAGGGCCGCGCCAGATTACCAATGGCCCGCGCCGTGAAGGCCGTTCCATCCGATAAGGAGCCATTTCCTATAAAGGCGCGCATATTGGCCGCATAATTTGGCACGTCATAGGCATGTTCAGGGACAAGCCTGTTAAGCGTGTTGGAGACCAGACGAATGGCGGGGAACACACCCGGATTTTCGAGGTTGGCGGCGGCATTGCGTTTGGACATGAAGGCGGTGGTGCGCGCCTTTTGCAGGGAAACGTCAACGCCAAACAGCGGCCCATCCGCCGAGCGCGCCTGTCCAAGCACCTGACCCTCCGCATCGACGATGGAGATGGTGACATTGGTGGGGCTTTGCAGGGGACGGCGGATTTGCGCTCGCGCGCTGGCCGCCACGCGCAGCGCCTGCCCCAATATAACCGGCGCCTCGCCCGCAGAAATATTCTGCCCCTCATTCACGGCCCCGGCCACAATGGGAAACAGCGGCGCATCCGGGCCGCTCGCGAGAAGTAAAGGCACGAACCCGGCCGTCGCCGCAACGGTTGCATAGCCGGCACCATCCCTGGCCGCATCAACGGGGCGAATACCTGACCCGCTCGTCCCATAAGTCTGACCGGCCAGGATGCCGCCGTCCGTATAACCCCTGACCGCCACGAAGCCGGAAGGGGCCACCGGCGGCGAAAGGCCCGGGTTGGTCACGACTGACGCCTGCGTAGCGTCGGTAAAACGCAGGGTCTTGCCATCCACGGTAATTCTGCCGGCCACAATTTCAGCGGGCGGCGCATACCCGGTTGAGGCGGCGATGGCGATGATCTCGTCGGCATCCGCGTCTATATTACTGACATCCGCATCCAGGCCATAGACGCCATCGGCCATCACGCCGACGCCCCCCACAACCGCGCCATTTTTATATAATGGCAATCCTCCCGGATCGGCGGACAGCCCAAGCGGCGAGCGTTTGGGCCCCCGGAACTGGTCGGGCGGCGGCGGACTCGCGCCATTCACGAATCTGCGGCTGAGGTCCGAGCAGGGCAGTTGGCTGAACTGAACCCCAAACAGAGGCCCGCCCGGGCCCAGCGCTTCACCGGGATTGAAATTGCGCTGCACGATCTGGCTGGCGGTACGCGTGCTGAAGGCGTTTCCTGAGGAAGACAGATAGGCCCCGGTCACCGCCTTGGCGATAGCTGCAAGAGTGGAAGGAACCAATCCGGCAAGGCCATCAATGCCGGTGTGCACATTGCGTCCGGAGGACACCGTAACGGTGGGGGGCGCGCCCGGCATCTGATAGACCGCAAGCACATTGCCCACCCGGTCGGTCACGGCAATAGTGGCCGGGTTGTTGCGCGCACCCGCTTCCTGCACACCCTGTGCAATAATGCGATACACGTCCATGTCCGTCAGGTTCTGCAAATTCTGCGCGCCGGCCGCCTGCCCACCCGGCAGCAATGCGCCAAGCAGCAACAATGTGCGTCTCAGATGGCTTTTGGTTGCACCAATAAAGCGCCTCATTGCGTCAGTTCGCCCGCATGATATCGAAATATCCGAATTTCAATTCCCCTCTGGCCCGGTAATACATCGTAACCGTCATCGGAAAATTTTTATCGGACAGATCCTGACTGAATATCTTGAAATTAAGCTGGCCGCCCGATGGTGCAAAACCATTATCGGCGAGATGCGCCGCGTCAATATCCCATGGCTGAAATACCCCCTGACGGTCCCGCATCAAGGCAGGAACGCCCGCGAATTGCACTACTACATAGGTGGCCTCAGGCATATCGCGCCCAAGCGGCACCTGCTTTTCCACCACGGCGGCGGTCATATCGGGCACCACCACAGGGGCGAGCTGCACACCGGCAACCGTCAATTCCTGCGCCGGGGCCTGACGCCACATCCCGGCGGCGAGGAACATGGCGGAACATACCGTAAGTATTTTTCGTGAATATCCGGGAAACCAAACCACCTAATTTTTTCCCTCGATTGAG
>SHWM01000019.1 GCA_009693835.1 Alphaproteobacteria bacterium
CCTACGACCTTGGCCCCGATGGCCATATCTTTGTGGACTGCCGGAACATGCCGCACCGAATTCTGAGGGAGAATGGCGACGCCCCCTGCAGGATCACCATCAGTCTGGAAGATCTGTGGCGGGTGATGACCGGCCAGTTGGACAGCCAGACCACGTTCACCCAGGGCAAGGTCCGGCTCTCCGGCGACATGGCGCTGATCCTGAAAATTGACACCTTGCTGGGAACTTATCGCGCCGCCCAGGGCGCCTGAGCGGCATGCAAAACCCCTGCCCCGCCGGCGCCCGGGTGCAATGGCTGGTGTCGCGCGATCAGGTGCGCTTGCGCGCCATGGCATGGGCCGGTGACGGCGCGCCATCCAACATTGGCAGCATTCTGGTTTTGCAGGGGCGCACCGAATGCATTGAAAAATATTTTGAAACGATCGGCGAACTGCGCGGGCGGGGGTTTGCAGTTGGCGCGTTTGACTGGCGCGGTCAGGGGCTGTCGGATCGCTCACTGGACGATAATCATAAGGGGCATGTGAAGGATTTCAGCGAATATCATCACGATCTCGACGCATTTCTTGACCAGTGCGTTTTGCCCGGACTGCTGCCGCCCTATACGCTGCTGGCCCATTCGATGGGCGCCCATATCGCGTTGCGCTATCTGCATGATCGGCCGCAGCCCTTTGCCCGCGCTGTGCTATGCAGCCCAATGGCCTATGTCAATACCGCGCCACTGCCGCATTTTGCCGCCCGCGCCATTGTCAAAATTGGCGCGGCGCTGGGCTGTAGCGGACACTATGTCCCCGGCGGGAGGGATTATTCGCGCGCGCACGAGCTGTTCAGCAATGATCCGCTGACCAGTGACAGGGGACGCTTTGAACGCAACGCGGATATTCTGGAAAACAATCCGGATCTGGCCCTGGGCAGCCCGACAGTGGCGTGGCTGGACGCGGCCTATCGTTCCATGAAAATGGTTCTTGATCCCGAATTTTGCAAAGACATCGTGACGCCCGCCCTTTTGTTTTACGGAACCGAGGAACGCGTCTCGCTACCTGAATATCAGAAATTGCTGGCGGAACGGCTGGCAGGGTGCGAAGCTGTCTGCATAAACGGCGCGCGGCATGAAATTCTCCAGGAGACAAATGCCGTCCGCGCGCAGTTTTGGGCAGCCTTCGACCGGTTTATGAAAAATCCGTCAGATTAAGCTGCCGGCCACAATTCCGGAAACTGCGCGGCCAGCCATCTAGCCAGCGCCGCATTCACCTGCACCGGTTTTTCCTGCGCCATCCAGTGCCCCGATTTCACGACAGTTTCACTGAGTTTGGCGACATGCGCGCGCATCGGTTCCGCCAGACGCGATTCAACCGTTTCACACACATAATCATATTCGCCATGCAGAAACAGCGCCGGCATTTGCAGCCGCCAGTTCGCTTTCGCGCGCTCGGCATAGGCGCAATTCGTGTCGCCATTCATATACCAGCTATCAGGCCCGAAGAAACCGTTGCGGGTCAGCGCCGCCGTGTAACGGGATTCGTCTTCCTCGCTCAAAACCGACGCGTCACGCGGAAAATCCGGCGCAGCCTTGACACCCGGTCCAAACCAGCCGCCATTGGCGCGCACCGCGGCCGTAATGGCGGGCTTGCCCTTGCCGCCCGGGGAACCCGCACGGAACAGAAGTTTGACCGTGTTGCGGATATTCGCCTCAAATCCCGCACAGGCCGCCTTGAAATTCTCGCGGTAGAAATACTGGTAATCCCACTGGCCGGCGGGAAATTTATCTTCGGGATAAATCCTGCGATCCACCAATGGCACGATATGCTCCACCGACAAACCCTGCGGGATATAGGGCACGCACAGGCTTGCGATCCCGTGACAGCGGCCGGGAAACTGCTGTGCGATCGACCATACCACCGGCGAACCCCAGTCATGACCCACCCATATGGCCTTTTTTGCGCCCAGCAAATCCAGCAGATCGATCATGTCGGCGGTAATCTGTTCAAGTGAGAAATCCTCATGCCGCGAATAGGTGCTGGAACGGCCATACCCGCGCATATCCGGGGCAATGGCGTGAAAGCCCAGGCCCGCAAACACCGGCAGCTGGTGCCGCCAGGAAATCGAAAGCTCCGGCCATCCGTGCACGAATATAATGGGCGTGGCGTCCGGCCTGCCGCAGGACAGATAGAAGGTCGTGTGCCGGGCGCTTTTGGCGATGTTGTCCAGAACCGGGAATGTGGTCATGTTCTTCTCCGAAATATATCAGTCTGTAACAGTCGGCATTACTGTCCCTGTTCCTGCGCCATGATGGCCTGCACCCGCGCCAGTATATCATCCCGCATTAACACCGATCTTGGCTCAATCAGCTGGGTGACACGCGACATCAGATGACATCGCCGCTTCCCCTCAGAACGCACATAGCCAACCCCGCGATTATGCACATTATAGCACAATCGTTCCAGATTGCGTTGCCGCGCCGCCGCTAATCCGCATCGGCCTTTAACAGTTCCAGCGCCGCAACATGCATGCGCGCATCGCCTGCCGCGATCACCTGGCCGCCCTGATCGGCAGGGCCGCCGCGCCAGTTGGTGATCACGCCGCCTGCCGCCTGAATAATTGGGATCAGCGCCTGAATGTCATAGGGCTGAAGTGCTGTCTCGATCACCAGATCAATCAGCCCATGCGCCAGCATGGCGTATGAATAACAATCGCCGCCATAGCGGTGCATGCGCACCTGCGCCGCCACCCGCAGATAGGCGTCATGTTCGGATTTTTTCCCAAACGCGCCCGGATGGGTGGTCGTCAGAACCGCGTCTGCCAGATACGGACAGGCCCGCGTGCGCAGGGCGATGGATTTGCCGCCGCGCGAAACACTTGCGCCCAGACGGCTGCCGGTAAAGCGCTCGCCCGTAAAGGGCTGGTCCATGACGCCCAGCACCGGGGCCGCGCCATCATGCAGGCCGATCAGCACACCCCATTGCGGCACACCCATGATGAAGGCGCGGGTGCCGTCGATGGGATCGATGCACCAGGTCAGGCCGCTGCTGCCTGGGATAGAACCAAATTCCTCCCCCAGAATACCGTGCGCGGGATATTCTTCCATTATCCGGGAACGGATAATTTGTTCCGCCTCCCGATCGGCAACGGTAACCGGATCAAACCTGCCGTCATTTTTCTTGTTGGCGACATCGAGAGGTGCGCGGAAATGCGGCAGGATAACTGCGCGCGCCGCATCGGCCAGCGTTCCGGCAAATTCTATCAGCGCGCGTAATTCCGCATCCTGCATGGTTCGCTTGCCTTTTGGGGCGATCCAATTAAGTTCGGCATTCCCCCGGCACTCTGTCTGTCACCCCGGATTTATTCCAGGGTCCAGGCACCGGAAGAAAGGGCCTGTGCGCCCGCCCCTGGACCCCGCAACAAGTGCGGGGTGACATCGAAAGGGGGGTGTTCACAGTGCAAATGCAACCTGCCTTTATCCTGCCGCTTCCCGGATCGCTTTCTTGCGATTATTAAATTCCAGATAGCGTTTGCGCAAGCGGATGAATTTCGGCGTTACTTCCACCAGCTCATCATCGGCGATATAGGCGATGGACTGTTCCAGCGTCAGAAGGCGCGGATTTTTCAGTTTTACCGCATCGTCCTTGCCCGCCGCGCGAATATTGGTGAGCTGTTTGCCGCGAATGGGGTTCACATCCAGGTCATTATCGCGGGTATGTTCGCCAATGATCATGCCCTCATATACAGGCGTGTTATGTTCGATGAACATTTCGCCACGGTCTTCCAGATTCCACAGCGCATAGGCCACCGCCTTGCCGGGGCTGTTGGAAATCAATACGCCGGTGCGCCGCCCCTCAATGACACCCTTAAAGGGGACATAGCCATGGAACGAGCGGTTCATGATGCCGGTGCCGCGCGTATCGGTCAGAAATTCACCGTGATAGCCGATCAGCCCGCGTGACGGGCAATGCAGCGTGATGCGTGTCTTGCCGCCGCCAGACGGGCGCATATCGCGCAGTTCCGCCTTACGCTGGGTCAGTTTCTCGATAACGATGCCGGTATATTCGTCATCCACGTCGATCTGGGCTTCCTCCACCGGCTCCATGCGTTTGCCAGTTTCGGGATCCTCGCGGAACAGCACACGCGGGCGGCTGACCGAAAGCTCATAACCCTCGCGGCGCATGGTCTCGATCAGAACGCCAAGCTGCAATTCCCCGCGCCCGGCCACCTCGAACGCATCCTTGTCCTCGGTTTCGCGGATATGAATGGCCACATTGCCTTCGGCCTCCCGCATCAGGCGCTCACGTATGACGCGGCTCTGCACCTTGTGGCCATCCTGCCCGGCCAACGGCGAATCATTGATCGAAAAGGTGACGGCAAGAGTGGGCGGATCAATTGGATTGGCCGGAATGGCGGTTTCCACTTCAATATCGCACAACGTATCGGCCACGGTTGCCTTACTGAAACCGGCAATAGCCACAATATCCCCTGCATGGGCCTCTTCCTCCGGCACGCGTTCCAGGCCACGAAACGCCAGCAACTTGCTGATACGCGCATTTTCAATCTTGGCCCCATCGCGGCTGATTGCCTTGACCACGCTGTTCGACCGCACGGTTCCACTTTCGATGCGACCGGTCAGAATACGCCCCAGGAACAGATCGGCCTCTAGAATTGTGACCAGCATGGCAAACGGCGCGTCCTTGGACGCATCGGTGATTTTGGGTTCCGGAACTTTCTCGATGATCAGATCATATAATTCTGTCATGCCCGGCGCATCCCCTTGCGGGCGTTCCGGTTTGGCGCTGGCCCAGCCCTGTTTGGCGGAGGCGAACAGATACGGGAAATCAAGCTGTTCCTCGGTGGCGTCGAGCACGCTGAACAGATCAAATATTTCGTTCAGAACCGCATCCTGACGGGCATCGGGCCGGTCGATCTTATTGATCAATACAATCGGCCGCAGCCCTAGCGCCAAGGCCTTGGAGGTGACGAATTTGGTTTGCGGCATGGGGCCTTCGGCGGCGTCCACCAGCAGCAGCACGCCATCCACCATGGACAGAATACGCTCGACCTCGCCGCCAAAATCCGCATGTCCGGGCGTGTCGATGATATTGATGCGCGTGCCTTTCCAAAGCACGCTGGTGCATTTGGCCAGAATGGTGATCCCGCGTTCACGCTCCAGATCACTGGAATCCATGGCCCGTTCCGCCACTTTCTGATTGGCGCGAAAAGAACCGCTCTGCTGCAGCAGCCGGTCAACCAGTGTGGTCTTGCCATGATCGACATGGGCGATAATGGCGATATTACGTATGCGCATGAAGTTTCCTGGATTTGCCTGCCATCCGTGCGGGGCGGCTGGGCCGTGCTCTAGCTTATTCAGCGCGGAACAGCAAGAAGATAAGGGTTTCAGTATGGTTAAGAGAGTGTTAGGGGCGACGCGCCCGATTCTGGCGGGCTAGATTTTCAGCCTGGCGCGCGGATCATATATGTGTTCTGGCGTCCATTTTTCAATGAAGGCCGCCAGCGCCGCGTCCGGTTTGTCGGGAACGCGCACCTGCAGCGTGACAATCTGATCACCGCGCTCCGCCGCCTTCCCCTTGGCCGCGGATTTAACGACGCCCTTCCCGGCCAGGCGTAATTTATCGCCGCTATTGGAACCCTTGCGCACCGTCATGGTCACGGGGCCGTCAATGGTCGGCACCGCGATTTTTGCCCCCAGAACGGCTTCCTGCAGGCTCACCGGCAGGGTCAGATGAATATCATCGCCCTCCCGCTGGAAATGCGGATGCGGCAGGATACTGATCTCAATCAGCACATCCCCGGCGGGGCCACCGCCCAGGCCCGGTTCGCCCTGCCGGCGCAGCCTTATCTGCTGGCCCTCCTGCACACCGGCCGGGATGGCGACATCCAGCGTCTTGCCATTGGACAGCGTGACCCGCTCCTTGCCGCCCCTTGCAGCGTCAATGAAGGCCATGTTCAGGCGATAGCGCACATCTTCACCCCGCACCCGCGTCTGACGGCGGCCCGCGCCCCGCAATCCGCCAAAAAATTCGGACAGAAAATCATCATTGCCGCCGGTGTCAAAACCGAACGGCGCGCCGCCCGCGCGCTGGCCCGCATGGGTATAGGCGCGCTGCTGGGCCTTTTGCGTGCCATCCGCGTTGATCTCCCCGCGGTCATACTGGGCGCGTTTTTCCTTGTCCGAGAGAATTTCATGCGCGGCTGAAATATCCCGGAATTTTGCGGCTTTTTTGGCGTCCCCCGGATGCGTGTCGGGGTGGCACTGCTTGGCCTGTTTACGGAAGACAGACTTGATCTCCGCCGCCGTGGCGGTTTTGGGGACACCCAGTACTTCATAGGGATCACGCATGGCGCACCCGCACAGGTTTTGACGTAACGCCGCCAAACCCGCGGCGCAGCATATAGTTCAGGAGAATAGCCCCGTTAATTCTGAATTTGCCAGCTGCCATCCGGCTGGCGGCAGGCGGTGCCATAACCGCTTTCCTGTTTGCCGCCCACGGTAATGGTCTGCTGAAACTCGCGGCAGGTTTGGTTGGACGCCGTCTGATAGGCCGGTTGCGGCGTATAAGTGCCGGAATTGCCGGAATCCGGATTATGCCACGCGCTACTCTGGCCAGAGGGAGAACGCTCCAGCGTGCCGCTCATGGTCTGCTGCATGGCCAGCCGGTCCGCCTTGTCGAGCGATTTGCCTACTTCCTGCCCAATGCCGGCGCCCAGCAGGGTGCCCACGGCGATTGCCGCCATCTGGCCCTTGCCATCGCCTATGGCCGAACCGGCCAGCGCACCGCCCACGGCCCCCAACAATGTTCCGACCTGCTGCTTTTGCCCAGCCTCGCTATCACAGGCCGCCAGAGAGATCACCATTGCACCAGCCAGCAACGCAGTAAATATCCGGTTCATTTTACCCTCGTCATAATTCAGTACAGCCGCCAGGAGCGCGGGCCCGCCAGGGCAATTATTAAATAGACCATGTCTTAGGGGCCAGGCGGAACCGCCCGGGGCGCTTCCATTTGATCCGAACATGGCCTAGCCATCCATTCACCCTATATGTAATGTGGAATGCAATTTTCCAACATAAAAATCCTGATCGCATTCCAGCAAGCGCATATCGCCGCATCGGATTTAAGCATGACCGCCAAGAGAGGCAAAAATATGGCGGTAAAATATGGCGGGGCCGTGTAAAACTAGATCAACCCGCATTAGCAAAAGGTTAAGGAACATGTCCGCAACCACCAGCAATTTTAATTCCCCCGGCGATCCCAATGCGGGTCCCATTGACCTTTCCGATCCTTTTGGGCTGTTCGGAAGCTGGTTCGCCGAAGCAGGCGCCAGGGAGACGGCCGCCAACGCCATGTCCCTGGCGACGGCGGGCGATGATGGGTGGCCTGATCTGCGCATCGTGCTGCTGAACGGGCTTGATGGGGCGGATGCGCCGCCCGAATGCCGGGGGTTTGTTTTTTACACCAATATGGGCAGCGCCAAGGCGGTGCAGATACAGGAAAACCGCTGGGTCTCTTTGTGTTTTCACTGGAAAAGCCTGAACCGGCAGGTGCGGATCATGGGCGAAGCGTCGCTGGTCGGCGACGTCGAGGCGGATGCATATTTCGCCACACGCCCGCGTCAGGCGCAGATTGGGGCCTGGGCGTCCTATCAGTCACAGCCCCTTGAATCACGGGAACTTCTTGAACGCCGGGTGAATGAATTCGCCGCCCGCTTTCCTGACACCGTGCCGCGGCCGGAATTCTGGTCGGGCATCCGTGTGGTTCCCATCGGAATGGAATTCTGGCGCGACCGCCATTTCCGTCTGCACGACCGGTTTTTATTCACGCGCGAGGCCCCGGATGGCCCCTGGACAAGCGGATTGCTTTACCCCTAGGGCCGTTCCTTTTAGGATTGAACCGGTTGCTTCAATATTAAAGGGTTAAATTGCTCAATGTTCTAATGTGCCGGAGTAGCTATATCCGCTTTATTGGATCGCAAGGCGATTCCATTTAAACGGGCGGCTACCCCAAATGATAAAATGCCACCAGTGAGCATTCATGAGTTTATTGCAATCCGATTCTACGTTACACACGGCGCCCAAGCGGGCGGCCCGGCTGATGCGTCTCGCGACCTACGCTTCGGTGAGTATTGCCGCTATCCTGATTGCTGCTAAAATAGGCGCGCTATACCTCACTGGTGCGGCGGTGATGCTGGCGACATTGGTTGATTCCATATTGGATGGGGCCGCCTCGCTGCTGAACCTGCTGGCGGTGCGTCATTCGCTTCAGCCTGCGGATGAGGAGCACCGCTTCGGGCATGGCAAGGCGGAAGCGCTGGCGGGCCTTGGCCAGGCCGCCTTTATCGGCGGGTCAGCGGTATTTCTGACTTTTGAATCGATCCAACGCCTGATTGATCCGCATCCGGTGGTACAAACCGCTGTTGGCGTCGCGGTGACGCTCTTCGCCCTCATTCTCACAATCGCCCTGGTGACTTTCCAGCGTTATGTCAGCCGTGTCAGCGGTTCCATAGCCGTGAGCGCCGACGCGCTGCATTACGCCAGTGACGTCGTGCTGAATCTGGGCGTTATCTCCGGTCTTTTTCTCAGTACGCAAGCGGGTTTTCCGCTGGCCGATCCCCTGATCGCCCTCGCCATCGCAGGCTGGATTGGCTATAGCGCGGTGCAGATATTCCGTACGGCCTATGACCAGATCATGGACCGGGAAATGCCGGACGACGAACGCACGAGAGTGCGGGAGATCGCCCTGTCGCATAAAGATGTGCTCTCCATTCATGACGTGCGCTCGCGCGTGGCGGGCACTACCCCGTTCATTCAGCTGCATCTGGAAATGCGGCCTGACATGAGCCTGCAGGCTGCGCATCAGATCGCCGACGCGGTTGAGGCAAAGGTGAAAGAGGCATTCCCCGGCGCCGAGGTGATCATTCATCAGGATCCGGCCGGATTTGAAAAAAACCCCGCCTTTCATGACTGATGAGACAGCCGGATGGCGCAGGGTTGCCGCATTTCTGGCCACGCCCGGTGCTTGCGGCGTGACAGATGCGGTACAGGTCATCGACACATCCATATCGCTGGTGTTTCTCGCCGGCGGCTTCGCCTATAAAATTAAAAAACCCGTCAAACTCAATTTTCTGGATTTTTCGACACGCGAATACCGCCAGACGGACTGCCTGCGCGAATTGGCGTTGAACCGTCGCACCGCGCCCTCGATATATCTTGGTGTTGTTGCGGTCACAGAAGCGGCAGACGGCTCACTGGCGCTTGGCGGCCCCGGCAGGGCGGTGGAATGGGCGGTCAAAATGCAACGCTTTGACAGGGATGCGCTGCTCGATCATATGGCCGTGCATGGCGGGCTGACCCCTGATCTGATCGCGCGGCTGGCCTGCAACATCGCCATATTTCATGCGACACTTGCGCCCGAACCGGAAGCCGGCGGCGCCGAAAGTTTCCGCCGTTCATTAATAAGCAACGACACCGAGTACCGGAATTTTGCGGACACTATCTTCTCCTCCCGCGATATTTGCGCGCTGCTCGATGCGAGCCTTGCCGCACTGGACCGTCTTGCGCCGCTGCTGGAACAGCGTAGGGCGGCTGGATGGGTGCGCCACTGTCACGGCGATCTGCATCTGGGAAATATATTCTGCCTTGACGGCGAACCCACACCCTTTGACTGCATCGAGTTCAACGACGCCATCGCCAAAATAGACGTGCTGTACGATCTGGCGTTTCTGCTGATGGATCTGTGGCGGTGCGGCCTTGGGCCGCTTGCCAATCACTGCCTCAACGAATATCTCGCACATCTTTCGTCCAGCGATGCGCTCACCTGCATCGAAGGTCTATCCCTGTTGCCGCTATTTCTGTCCTCCCGGGCGGGGGTTCGCGCCTTCGTCATGGCGCGTACGTCGCTATCACAGCCGGATAATGTGCAATTGATCACCGAGGCCAGAATTTTTTTCTCGCTGGCGCATCAATTTCTGCATCCATCGCCGCCGCGCCTTCTGGCTGTGAGCGGGTTTTCGGGAAGCGGAAAATCGGTTCTGGCAAGGGCCCTGGCGCCCGCACTCGGCGCCGCACCCGGCGCGTTGATTTTGCGCAGCGATGAAATTCGCAAACAGCTTGCCGGCGTGGCGCCATTAACGCCATTGCCCGGCGCCGCCTATACGCCCGAAAGCAGCGCACAGGTATATGCCAGTATCATGCAGCGCGCCCGGTTGGCCCTTTGCGCAGGACAGTGCGTGATCGCTGATGCGGTTTACGCCCGCGACGAAGAACGCGCGGCGATAGAAAGCGTGGCGAGTGAATTAGGCGTGCCGTTTCAAGGGGTGTGGCTGGACGCGCCGCCCGAGATTTTGCCGGCCCGCGCGTCCGCGCGGCGCGGCGACCCTTCGGACGCGGATGCGGCCATTGTGCGCAGGCAACTGGAATATGATACGGGCCGGATTGACTGGGCCCGCATTGACGCAGGCGGAACGGTCGACGAGACCCTCGCCCATGCGCAGGCCTGTCTGTCGCGCAACCCTGCCTTTACAGCTTGAACTGACCTGCCCCCTTGTTTAGGCTTCCCTGAAGGGCGCACCCAATGATGGCGTCACGCCGGCAATAAGGGGGATATGGACATGCGCTTCACCAGGATCGTTCTGGCGCTTGGAGTAGCCGCAGGCGTGGCCATGCCAATGTCTGCCATGGCGCAACAGCAGGATTTTTCCAAGGTTGAAATCACCACCACGAAACTCAGCGATACGCTGTATCTGCTGATGGGGTCTGGCGGCAATATTGGCGTTTCGGCAGGCGCCGATGGCGTCTATCTGATCGATGATCAGTATGCCCCCTTATCAGAAAAAATCATGGCCGCGGTCAAAGCCATATCGGATAAGCCTGTCCGGTATGTCATCAATACCCACTGGCACAGCGACCATACTGGCGGAAATGAAAATTTCAACCGGTCTGGCGCGGTCATCCTTGCCCATGAAAATGTGCGCGCCCGCATGGCCAAGGGGCAGGACATCGCCGCCTTCAAGATGACCGTTCCGCCCGCGCCCGCCGCCGCACTGCCGGTCATCACCTATTCGGACAAGGCCAGCCTGTATCTGAATGGCCAGACGGCGAAAATCTTTCATATGGCGCCCGGCCACACGGATGGCGATTCGATTATTTACTGGCCGGAGGCCAATGTCCTGCACATGGGGGACGATTTCGTGAGTGGGATGTTCCCGTTTTTCGATCTCAGCTCTGGCGGTAAATTTAACGGCATCGTCAAGGCGGTGGAAACCGCTTTGGCCATATCCAATGACAAGACCAAAATCATTCCCGGTCATGGCCCCCTGGGAAGCAAAGCGGACCTCCAAAAGTTCCACGGCATGCTGGTAGGGGTGCAAAAAAAGGTGATGGCGGCAAAGGCCGCCGGCACGACCGCCGAAGCCTGGGGGGCATCCAACCCCTTTGCCGATCTCGATGCCGAATGGGGCCAGGGGTTCATTAAAACAGAAATGTTCACGGCGATGGCCTTCAACGCGATTTAAAGAAACGCACTGAGATTTTTCGCCATTATCGTGCTTTGCGTCGTAACGATCTTGCGCCGCGCAAGTTTCAGCACGCCGTCCACACGGCGCAGCACATCCTCGCGCCGTCCCATCATTGTGTCTTCGTCCTGCTCGTTGCGGCTGCGGTGATTTACAAAGGCGGAATAGACACGATATTCATCAGGATTGCTGGTCATCTCCACCTCGATATTCGTGATAACATGACAGTGGCGCGTGGGCGGGTCTTCGGGCCACGCGACCCCGGTGTTAAACCGCTTGATGCGCAGCCTCAGGCTTTTCATATCCTCATCGAACAGGGCCATGGTGTTTGGCGTATAGCCCGGATTTTTATCGCGGCGATAGCGGTTCTGAATGGCCGGCATCCAGTAATGAATATCCTCCGTCAGCAGTTCCAGCCACGCCTCGAACTGCTCGGCGTCCAGCAGGCGCGCCTCGCGGTATAAAAACTGTTCCACCTCATGCAGAAGCTCCATCCCAGGCATTCCCACAGGATTTACTCCGCCGCCTTTTGCGCATCGCGGTCAGGCACATCAACCCAGCCTTTCGCGTCCATGAGATCGGCCCAGCGCTGATACATAGAGAGCTGGTTATTGTCGCCCATCTGGCCTTGGCGCACCCTGCCAGGAAAACTGGACGGCCCTTCGGCCGCCTGCCGGTTCATGCCGTAGAACAGTTTCTGACGGCGCGTCACCACCCCCCGGTTGGCGCGAGTAACGTTTTCCCAGTTTTCGCCATCATCCATTTCCAGCATCCCGGAGGGTGAAAAAGAGAGCATGGCGAAACGGCGTATGTCCTGCTTGACCTGTTCCGGCGCCGTTTTATTGACCAGCGCCCAGGACCATATTTCAGTTTTGTCCGGCCCTTTGGGCTGCCACACCCGGAATGCGTTGACGCCGGGTAAAAACGAGAAATTGGGAAACATGGTGACCGAGGAAACGGAACCAATCATTCTGGCCCGCTCCGGCCCGAGGCGGCGTTCGACGGCCGGCCGCAGCCGCGTCACATACTCCGCAATTGCCTGACTGCCCACGCCCATCAGATTGCTGCCATCATAACCGGATTCCCAGCCATGCCCCTGCGCCGTGGCCTGGAAAGAAGCATTATGGTCACTGGAGAACGGCTTGCCGCCGAAGGCGATGGACCCGCCCATATGGGTCCAGCCCACGTGATACGCATCGCCGTGAAAATTTTCAGCCGGAATTTTCCAGTTGCAGTTCAGAACATTGCGCACGCCCCCCGGAACGAATTCCGTGCCGCCTTCATCGGTGTCCAGCACCATGTCCAGATACCAGGCAAACGCGCCCAGATATTCTTCCAGCGTGGGCGCATCCGCCGCAAAAGTGGCGAACACCAGCCCCTTCCAGGTCTCCACCCGCGCATTGACAAGGCCGTGTATCGATTTGTCGAATCCGGGATCGGCCTTGTAGACATATTCTTCATGCATGCCGAGAAGGCTGCCGTCATTGCCGAACGACCAGCCGTGATAGTTGCAAATGAATTGCCGCGTATTGCCCGCATCAGCAAAGCATACCCGGTTGCCGCGATGCGGACAGCTATTGAGAAACACGCCAATGCCGCCATCCCTGCGCCGCGACACAATGACCGCGTCCTCGCCCATATAGGTGGTGAGAAAATCCCCCGGCCGGGATATCTGGGATTCATGGGAAACGAAGAGCCAGCAGCGCGCAAAAATCTGTTCCAGTTCCGCCTCGTAAATTTCGGGGTCATGAAAGATGCGGCGATCAATCCAGCCTTCCTGCACATTCACAAATTGGCTAAACGGCCGCACAGGGTTTTTGTTCATTGAAATTTCCCGTATAATTAGGCCTCCCGGGTTGTACTCCGGGATAGCCGGTCTCCAAGCGTCAATTCTGGCACGGGCAGGGAAAGATTCCAATATGCGCACATTCAAACAGCTTCACGCTTCGGCCGCCAAACGCAAGGGCGGCGCGGCGGCGCTCGAAAGTTTGATGCCCGAGGTTAAATCTCCTGCGGCGCTCGCCAAAATCCCCGATGACCGCTGGCTGTCGGCCATGTCCAAAAAAATATTTCAGGCCGGTTTCAACTGGTCTGTCGTCGATAATAAATGGCCCGGGCACGAAGAGGTTTTTTCCGGCTTTAATCCGAAGCGGTGCGCCTTCCTCTCAGATGAAGACATCGAGGCGATGGCGAAGGACACCCGCATCATCCGTAATATCGCCAAAATTGCGGCCGTCCGCGAAAACGCTGTGTTCCTGACCAGACTGGCGCAGCAGCATGGCAGCGCCGCAAAGTTTTTTGCAGGATGGCCGGATGACGATCTGGTTGGGCTGCTATCCCTGCTGGGTAAACAGGCCAGCCGCCTGTCGGGCAACACGGCGCAGATCGCGCTGCGGGAGATGGGAAAGGACAGCTTTATTCTGACGCCGGACGTCTGCACCGCCCTGATCCACGAAGGGGTGGTGACAAAAAAACCCACGTCGCAACGGGACTTGGCGGCGGTGCAAGCGGCCTTTAACAAATGGCGCACGGAATCAGGCAGGCCTTTCGCGCATATCAGCCGCATTCTGGCCTTCACGGTGGAAAGCGTCTCAAAATACGATAGTATGCATTAGGACCATCCATTCGCGAGGCGGCGCCATGGCGCTTTCCATTATTGGCGCCGGATTCGGGCGCACCGGCACCCTGTCCCTTAAAGGCGCGCTGGAACAATTGGGCTTTGGGCCCTGTTATCACATGATTGAGGTCGTCAAAAACCCGTCTCTCGCAGCGCACTGGCAGGCGATCGGCGAGGGCAAACCGGCAGACTGGGAAGAGATGTTTGAGGGCTATCATGCGACGGTGGACTGGCCCGGCTGCGCTTATTATGCCGAACTGGCGGCGCGCTATCCGCTGGCAAAGGTGATCCTGAGCGTGCGAGACGCAAACGCCTGGTTCGACAGCGCCAGCAGCACCATTTTCAAACTGATGCCGCGCCAGATGAAGCCCGGCCGCTATCACATCGGGCATGATCTTGTTCTCCAGAAAACCTTTGGCGGCAATCTGGACGACCGCGACCATGCGGTGGCCGTTTATGAACGCCATAACGCAGAAGTTATACGGACCATCCCTGCGGATCGCCTGCTGGTCTATGATCTGGCCGAGGGCTGGGGTCCGCTTTGCGAATTCCTCAATGTGCCCGTACCGGCCACGCCCATGCCCAAAGTCAACACCACTGAAGATTTTGCCCGGACCTGGAACAAGACGCCGAGGCGTTAAACTCTTATCCGATCAGGTAGCACCATTTACCTCCCCATAAGGGGGAGGGGAAGAGACCCCTGAAATTCCGAGCTAAAAGCCCCCCCCTCTCGCCAAGCGAAGCTTTGGCGTAGCCTGGTGATGGGGAGGGGCTGGGGCGGGGTGACAAATTGACACTGAATAATGCAATCCGGTTGCATAGCAGTCCATCACGCTTTCGCCTGTTCAACACCTCCGCGCAGATCGTGCTTGCGCAACGGCAGGGAGCGCGCGCGCTGCCGGGTCAGGCTGAACACGGCATTAGCGACCGCCGCCGCAATCGGCGGTGTGCCTGGCTCGCCCGCGCCGCCGGTGGGCCGGCCAGAGGGCATGATCCGGACTTCGATCACCGGCGCGTCCGCCTGCCGGACCATTGGATAATCGGGGAAATTCTGTTCCACCACCCGGCCTTTATCAATGCTGATTTCCCCATACAGCGCCGCCGTCAGGCCATAGATGATGCCGCCTTCCATTTGCCCCGCGAAAGTATCAGGATTGATCACCTCGCCCGGATCAGCCGCGCACCAGACCTTGTGCACATGCGCCTGGCCATCACTGTCGACGGACACCTCCGCCACCTGGGCGACAATGGTGCCGAATGATTCGCGGATGGCGATGCCGCGCGCGCGGCCAAGCGGGGCAGGCGTTCCCCAGCCCGACATTTGCGCGGCCGCCTCCAGCACGGCTTTATGCGCTGGTGCGTCATGCAATAAATCGCGGCGGAATTCAAACGGATCGCGCCCGGCTGCATGCGCCAGTTCATCCGTGAAGGATTCAATGAAAAAGCCGTGCTGAGAATGGGCGACGCTGCGCCAGGGGCCAAACGGAATCGGATCAGTGCCGCTGACCACCCGCGCCCGCCGGTCGGCAATAGCGTAGGGAATCCACGTCGCATCTTCCGGGTCGCGCCTTTCGGTATAATCCTGTTGCCACGACACCGGGCGGCCAGCGGCGTCCAGGCCGCCGCGCATCCTCGCCACCGAGGCGTTACGGTAACTGTCCTGGGTCATGTCTTCTTCGCGCGACCAGATCAGATTGACCGGATAATCAACCTGCTTCGCCAGCAGAACGGCCTTATCGAGATAGTCCATCGTCAATCCGCGCCGGCCAAATCCGCCGCCCATGGCGGTGTGATGCAGGGTCACGTCTTCAATCGGCAGGCCCGACACATCGGCCGCGCGCGCCCGCGCGCCCAGCCCATCCTGAAAACCGCCCCAGACTTCCAGCCGGCCACCGTTGAAATGCGCCGTGCAGTTCATTGGCTCCATTGTCGCATGCGCGAGATGGGGCACCGCATAGCTCGCCTCCACAACCTTCGCCGCAGATTTTGCCGCAGCCTCGGCATTGCCAAAATTATAGTCGCTTTCGAATTTCCCCTTTTCAATCGCCGCCTGCATGCCCGCCAGAATCGTGGCCGAGCTATGCGCTGCATTGGCCCCGTCGTCCCACTCAATGGGCAAAGTGTTCAGGGCCTGCTGCACCCGCCAGCTGTTATCGGCGATAACGGCTACCGCATCCTCTCCTACTCTGTGAACGGATTTAATGCCACGCATCGCGGAAATAGCCTTGGCGTCAAAGTTTTTCAGTTTGCCGCCGAACACCGGACTGGCCTTGATGGAGGCAAACATCATGCCGGGCAGGCGCACATCCACCCCGTAAATGGCCGACCCGTTGACCTTGGCTGGAATGTCGAAACGCGCAACAGGTTTGCCGACAATCTTGTACGCTTTCGGGTCTTTCAGCGGCACGTTGGCCGGCGGATCGAAATCAACCGCCTTTGACGCCATTTCACCATAGGCGGCATTGCGCCCGCTGGCGGCATGCGACAGTTTGCTATCCGCCGCCGTGATCTCCTGCGCGGGGACGCCCCACTCTTTCGCCGCCGCCTGCACCAGCATCCAGCGCGCCGCCGCACCCGCCCGGCGCATTCCCACCACGCCAGTGAACCGGACCGCCGTGCTGCCGCCGGTGATCTGCAAATTATTGAATTCCGCTGCCTTGCGGAACGCAAAATCCGTCAGACCATTAAGAAATTTTGGAATGGACGGGTCGGCGGCACCCAGATACCCCTTGGCAAGCGCGCCATTGGCAAAGGCCATATCGGCGGGCGCCTGTTCCATGCTGACCAGCGCCCAATCGGCGTCCAGTTCTTCGGCCAGCATCATCGGCATGGCGGTATGCACCCCCTGGCCCATTTCGGAATGCGGGACGATCACTGTGACACGGTTATCCGGCGTGATTCTTACCCAGGTCACCAGCAGCGCGCCATCACCCGCAGCAAGTTTGCGCGCGCGGTCCACTGTTGAAAATGGCGCCATCGCATAACCCAGCAAAATGCCGCCGCCTGCAAGACCCGCGCTGACCATCAATTTGCGCCGCGTAAGTTTCACCATGTGCAGACTCCTATGCCCTGGACAGTGAATGAATGGCGGCGCGTATCCGCCCATAGGTGCCGCAACGGCATATATTGCTCATGGCCACATCAATATCATCGTCGGTAGGCGACTGATTTTGCGAAAGCAGTGACACTGCCGCCATGATCTGGCCGGACTGGCAATAGCCGCATTGCGGCACCTGATGCGCAATCCAGGCCGCCTGCACCCTGCTTTGCAGCGTGTCCGGCATCATCTGGGCTTCGATGGTGGTAATGTTGGCGCCAATGGCCGCACTGGCAGGCGTAGAACAGGAGCGCACGGCCACGCCATCAACCAGCACCGTGCAGGCGCCGCAGGCCGAAACCCCGCAGCCGAATTTGGTGCCGGTCAGATTAAGCGTATCGCGGAGCACCCACAACAGGGGCATATTCTCCTCGACATCGACATCCTGGACTTTTCCATTAATCGTAAGCTGCATTGCCGTCTCCAGTTACACCACCAGTTTCCATCTGTCGCCCTTGCGGCGCACCCTGCCCGCATTGGCGCCTGAGAAATGCGCGGCAAGCATATAGGTATCCGTATCACATAGCCGGTCCACAATCTTGCGCCGCGTCGCAGCGGATTGCACCTTGTCCGTACAAAACTGGCTTGACCATTCAGGATAGGCCACCTGCAGCGGATGGTGAAAACTGTCCCCGGTAAAAAGCGCGCTCTTGCCGCCACCCTTCAGATTAATGCAGATATGGCCCGGCGTATGCCCGGGGCTGGGCTCAAGCCATATCGAATCATCAATGGCAAAATCGGTTTTTACCAGATCCGCCCTGCCTGCCTCAACCACCGGCAAGACACTATCGGCAAAGCAGCCGTCAAGGCCCGCAAATTCCTGCTCCTGCATCCAGTGATCATATTCCGTCCTGGCGAAAATGTATCGCGCGTTGGGAAAGGTCGGCACCCAGCGGCCATTTTCCAGCCGCGTGTTCCAGCCGACATGATCCACATGCAGATGGGTGCACATGACATAGTCAACCTTTTCCGGCACCACCCCCATCGCGGCAAGATCGGACAGCCAGGCCGTCTGCTTCATATGCCAGGCCGGTGAAAAGCTGCGCGTTTTGTCATTGCCGACGCAGGTATCCACCAGAATAGTGTGCCGCGCGGTGCGGATAACATAGGCGAACACGCCCGCCTGAAGGCGGCCGCCCTGGGATTTCGGCAGAATATAATGCGGCTCCATCCAGTCGCGCTCCGCGTCGATCCTTTCTGGCGTGGACATTGGGAAAAATTTTGCCGGCGGGAAAAAATCGCCTTCGCTCTCCACGCAGCGGTCCACATTGATTTCTCCAAATTGCAGGGCCGTGTATGGTTTAACTTGCATGTTCATTCTCCATATCGTCTTGTGTTACCGTAGCACAGTCTGCCGCGAATGGATCAATTTGGCAATTCAGCCGGGGGGCGCAGATGACGCCATTGGAAATCGGGACACAAATCGTCCTGCCTATTGTCCTGATCATGGTGATGTTCGGCCTGGGGCTTTCGCTGACGGGCGCGGACTTTACCCGCGTTCTGCGCACGCCGCGGCCCGCCATTGTGGGCATATTGGGCCATGCCTTTTTGCTGCCGCTGTCCGCCTTCAGTATCCTGACGGTATTTCATTTTCCGCCGATGATCGCGGGCGGGCTGGTGATATTATCGGCCTGTCCGGGCGGGGTGACATCAAATGCCGTGGTGTATGCCGGGCGCGGCGATGTGGCGCTGGCGGTTTCACTGACCGCCATCAGCAGCATTGTGACCGTCTTCACCATTCCCCTGGTCGTTGGGTTCGGACTGACGCATTTTGCCGGCATGGACGCCTCCGTTCAGCTTGGTTTTCTGGACACGGTCTCGCGCCTTGGCCGCTATATCCTGCTGCCGCTTTTCACCGGCATGGCGATCAAACGTTTTCTGCCGGATTTCGCGCTGCGTGTCGAAGGCTATTTCCGGATTCTGGCGATGATCGTGTTTGGCTTCATCCTCATCGCCAGCGTGATGATTGGTTCTGGACTGGAAATTATCGATCTGCAACTGGCCTTTACCGCCGTCATGCTGTTGCTGATTACCGCCAGCAGTGCGGGGTACTTTGCATGCCGTCTGGCGCGGCTGGACACCATGCGCACCATGACCGTGGTGATCGAGACCGGGGTTCAGAATGTGACCACGGCCTATCTGATCGCCGGCACCCTTCTGAAGCAGCCGGGCCTGCTGCTGACGCCCGCCATCTACGGGACCATGATGTTCGTTACCGCGGGGGTGGTCGTCTGGCTGGCCCGGAGGCGGGCCGCAACCGCGTGAATAAATCCCCCGGCGCCAGGAAATCACACAACGGCCGGCTTGACCGGAAAGCGGTTGTTCGACACACTTGGCGGGAAAGCGCCCTATCGCGCCCCGGAATGTAAGGAGGCCCCGAATGACCCGATCGCTCGACATTGAACCTGTTGACGCCACATTTGGCGCCGTAGTGAAGGGCGTGCGGCTGACCGAGCTGGATGACGCCACCTGGCGGGACCTGCATGCCGCCTGGATCGAATATGCGCTGCTTATCTTTCCAGATCAATTTCTTGGCCGCGAGGACCAGATCGCCTTCGCCAAACGGTTTGGAGACATGGAATTTGATATGGCGGAGCTCAGCAATATCAAACGCAGCGGGAAATTGCGCCGCGAGGAAGACAATGATGACGTGCTGAAGGTGCTGAAGGGCAATATGGGCTGGCACGCCGACAGCACCTATATGCCCCTGCAGGCCAAGGGCGCCGTGTTCAGCGCGGAAGTGGTGCCCAGCCTCGGCGGCCACACCGGGTGGGCGGATATGCGCGCCGCCTACGACGCGCTAGACGACCCGATGCGCGAGCGGGTGAACAATCTCACCGCGCATCACTCGCTGCATTACAGCCAGGCCAAAGCCGGGCTGTCGCCCAGCAGCGACAAGGAATATAATGGATACGGGTTTCATGATGGCCCGGTGCCGCTGCGCCCGCTGGTCAAGACGCATCCCGAAACCGGACGCAAATCCCTGCTGATTGGCCGTCACGCCCATAATATTCCAGGCATGGAGCCAGAAGAATCTGAGCAGTTCCTGCAGGACCTCGTTGATTTTGCGTGCCAGCCGCCGCGCACCTATCATCATGACTGGAGGGCGGGAGATGCGGTGATATGGGATAACCGCTGCCTGCTGCACCGTGCCACGCCCTGGGATATGACGCAGCCCCGTGTGATGTGGCACAGCCGGATCAAGGGCGACCCGGTCAGTGAGGCGGCGCTGGGCTGATCTCATTAACAAGCGCAGAAGAAATTATGGCCGCCTGATAAAGCCGTGCTGCGCGTGCGTGCAGCTCTTGATCTGCACCGGTTTCTATCCGCCCGCTAACGGTCTGTGTGATGAGCCGATGCGCCCAATCATGTAATTTTTTGCATGATGGGAACAGCAGCGTCGGCGTAGATGCTGCCGTCCCATGTGTCAGGCGTGATGGTTACCCCATCCCTGTTCCAGCCACCGGGCAAGTTCCGGCTCCAGCCGCGTAGTCATGGCCTCACGATACAGCGCCAGTTCCCCGTCCCCCAGCACATCGCGCCATTGCCCGGTTTTACCGCTGTTAAAGAAACTGGACTTGGCCTGCCACTCATCACCAGCGCCAATTGTCGGGGCCAGTGTTTCGGCGTTGCTTTTCATTTCGGCAAAGCCCGCCGCCGCCAGTTGCGGCCAGATGGCCTCGTTTACCGGAATACCCAGTGCCGCGGAAATGCGGCGCATCTGGCCATCCAGATCGGCCTTCATATCGTTGTAATGAAACAGGTGGATATTCGGTAAATCCCGGAATTGCCAGAACGTGTCCGCATGGTGCAGCACATTAAACTCCGTGGGCGCGCCATCCTCTGGAATGCCGCTGGTGGTGATCCACTCGCGAAACAGCTCTCGCACATCTGGCGGCGGCGGCGGCTGAACGGGGACATTGCGCTGCTGTGCGCTATTAATCAGTTTGGCTATCGCCTCTGGTCGCATATTCTTGCGATGGTTTCCCATGGAAACGAACGCGTCACGCGGATCGCGCGCCACGAACAGATAGGTGACATTTTCGAAATAGGGAATGCCATCCAGTGGCGTATGGGTCTTGATAAAACGCCAGTGGCTCTGCGCCTCATAGGTGGTCAGGACCTCCTCGACCGGTTTTATAGCCACGTCCAGCCATGGGGTGTAATCGCTAAGCTTGCGCTCAAATTTTGTTTTTTAAAAGATCAGCAAGGCACAGATCATCTGTATGCAGGTGGTGCCGCATTTCGGCGGCGTCGAGATAATGACGTCGCCATCGCGCGGCTTGAATCCGTCCCAGCGGCTGCTGTCGGTGGTCATATTTGTATAGATATATTTGCGTTCAGGGCGGCTACGACTTGTCACGTATTATACCTTTAGTTTCCACCGGTCTTTATTGCGTATCACACGGGCGGCGGTGGGGTCCATGAAATGCGCCGCCAGCATGGTGGTGTCGGTTTCACACAGCCGGTCGAGAATCTTGCGGCGCGACACCGAGGAACCAGACAGGTCCGTATCGGCAAATATGCCCCATTCGGGATAGGCCACCTGGATCGGATGGTGGAACGCATCGCCCGTGAACAGGGCGCTGTCCTTGCCATGTTTGAGATTGATGCACACATGACCGGGCGAATGACCGGGGCTGGGCTCCAGCCAGATCGTGTCGTCGATGGCGAAGTCGCCCTTCACCAGATCGGCGCGGTCGGCCTCGATGATCGGCAGAATGCTGTCGGCGAAGGAATTATCCATCGCGAAATGATCCTGATGGTCCTTCCAGTAATCATATTCCGTCTTGTGAAAAATATAGCGCGCCTTCGGGAAGGTCGGCACCCAGCGGCCATTTTCAAGTTTGGTGTTCCAGCCCACATGATCAAAATGCAGATGCGTGCACATCACATAATTGACGTCTTCGGGCCGGATTCCAAAGGCCGCGATCTTCGCAAGATAATCCGTATTCATCATATTCCATGCCGGGATGGCGGCGCGGTGACGGTCATTGCCAACACAGGTGTCCACCAGAATATTGAAATGCGGCGTGCGGATCAGATAGGTGTGCAAGCTGCCGTCTAGCGACCCGGGCGCGCCCTGGCCCTTCGGCGCCAGAAAATGCGGCTCCAGCCAGTCGCGCTGGGTCTCGACGGCCTCCCACGAGCTGCCGGAAAATGCGTCGGGAACGTGGAAGATCGGCCCTGCCCATTCCTGAATCCGGTCTACTGTCACCTTACCGATATTAAGCGTTTTCATTGCCATTTCCCGGCCCCCGTTCCGTTATTGTTATATTTTCAGTTTCCAGCGGTCCTTGTTGCGCACGATGCGGCCGGCCGTCGGATCCATGAAATGCGCCGCAAGAATATAGGTGTCCGTATCGCAGATCTTGTCGATGATCTTGCGGCGCGCAGTAGCCGAACCAGCCAGATCGGAGCAGAATTGCGTGCTCCAGTCGGGATTGGCGATCTGGATCGGATGATGAAAACAATCGCCGGTGAACAGCGCGCTGCCGCCGCCGCTGACCAGATTGATGCACACCGATCCAGGCGTATGGCCCGGTGCGGGTTCAAGCCAGATCGAATCATCGATGGCGAAATCATTTTCCACCAGATCGGCGCGGCCCGCCTCCACCACCGGCAATACGCTGTCCTCGAACGACCCGTCCATCGCATGCCCGTTCATATTGGCGAACCAATGGTCATATTCCGTCTTGGCGAAAATATAACGCGCCTTGGGGAACGTGGGCACCCAGCGGCCATTTTCCAGTTTGGTGTTCCAGCCGACATGATCCAGATGCAGATGGGTGCACATGACATAATCCACCTCTTCGGGTTTTACGCCAAGCGCCGCCATTTTTTCCATATAATCCGTATTCAGATTATTGAACGGCGGGATGGTTTTGCGCGTCTTGTGATTGCCGTTGCAGGTGTCGACCAGAATGGTGTGCCTGGGGGTGCGGATCACATAAGTATGGATGCTGGCGGCTAAAACGCCAGGCTTGCTCTTGTCTTTTGGCGCAATAAAATGCGGCTCCATCCAGTCGCGTTCCGCCTCTACCGCGTCCCATGAGCGGCCCGGCCAGAAGGCCCCGACATCAAAAAGGTTGCCCGACCATTCCAGCACCGTGTCAACCGTGGTGTTGCCAATTTTCAGTGTTTTCATCTGTCTTTCTCCCTGCTGAGTTTTGTGGATTATGGTTTTATGCGGCGCGCAATCCCTCGCGCGCGATCTGGCCTTCGGTTTCGTTCAGCCCGCGTTCCAGCCGGTCGAACATCAGATCAATTTCTTCCCCGGTGATGATCAGCGGCGGGCACAAGGCCAGCGTATCGCCGATGGCGCGCACGATCAGCCCGTTGGCCTGCGCCCATTTCTGGCCCATCAGGCCAATGCCCTGCGCGGGCTTGAAGGCGCGCTTCGTGGCCTTGTCGGCCACCAGCTCCAGCGCGCCAATCAGGCCAACCCCCCTGGTTTCGCCCACCAGCGGGTGATCGCCCAGTTTCTTCAGCCGCTTCTGGAACAGTGGCATGATCCCGCGCACCCGGTTCACAATATCCATGCGTTCATAGAGTTCGAGCGTCTTCAGCGCCACCGCACAGCCCAGCGGATGCCCGGTATAGGTATAGCCATGCCCGAAATTGCCGTTGCGGCGGCTGCCCTCGGCAATCGCCTCATCCATGAATTCCGGCAGGATGACCGCGCCGATCGGCACATAGGCGGACGACAGCGCCTTGGCCAGCGACATGCTGCTGGGCCGGATGCCAAAAGTTTCCGCGCCGAACATGTTGCCGGTGCGGGCAAAGCCGGTGATCACTTCATCATCGATGAACAGGATGTCGTATTTATCCAGCACAGCCTGGATTTTTTTGAAATAATCAGCGGGCGGCACCAGAACGCCGGCCGCCCCCATCAGCGGCTCGGCAATAAAGGCGGCTATCGTGTCCGGCCCTTCGCGCTGGATCATTTCATCCAGATTTCCGGCAAGGCGGGTGGTGAATTCACCCTCGGATTCGCCGTCCTTTGCGAAGCGGTAATAATGCGGGCAATCCGTATGCAGAACATTGGCCATCGGTAGGTCCCAGTCGGCATGCAAATGCGGCAGGCCGGTCAGGCTGGCGGTCGCAACCGTCACGCCATGATAGGCCTTGATGCGGCTGATGATCTTTTTCTTTTTCGGACGCCCCATGACATTGTTATAATACCAGACCAGCTTGAGTTGCGTGTCATTGGCCTCGGACCCGGAACCGCAGAACGATACCTTGCCGGCCTTGAACGGCATCATGGCCTTCAGCTTTTCGGCCAGCATTATGGCGCCTTCATGCCCCTTGCCGCCAAACACATGATAGAAAGGCAGCTTCTGTAATTGCGCCGTGGCTGCGCCGATCAGTTCCTGTTCGTTAAAACCCAGCGAAGTGCACCACAGGCCCGCCATGCCTTCGATATAGCCATTGCCTTCATGATCGAACACGTAAATCCCTTCGCCCCGGTCGACGAGGAATGGCCCGGTCTGCGGAAAACCCGCCATATTGGTATAGGGGTGCAACACACTGGCCACATCACGGGCTTCGAGAGAATTTGGTAATACGGGCATTTCGGTTAATCCTGTGTTTCAGTTATGCCAATGGCAAGGCAGACTGCCATGGGAAAAAAACGCGCAAATGCAGCCCTTCCGTTTCATTGCCGCGAACAATTTCGATCTTGACTGCACCGTCGCGCCAATAGCTTGAAATCAAACTAGACAGCTGATCTGGAGGTACCTGCTCTATCTCTTCGACCTGAAGCTTCTCTTTGGTTTTCATCCGCCATCCTCCGGAATATTTAAATCCTTAATCATTTTCATGAGCTTTTCGTCAGGTTCTATGAGTGCAAATGTAGTTGGGGACATCTGAATGCCTTGCCGATGGAGCCAGCCAATAGCTAGCGGGTGATTATTCCTTTCAGCCTGCTTAATCCATTCCGTAATTCTTCTTGTAGTCGGCCGGACAGGTCTAATTTCGACTTCAGGCGTAGTGGAAACAGAAATGGCGACGTCGTGGACACGTTTTGTTTCGTCATCAGGTTTAACTTTGACGATAGGGTCGCCACTAGCCTTCCCATGCGCCCGCAAATAATTCTCCTCATCCTTAAAATCCCCTGGAGCATACAGCTTTTCGGAGTGCCGTGTAACCAACAGATAGAATGCCACCAAAACGATTAAGGGAAATGCAGCCAAAAATATTACAAGAATGAAACGCTCATCAGGTGAGAGTGCCTCACTGGTTGTCACCAGGCCCGCCATCGCATAGATCATTACGATGAACAACGCGATGATCCCCAGCGGATTGCGCATAAAATTTGGGGATATATTATTAAACATAGACCCTGCCCGTTGACATTACATTCCAGAATAACCGGTCTTGCGGCTCAGGCCAGCACTTTATCCATGGCCGCCAGTTGACCTTCAACCGATATGGGCAGGTAGGAAGTGATCTCCAGCTGACGGTCCTCGTATATGTCGGCGCCGGGATATTCCTTCTGGCGCAGTTCAATGGCGGCGTCGCGCTGGTACAGCAGCACACAGATCTGCGGATAGAATAGCTGCAGCATGGCCCCCATCCACATATTGGAGGCCAGACAGGGAAAGGTGTGGTCGATCCTGAAATGATCGATCATGCGGATCACATCCCGGGACCGGTAAAAAGTTTCTCCGGTGACCCAGCGGTTAACGCCGAACAGGGCCGTGGGAACCCCCTGCGGGTCCATGGAGATAGCAATGATGTGCGCAATCGCCTCCTTGCCCATCGGGCGCTGCCAGTCCCCCTGATAGGGCGCGGGAACAACCCCCTCCGCAATGCCGCCCGCCCGCATGAAAGTATGGAAATGCCCGTGCTCGCCTTCTGTGCCGCGATGGGCGTGGTAATAATATTGGCCGAAGGTTTCCCGGTCATACACATCCCCTTTGGGATAGTGATTCCACTGATAAAAAGTGTCCTGGTGCGCCAGAATCTGGCCCACGACGTTCGCCCCGGTTTTGTTCAGCAGCCTTTGGCATTCCAGTACCTGACGCCCGGCCCGCAACATTTTTTTCAGCCGCTCCTTGGGCAGGCTGGGCATCAATTCAGACAAATCCATTTAATTTGGCCCTCACGCTCGAATAACGGCGCATTTTAGCATAGGCTTTACCCCCAGCGCCGCATTTTTGACCGGATCTGCCGGCAGGCTTGCGCCTGATCCGTGATGGTTGTAAATCACGCGGCGTTACCCGTTTCGTCTCTCTGGCCGTCCGGCCCAGTCTACCCAACCCAGGCAGGAGCATCCTATGAAAGTTAGCAAAATTCGCGCGCGCGCGCTGGCAGTGGTATTTTCTGGCGCGTTTGCGGGCCACGCCCTGGCGCTGGATCCGGGTAATGCCGCAGCGGGCGCGAAGGTGTTCAAGAAATGCCAGGCCTGTCATTCCATTGTGGCGGCGGAAGGCAACAAGATCGGCCCCAATCTGCATGGCGTGATTGGACGCAAATCAGGCACGCAGGAAGGCTTCAACTATTCCGACGCGATGAAATCGGCCGGCATTGCGTGGGACGAGGCGACGCTGGAAAAATATCTGCGCGACCCGAAAGGATTTGTCCCCAAGAACAAGATGGCCTTTGCCGGTCTAAAAAAGGACTCGGATCTCGCGAATGTGCTGGCGTTCATCAAACAGGAATCCACCAAATAAGCAGCGCTGAATTCACAATAAAAAGAAACCAGCCCTGGAGCAATTCCTTTTAAGATAGAACCTTCTGGTTCCATCTGACCGCACGTTGCTCTGGACTGCTATCCAGGTTGATTGCATCATTCAGTATCAATTTCTCACCCCGCCCCAACCCCTCCCCATCAAGGGGAGGGGCCTTTAGCTCAGGGTTTCGGAGTTCTCTTCCCCTCCCCATCAAGGGGAGGGGATAGGGGAGGGGGGTGAAGCTTCTGACCGCATGTTGCTCTAATAGTCTGGTTTCACCCTATTTTGCTTCGCGGTAGAATTTCGCCGCCCCATTCTGCAGCGGCACGGCGATGCCGGCCTTGGCCATTCCCGCGCGGTTAATGCTGGCGAAGCTGGGATGCAGTTTGCGCACCGCTTCCAGGTTGCCTGCCACGGCTTTGACGATGGCGTATCCGTTTTCATCCGACACCTTGCCCGACGCCAGCAGGATGACGCGCAGGCCAACGCTGAAAACATCCGTCTTAAGGCCTGGATAGGCGCCTTTGGGTATCGCCACGGCGGAATAATAGAGTTTGGCTTTTATCAGCTTCCCGGCGTCCGTCCCGTCAATGGGCACGATTTTCAGCGGGCAGGTGCGCATGGCCAACGTCACATTTTTGTCCGGCGTAACGCCCGCCAGCACCAGGGCGTCCAGTTTGCCGCCGCACAGATCCTTGATAGCGTCTGCTTCCGGTAATTCCGACGCCAGTTTGAATTTCCCCAGATCCCAGCCCATGGCCACCAGTAAATCGTCCATCGCCGCCCGGCGGCCGGTCCCTTTCTTGCCTATATCAAGCTGTTTGCCAGCCAGATCCTCCAAAGTCTTGATACCCCCATCGGCGCGCGCCAGCAGCACCAGCGGCGAACCGCCGAGCGACATCAACGCCCGCATGTCCTTGATCGCCTTATCACCCGAAAACTGGCCGACAGTTCCGGCAAAGGCGTGGTACTGCCAGTCCGACTGGGCGAGCGCCAGATCAACGGTCCCGGCCCACAGAGCCTGAAGATTGGCAACGGTGCCCTTGCTCGTTTCAACCGCGCAATGCAATCCGGCGGGACCGGCCGCCTCATTCACCTCGGCGCAAATTCCGCTGCCCAGCAAATAATAACCGCTGGTCACGGCGCCAGTCGCCATGACAGCGCGATTCATCTCTTTTGCCCCGGCGGATATGGCGGACACAGGAATTGAAACAAAACCTATCAAAAACACATAGAAAATAAAGGCTATCCTGTCGCGCATTCCACTGGTCCCTTATTGGTTGCTTTTGAGGCCCCGCCGCCCGCGCAGCCGACTATTGGATTTTCACTAATTAGCGGCCACAACAATATTATTGCCCGGCATTTTGATGAATGCATCTATCGATTCATGAAGAATATAGTACTTGCATTTCAGAAAACGCGGGCCATCATCTTTACCAATTGTTTATCTGACATTATAAATATAGTTTTTATAGCCATATATTTTACTTATCATAAATAGTCCCATGCCATATATCGGGGTGGAATTATTTCGTAATGGCCTCATAAAATGGATTATCAGCACAATCTGGCGCAAGAGTTTCTTGAATTCGTGGAGCAGCAGCCGCGGCAGTCCCTGACGCAGCTGCTGTCCCGCGTCTTGCGTAAATCCCGGATGCTGACCGGTGCGGAAGCCGGAACGATCTTCATCGTCCGGCGCAAACGCAGCGGCGCGTATCTGCAGGCTGTCAACGCGCAGAATGATCGCATACGGGTCAATGCGTCCGATTTTGAAGTGCCGGTCAGCAATAAAACCATCTCGGGTTATGTCGGCGGCACCGGCGAGACCGTGATTATCGATGATGTCTACCATATTGACGCCGCCAAACCCTATTCCTTCAATCCCGCCTACGAAGCAAAAAATTATAAATCCATCACCATGCTGTGCTTCCCGCTGAAGAATTACACCAATCACATTATTGGCGTGGCGCAGCTCATCAACCGGCTGGGACCCGGCGGAACAATAATTCCCTTCGATCCGCATATGGCGGCCATTGTCGGCCCGGTCGCGCGCGTGGTGGGCACCAGCATCGAACGCACCGACATGATGGATCAGATCCGCCACAAAAACAAAGTGCTACAGAACCGCAACAGGCAACTGGCCGATCAACGTTCGCATATTGGCGCCTTGCAGGAACAAACCGAAGAGGCATTTCTGCTGTCCGTCGGCCTGCTGGCGCGGGCGGCGGAAATTCATGACGAAGGCACCGGCAACCATATTGTCCGCACCAATGAATACAGCTTTTTCATTGCGCAGCATTTAGGGATGCCAAAGGAATTTTGTGACGAAATTCACTATAGCGCCCAGTTGCATGACGTCGGCAAAATGAGCGTGGATCAGGCCGTACTGAAGAAAAAAGGCCGCCTGGACGATCTCGAGCGCGCGGAAATGGACCGGCACACCACCTATGGCCATCAGATTTTATGCGACTCGCCGCGCCTGCAACTGGCCGCAGAAATCGCCCTGAGCCATCACGAAAAATGGGCCGGCACGGGCTATCCCAACGGACTGGGAGGCGCTGACATTCCGGTTTCTGCGCGTATCGTGCAGGTGGCCGACATTTATGACGCGCTCCGTTCGGAACGCCCCTACAAAGCCGGTTTCAGTCATGAGAAGGCGATGGATATCATTCTGAACGGGGATGACCGGCTGGATCCCCGCGAACATTTTGATCCCAGAGTGATCGAACTGTTTGCCGACACCCATCTGGGCTTTGCCAAAATCTGGGATGAGCTGAAAGACCCGCCCGGCGCCGCGCCCGCCTAGAGGCTGTTGCGTTAGGAGCGATGCCAATACAACGGCCCAAGAATTGCCAAAAACTCGCCGCAAAATAGTTTCGCCCAAGCGAAAATTGGAGATTCCAATCAAGCCTTGCTGATGTTAGTATGAAAGTACATCGCCGCAGCCGGTGTGGACCCGAACTACGGCGATGCTCTTACCCTTCTGGAAGGGGCAGGTATTGGAATAGCCGCCTTATCAGCGGCTTACCGATGCTGCCCGGGTGATGTGCGACATCACGCTGTCTCCTTCTTTTTTGGTCCGCGGGTCACGGGGTTAAGGCTTAGGGATTAATCTAAGCCTCTCGATTGGCAAGGTGTCACCCCTGCCGCTAGAAGCACCAGCCGGTTGCACGGCTGGTGCTTCGTCGCCTTCAATGACAAACCAACGCTTGCCATCGTAATCAATGCGCTTGGTTGCTTTGAGCCGCGAAAGTGTAACGTTTACTGTCAATTTTCGCGTTTCACTGCCACGAATCTCGTCCAATTTTTGGGTGATAGCGCCAGCCCTCAGAGGGCCATAAAACCCCAAAACCTGTACTATCTGATCGCCGATAGATTGTTTGCGCGGTTGTTTACGGTCGTTTATAGCAACCTCGCTAATGCTCCCAAAACGACCTAGAACACGCTCGGCAACGCGAAGCTCCTCTAATTCGTCTTCCAGTGCTTGGATACGCTGTAATTCACGCTCGATCTCAGCAATCCTGGACCTGATTCTGTATATGTATTCGTCAGTCATGCACTTTTGTATTCGGCCATCTCCGATTCGTCAATGCCGGATTTACTGAATTTGTAGTTTATAGGCCAATGTATATGGTTGACAATCCTATACGCCTGCTGGGGCGGGTAACCCCAGCGGTTCATTGGGTGCGGGAAATATAATAGTGGGCTAATAATCCTATCTCTCTTGACCATTAGCCTATTTAATGCTTGATTGCCTAGCCACGATGAGGGTACACACGAATAACGAGTTTAACTTTTTCCTCAATTATTGCGGGTAATTCCTTCTATGATCCCTTTTGAGAACACAGCTCGCCGCAGCAGGAATTTAAGGATCAACCGTTGGCTGACCGTGTGCCTGTTTTGCTACGCGGCCCACATCACGCAGGCAGTGCATGCAGCCGCAGCCGCCGGCCGCCTGCAGGGGCCGGTTCAAGCCATTGTCGAACGGGTGATTGACGGCGACACGCTGGCGGTGCGCGCCCGCATCTGGCTGGACCAGGAAGTGCGGATAAATGTCCGCCTTGCACATATCGACACGCCGGAGCTTTCTGCGCGCTGCAGCCGGGAAAGGGAAATGGCGCAGGGCGCGCGCGCCTATGTACAGTCTATTCTTTTCGGCGGCGGGCAGGCGGAACCCTTGATCTGGCTAAACGATATTGGCCAGGATAAATATGGCGGGCGCGTACTGGCGCGGGTGACCGGGGATACGGGACGCGATATTGCCCAGGCGCTGGTGGACGCCGGTTATGCGGTCCAGTATGACGGAAAAAAACGCGCCGACTGGTGCCGTATCATGAAATTATAGGGCTGGCGTTCGGCCTGATTTTTTGCGCCGGCTTTTTTGCCCCAGCCCCATCTGTTTGGCCAGCGTGGAGCGCGCCTGCGCATAATTGGGCGCCACCATGGGATAATCCTTCGGCAAACCCCATTTAGCTCGATATTCATCGGGGCTCATATCATAATGCGCGCGCAAATGGCGCTTCAGCGATTTGAATTTCTTTCCGTCTTCCAGACAGACAATATAGTCGTTGGACACGGAACGCTTGACCGCAATGGCGGGCTTCAAAGGTTCATTGTCACTGACCACCCCGCGCTGGGAGGCGTCCGCAAGTGAAACATAGACCTGTTGAATCAGGCTAGGCAGCTCTGCCGCGGTTATTTCATTGTTGCCAACATAGGCGGAGACAATCTCGACCGTCATGTCAATAAGGGTGTTCTTGTTATCCATGACTACTATCTTCCAATTAATATGATTGGCCCATTATAAGTTTAGAAAATAATAAAATCAATATTAACATGCAGTTGTTTTATATGTTGTGGGTTTTATTTGGTATATTAAATATTGGTTAACGGAAAAAAAGTAGAATACGTCAAATGAGCGATCTGCTTGAATATACCGGACGGCGGAGCGACAACGCACCGGGACCTTAAAAAATGGATTGTATAAATCTCCGAACGGGAAAATACAGCACGGCCAGCGCCCCCAGGCCAGATAAGGGTCGCCATAAGGCAGCGGATGAAACAGCATCACCCAGTAGCGCCAGAATTCAACAATGAAATGCAGCATTATTTTCAACACCCGATATCGTTCCTGGGTTCACTCCTTTCATTTGGGAAGCAAATGGCACAATACAATATAAATCCAAATATTGTGTGATATTATATATGGTTAGATGAAAGTTAACCTGTTTCGGACAGGCTGCTCCCTTTAGCGGATGACCCGATCATGATTTATTCACGGAAAACAATTTCATGCTGAGGCGTACTATTTCGCGGCAAATCCAGAATATATTTCCTGCATTTGTCCTGCTGTTTGCTTTTGCGCTGAATTACTATGACCCGTTTTTTATTATCACCAACCTGCGTAACCAGACCTTCGATCTGTATCAACGTATAAAGCCCCGCGAATATATTGACCCTGCAACCGTCGCAGGTGTGGGGGTCAAGATCATCGATGTGGATGATGAAAGCCTGAACCGGTTGGGGCAATGGCCCTGGCCCAGAACGCTGATCGCCGATCTGGTCGCCCGCGCCGCGAATGCCGGGGCCTATGCGGTGGTTTTCGACGTGGTGTTCGCCGAACCCGACCGCACCTCGCCTGAGCAGTTTCTGGCCCAGCTTGGCAACAGTCCGCAGTTAAAACAGGTTTCGCAAACGCTTGGCAAGCTACCCGACCATGACGAGATACTGGCTGATGTCATGCGCCAGGCCAATGTGGTCACCGGCTTCACGCTGACGGAAGCCGCCAACAAGTTTGAGCCGGTGCGTAAATCAGGCTTTTCCTATGCCGGTGATGATCCGCGCCAGTTCATACCCCTGTTCAATGGGGCGGTCACCAATCTGTCTATCATTGAAAAAGCCTCCTCTGGCAACGGCAGTTTCAATTTTATCACCGAACGGGACAATGTGGTGCGCCGCGTACCGCTGCTGGTGCGCAAGGGCGACACGCTGTATCCCACGCTGGTGATGGAGGCATTGCGGATCATCCAAGGGGCGTCCACCTTTATCGTAAAATCCTCCGGCGCCAATATGGCGGAATCGTTTGGTGAAAAGACCGGCATCACCGCCATCAAGGTCGGACGCATTGAGGTTCCCACCACCAGTTCTGGCCAGGCATGGGTGCATTATACCGAGGACGTGCCGTCACGGCGAATTCCCGCCTGGCAATTGTTTGGCGATAAATTTGACCCTTCCCGCGTCGCCGGAAGCATTCTGTTCGTCGGCCCAAGCGCCGCCGGGCTGAAAGACTTGCGGGCAACGCCACTTAACCCTGCCGCTGCGGGCGTTGAGGTGCATATCCAGTTGCTGGAGCAGATTTTGCTCGGGCGTTTCCTGTCGCGGCCCGATTGGGCGGAGGGTGCCGAGATCGTCTTCCTGGTAACTTTCGGGACGATCATTCTGTTCCTGCTGCGCCAGGTTTCCGCCATTAGCTGCGCGCTGGTGGCCATGGGCGGTATTGCCTTCGCCATCAGCGCCTCCTGGTATCTCTATTCCGGTTATCAATGGCTGCTCGACCCCATTGGCCCCTCCATTACTGTGGGGCTGATGTTCATTTCCGGCACGCTGATCAATTTTCTGCGCACCGAGGCCGAAAAAGCGCAAGTGCGCGGGGCGTTCAGCCAGTATCTGTCCCCCGCCCTGGTCGAGCAACTGGCCAGGGATCCGAGCCGTCTGAAACTTGGCGGTGAGACACGTGAAATGACCTTCCTGTTTTGCGACGTGCGCGGGTTCACCACGATTTCGGAACAGTTCAAGGGAAATCCTCAGGGGCTGACAAGACTGATCAACCGTTTCCTGACGCCAATGACGGACATCATTCTGGCGAAAGGCGGCACCATCGATAAATATATGGGTGACTGCATCATGGCGTTCTGGAACGCGCCGCTGGATGTGCCAAACCATGCCTTCCAGGCCTGCACGACATCGCTGCAGATGTTTGAAGACCTTGAAGTGCTGAATAAGGATCTGGAAGCCGAAGCCGAACGGGAAAACCGGCCGTTTTACCCGCTGAAGATTGGCATCGGCCTGAATACCGGAGATTGCGTCGTCGGCAATATGGGGTCTGAACAGCGCTTCGACTATTCCGTTCTCGGAGATTCGGTTAATCTGGCGTCGCGGCTGGAGTCGCAGTCAAAAAATTATGGCGCGCATGTGGTGGTTGGCGAAGCGAGCTATGGCAAGATCAAGGATGAATTTGCGTTTATTGAGCTGGACCTTATCGCCGTGAAAGGCAAAACCGAGGCCGTCCGGATCTATTCCCTGGAAGGAAACCGTGAACTGTCCGCATCTGAATCCTTTCAGACATTCAAAAGAGCCCACGACCGCATGCTGGTCGCCTATCGCGCGCAGCGATGGGACGAAGCCAGTGAGTGGCTTGGAAAACTTCGCCCGAACGGGCACGCCAATCAGACCCTGTACGATTTGTACGAGGAACGCATTACGGAATATCGGGCCAGTCCGCCCGGCGCCGATTGGGACGGGGCTTATGTGGCGTCCACCAAGTAGGAAACGGACAGTGACGCCGCTGAAAGCTGCACTGCGCGGCCTATGCGTGGCGGCGCCGCTGATGATGGTGGTTTTGGGTCTGACGGCGGTCATGCAGGCACAGGCGCAAATAGCCTCGCGCGTTGAGACGCAACAGGCAAAAAAGTTTATTTCCGATCTGGGCGCGCAGGCCATTTATGTCCCGCGTTCCAATAATGGTTCCATTGAACAGCGCGAGGCCATATTTCGCGAAATGCTGGGCAGCAGATTTTCGATGCCCTTCATTGGGCGTCTTGTTCTTGGACGCTATTGGCAAAGTGCGACGCCAGACCAGCAGGAAGAATATTTGGCCCTGTTTTCCGAATTTGTCCTGCGTAATTACGCGTCCATGCTGGGCGGCTATTCGGGGGAGCAATTTGAGGTTCTGAGCGCGATTGAAGCCGGGAAAAAGGATACGCTCATCACCTCCAGAATTTCCGGCGGCGGGCGGGAACCAATCGGTGTTGACTGGCGGCTGCGTATGATTGATGAAAGGCCCCAGATCATTGACATATCGGTTGGCGGTGTGAGCATGTCCATCACGCAGCGCGAGGAATATGCGGCTCTGGTGCAGCGCTATGGCATAAATGGTTTGCTGGAGGCCCTTCGGGCGCGCACCAATGCCCTGCCTGCGGAAGGTCCGGAATAAATGCGAGCGTCACGCCATGACCTGACTATTAATTCCCGCTCCGGCCGTGCCGCGCTTGTTTTCGCGGCCAGCCTGTGGCTCAGCCTCACCGCATGCGGCAGCAACGAAGATCAGGCCTTCGGCCGCGGCTATGCAGCCTATCAGCAGGGAGATTTCAAGGCCGCGATGGGCATATGGAATCCGCTTGCGGAGGCCGGAGACGCGAGGGCGCAATATAATCTGGGGATGATTTATTACGAAGGACGCGGCGTCCCCCGCGATGTAGCGCAGGCGATACTGCTGTGGCGCAAGGCTGCCGATCAGGGCCATCTTCGGGCGCGGCACAATCTGGCGCTGGCGCTGATTTCCGGTGAGGGCAGCCAACAGGATTATGCCGCCGCTATTGATAGTCTGAAAATCACTGCCAAGGCCGGATTCGCCAATTCGCAATATTCTCTTGGCAAAATGCTGCTGGAGGGGCTTGGCGCAGCCAGGGACGAAGCCGCCGGCATCAATTATATTTCCATGGCGGCCGAACAGGGCTTTGCGAAGGCCCAATACAGCCTAGCGAAAGCTTACCGGGATGGCGCCGGCGTCCAGAAAAATGAAGAAACCGCAGCCATGTGGTTCCGTAAGGCGGCCGAACGCGGCCATGCCGGGGCACACAGAAATCTGGCGCCCCGGCTTGCCGAAGGTAAAGGCATCGCCAGGGACGAGGGTGCGGCCCTGAAATGGGCGTTGATTGCAGCGAGTCAGGGGATGAACGAGGCCGCCCAACTGGCGATGCAATTACGTAAAAGCCTGCCTGCGGATCAGATTGCAAAGGCGGAAATGGAAGCGTCCATCTTCCACCCGGAATAGACCGGAAGGGTTGGACAGAAAGTGCGGGGCAAAATGACATCTGGTAATGCCGTCAGGTGGCGTGCCCGGTTGGGGGGCGCAAACACTGGCGCGGCATGGTTTCTGCCGATCCTGCTTCTATCTGCGGTCTTCACAGCGCAGGTGCAGGCGTCGTCCCGGGTCCCCGCCTCCGTCCTGAGCGACCTTCGTAACGCCTCCGCCATTGCCAGCCAGGATGAGGCCCGTGTCGAACGCATGAGCGGCACGACCAGGGATCCTTTACTGGCGGCGCGGATGCGCGATGAAAGCAGGCGGCAATCCGCCACCACCTTCAGCTATGTCGTGAACGCGGCGATCGCCAGCAATCCGGACGCGGCCGAGGCCATCGTCAGCGCTTCAATCAGTGTCGCGCCCGAATTGCGCGAGGCCATTACGCAATCGGCGGTGTTGGCCTTTCCGGGATTTCAAAGCCAGATTAATTCCGCCCGCCCCGGAAAATATGACGAGGAAACAGCGAAACCTCAACCCATGCAGGCAGGTCTTATTCCAGCCCCGCGGGAACCCGCGCCAAGGGAATATGTGCCGCCGCCCGCAACCGAATTGCAGGGAATTTCGGTCTGGGACCCCTGGCAACCCGTCAACCGGCCCCTGTTCGCGGTTTATCAGTTTCTGGATGATTTTCTGGTCCGCCCGATTGCCGCTGGCTATGGCTGGATCACACCCGGCCCGATCAAGAAAGGGGTGCGCAATGCCCTGCGTAATCTCGATTCCCCCATCGTCTTTGCCAATGACATGCTGCAATTTCAGCCCGGCGA
>SHWM01000020.1 GCA_009693835.1 Alphaproteobacteria bacterium
GCAGCAGCTGTTTGATGTGATGTTTGGGGATATGGATCGCAGTTTGCGCGAAATGGGGGTGGGGGATCTGACCGTGGGCAAGCGGATTCGCACCATGAGCGAGGCGTTCTATGGCCGGGTGGCCGCCTATGAAACCGGGCTGCAGGCAAGCGACGGGGACGCCCTGTTGATCGGCGCGCTGGAACGCAATCTCTATCGCGGGGCCACGCCGGATGGGCAGATATTGGCCAGGATGGCCGCCTATATGCGTCAGGTTGCGGCGGGGTTTGAGAATCAGACGGGCGAGGATATGCTGGCCGGAAGGCTGAGTTTCCCTGCCCCTCCAGTGTTTGATTGATCGGAAGCCAAGCCATGCGCGCCGCAGTGGAAATGCCGATCCCTATACAAATCGATATTAATGCCGACAGCCTGGGCTCTACACCATCGCATATTAATTTCAGGGCGGATGCGGCTGCGTGCAAGGCGCTGGCCGTCTATCTTAAAGTGGATTCAGTAGATAATTTTCAGGCTGAGCTGAAAGTTACCCGCTGGCGCAAACATGGCGCCAAAGTACAGGGCGTGGTCAGCGCAGATATCGTGCAGCAGTGCGTCGTAACCCTCGCGCCCGTGCATTCAAAAGTGACTGAGCCGGTGGACGCCCGTTTTTTACCCGCCGCCATGCTGGAAAAGGCGGGTGCTGACGGCCCGGAAGTCACAGTCGATCCGCTGGCCGATGACCCCCCGGAACCCTATGTGGGGCGCATTATTCATCTTGGCCCGCTGGTGCTGGAATATTTGGCGCTGGGGATCGAGGCCTATCCGCGCGCGCCCGGGGCTGTGTTGCCGGCCGGTCTGATACGAACCGATGCGGAGAATGAAAAACGCGCCAACCCGTTTCAGGTGCTGGCGCAGTTACGCAATAAAATGAAAGATTGAATCGGGGCCGAACGATCAGTCTTCCTTTTCGGGAAGAACCTGGCGGCCACGGTATTTGCCCGATTTCAGATCAATATGGTGCGGACGCACCAATTCTCCAGAATCCTTGCTCTCCTGATAGACCGAAGGGGGAATGGCGTCATGTGAACGGCGCATTCCACGTTTAGAGGGGGTCGTTTTTCTTTTTGGAACTGCCATGATTTTGGGCCTTGCTTCGGTAATAAATGTCACGCGGTTAACGCCAGACAGCGCTCCGCAAGGGGCGCAACCTAGTCGTGACCGGGCAGGCTGTCAAGCGCGTGCCAGGCTCTAGAGCAATCCTTTTTTAGACTGAATAAGCTGGTTCAGTCTAAAAAGGTAAAATTGCTCTAAATTATCATATAGACCATGTTTTGCGGATCGGACGAGATCGCCATGGGCGATTCCGTCTGATCCGAGCATGGTCTAGAGCAACATGCGATCAGATAGAACCATCCAGTTCTATCTGATCGAATAAAGCTGCTCTATTTTTAATATGTTAGAGCAGCTTTATGCAATCATCTGGTGATCGGGACGATTCCAGATGATTGCATGCCGCTCTAGTGGCCGCGGGACCGCGGCTATCCATTCATTTACCGCCGCGGCATGGATTTGCTTGGAATTAATGGCTTATTTAGCTATTCAGGACGTGGCGGCGCAGCGAGTGCGTCCTATTTCCTTCATTTTCCTAGATGTCGCGTTAAACATCAGAGAGACCGGCAAATTGGCGCTGCCTGAGACAGAAAATCTGGTTATATCGCTGGACGCCATGGGCGGGGATAGCGCCCCGGAGATGGTTCTGGAGGGCGCGGCCATGGTTTGTGCAAGACAAAAGCACGTGCATTTTGTTCTGTTTGGCGATGAGCGCCGCCTGTTGCCCCTGATCGCCCGGCATCCCGCACTGGCAGGGCGCCATGAGGTTCGTCATACCAGCGACGTGGTGGCGCCGGATGACAAGCCCAGCCAGATTGTCCGCAGGGGGCGCGGCACCAGCATGTGGAAGGCCATTGCCCTGGTGAAGGAAGGTGGGGCGGTCGTGGCTGTTTCCGCCGGTAATACGGGCGCCCTGATGGCCATGTCCGTCCTGCAGTTGCGCACCATAGAGGGCATCTATCGTCCCGCCATTGCCTCGACCTGGCCAGGGCCGGTAAATCAAAAAGTGGTGCTGGATCTGGGCGCCAATCTCGACTGCGATGAAGACAGTCTGGTGCAGTTCGCTTTGATGGGGTCCGCCTTTGCGCGGTCGGTATTGAATCTGGCGTGTCCGCGCGTCGGTCTGCTGAATGTCGGCGAGGAGGAGCAGAAAGGCCATGAATATGTCCGCACCGCCGCCAGTAAACTGCGCCTCCTGCCTCACGAGGTCATGAATTTTATCGGTTTTGTGGAAGGTGACGATCTAGGCGCGGATACGGTGGATGTGGCCGTCACCGATGGGTTTACCGGCAATGTGGCCCTGAAAACCGGTGAGGGCAGCGCCAGGCTGATATTTCAGATGCTTGGCGGCGCCATGCGCAGTTCATGGCTGTCGAGGCTGGGTTATTTTCTGGCGCGCAGCGCATTTCGGTCTCTGCGCGACAAACTTGATCCCAGGGTGCATAATGGCGGCGTTTTTCTGGGTCTTAATGGTCTCGTCATCAAAAGTCACGGAGGGTCGGATGGCGTCGGCTTTGCACACGCCATTTCCATGGGCATAGATATGGCGCGATCTAATCTGGCCGGTCAAATTGCGGCTGATCTTAATAAATATGATGCGATCATCGGCCCAACTGATAAAAACAGAACAGAAAATTCTGTTCAAAAAAGCACAGGCTCGGAGGCGAACGCAAGATGAGCATCATCCGATCAGTCATTTGCGGCGCTGGCGGCTATTTGCCCGAACGCATCCTCGGCAATGCTGAACTGGCGTCCATGGTGGACACCAGCGATGAATGGATCGTCGAGCGTTCAGGTATCCGGGAACGCCACATTGCAGCGGACGGCGAGATGACCTCTCATCTGGCGCTGGCCGCCGCGCGCCGGGCGCTGCTCAATGCGGACACCGATATATCGGAGGTGGATCTGATCATCCTGGCGACGGCCACACCGGATCAGACCTTTCCCGCCACGGCCACCAAAGTTCAGGCGGCTCTGGGTATCGTCCGGGGGGCCGCGTTTGATATCCAGGCGGTCTGCTCGGGTTTTGTCTATGCGCTGGCGGTTGCCGATAATTTTCTGAAAGCCGGACAGTTTCGCTGCGCCCTGGTGATTGGCGCGGAAACTTTTTCACGCATTCTGGACTGGCAGGACCGCAGCACCTGTGTGCTGTTTGGCGATGGCGCGGGCGCGGTCGTGCTAAAGGCGCAAACCGGGCAGGGAACGCTGCAGGATCGTGGCATTCTAAGCACGCATCTGTATGCCGATGGACGCCAGCATGATCTGCTCTATGTGGATGGCGGCCCCTCATCGACAGGCACTACCGGGCATTTGCGCATGAATGGCAAGGAAGTTTTCAAACACGCCGTCACCAATATGACGGGGGCTGTGAACGAGGCGCTGGCGGCCACAGGATTGCAGGCCAGCGACATAGACTGGATCGTGCCGCACCAGGCTAATCAGAGAATCATCGACGCAACCGCCAGGAAACTGGGCATTCCCTCCTCGCGGGTGGTGCAGACCGTGGCCTTGCATGGCAATACATCGGCGGCGTCGATACCGCTCGCGCTCAGTTGCGCGGTGGCTGATGGGCGCATCCAAAAGGGTCAGCTTGTGCTGATGGAAGGCATGGGCGGCGGTTTTACCTGGGGTTCGGCGCTGGTCCGCTGGTGAAGATTTGTTTCTACTTAAGCATTTTCCGCTATCTATTTGACAAAAAGCTTTTAATTCACGCACAATGCTCCGCACCCAGGTGACGATTCCAGGGGTTCAAACTCCAGAACTGCCTGCCTGGAGGGTTTCAACAGTTGAACTGGGCTCGCTTGTGGCGTGCGAGTGGATAAGGCGTTCATTGTTTATCCAGATTGAGCGCTGGGGATGAGGCGGATCGCAGGGTGTTTTCATTTTACCGTCGGCAGGGCCAGGCGGAACAGATGAAGGGGGAGAGGATGGGAACAGTTACCCGCGCGCAGCTTAGCGAAGCCGTACACCGTGATGTCGGTCTTTCACGCAGTGATTCGGCTCAGCTCGTCGAAGCTGTACTGGACGAAGTATGTAACGAACTGGTCAATGGCAAGCTGGTTAAAATTTCTTCCTTTGGGTCCTTTTCAGTGCGCGATAAAGGGGGCCGTGTCGGGCGCAACCCGAAAACCGGCGAAGAAGTTCCCATTGCGCCGCGCCGTGTGCTGGTCTTCCGGCCGTCGCATGTGTTGAAAGACATGATCAACCGGATTGCAGGCAAACTTGGCGGTACCAGCCCGGCCGCGAACTGAGTATCACCGTGCAAAAATCTGCTGACGCCTTCCGCACAATCAGTGAGGTTGCCGAGGAGCTAGATGTTCCACAGCATGTGCTGCGTTTTTGGGAAAGCAAATTCATCCAGATCAAACCTTTGAAGCGCGCGGGCGGCAGACGCTATTACCGGCCCGATGACATCAGCCTTCTGCGGGGTATCCGCAGCCTTCTGTATAGCGATGGGTATACGATCAAAGGCGTGCAAAAGGTGTTGAAAGACAGGGGCGTGCGTTTTGTTACAGGCGCTCTGGCGGGCAATGCCCAGGACGCCGTGAATGCGCCCGCCGCCAGTGCCCCCAGAGTGGCCAGGCGGAAAAGCCCCGCGCCCGACCCGGATGAAATGCCACTGCCGATTTTTATGCCGGACTTTCTCAAGGCCCCTGCCATAGCTGCCACCGTCCGGCCAGCAAAGGCCCCGGAGGCCCCGGAGGCTCCCTCAATCCTGCACGTTCAGCGTAAGAAGCTGGAAAAACTGTTGGCTGAATTGACGGCCATTAAGGATTTGCTGACGGGCAGCTAGAATTCCGCCAGCAAGGTTGCCGAACCGGAGGGCGCGGAGTATAGTCCGCCGCCTTGGTACTGACCCGCCAGGATAGATCGGAGTGTGGCGCAGCCTGGTAGCGCACTTGTCTGGGGGACAAGGGGTCGTCGGTTCAAATCCGGCCACTCCGACCATCCGCCTTCGCTGATCTTGGCAAAGCCAAAATCTAGCTACGGCGTGATTGGGTGCATGCTCTGCACGCCATAAGTAAAACTTGAGAAAATACTTTCTGGGTTATGTGTAACGTTTGTGCTACATTGGGTCGTCTCTCGAATAACAAACTTGAGGTGTCCCATGACCACCAAGACCGCCACCGTGCACGCTCGTATCCAGCCCGCTCTCAAGACGGCCGCCGAAACGGTGCTTGCGAAGCTTGGCATTTCCACGTCCGAGGCGATTGTGATATATTTCAGCCAGATCGCTTTACAAAAAGGCTTGCCTTTCGATGTGAAAATTCCCAACAAAAAGACGCAAAAGGCGATGCGGGAGGCCAGGGAAGGGCAAACCAAGCGTTTTCGCTCTGTCGAGGAGCTGATGCGCGATCTCGATGCGTGAGATTGAGCGCACCCGCCAGTTCAAACGGGACTTAAAGCTTGCCCGCAAACGACGCAAAAAGCTCGACCGATTGCAAGTGATTATCGAACTTCTGGCGAATGATATGCCACTGTCGGCGCGCCACAGGCCGCATAGGTTGATCGGCGACATGGATGGATACTGGGAATGCCATGTCGAACCGGATTACCTGCTGGTATATGAATATCTTCCTGATACTCTGATGCTGGTGCGGCTTGGCACACATTCTGATCTGTTTTGAGTGAAACGCTCACCCGCGCATCCAGAACACCAGCGGCCTGACAGGAAACACCCAGAGTACGCCCGCCACCGGATAGAAGATCAGCCGCGCAATCTGCGAATCCGGCAGCCAGTTCTCGGCGACGTTCACGGCCAGTATGCTGTAGACAAGCATCCACAGCAGCAGAAGGAACGAGCCAAGCAGTTTGCGTTGCCGGATGGGCATTGGGGCACCTTAAGTGCGTGGCCGGAAAAGCCAGCCCAAGTTGCATAAACGGATAGGGCTGCACAAGCAACCGGGCGATGCTATAAGCCGAATATGAGCGACCTGCTGACACCCGAATCAGAAATTACCGATACCCCCCTGGGCGAGGCGCTGGCGCAGCGCTATCTGGCCTATGCGCTGTCCACCATCATGCACCGGGCGCTGCCGGATGTGCGCGACGGGCTGAAGCCGGTGCACCGGCGGCTGCTCTATGCCATGCGGCAATTACGGCTCGATCCGGCGTCGGGTTTCAAGAAATCGGCGCGCGTCGTGGGCGACGTGATCGGCAAATACCATCCACACGGGGACCAGTCGGTCTATGATGCGCTGGTGCGTCTGGCACAGGATTTTTCCATCCGCTACCCGCTGATCGACGGGCAGGGCAATTTCGGCAATGTCGATGGCGATAACGCGGCCGCCATGCGCTATACCGAAACCCGCCTGACGGAAGTGGCGCAGGCCCTGCTGGATGGCATCGACGAAGACGCCGTCGATTTCCGCGAGACCTATGACGGGGAAGAGAGCGAACCGCTGGTGCTGCCTGCGGCGTTTCCCAATCTGCTGGCCAATGGCGCCACCGGCATTGCGGTGGGCATGGCCACCAGCATCCCGCCGCACAATGTGGCGGAACTGTGCGACGCCATGGTGCATTTGATCAAATTTCCGAATGCCGGCATCGAAAAGCTGGTGGAATTCATTCAGGGGCCGGATTTCCCAACCGGCGGGATCATTGTCGAACCGCGTGAAAGCATTCTGGACGCTTACGCCACCGGCAGGGGAGGCTTTCGCGTGCGCGCCCAGTGGGAGGTGGAGAAAACCCCGCGCAGCGGCTATCAGATCGTCGTCACCGAAATCCCCTATCAGGTGCAAAAAGGCAAACTGATCGAGAAAGTGGCGGAGTTGATCAACAACCGCAAACTTTCGCTGCTGGGCGACATCCGCGATGAATCGGCGGAAGACATACGGGTGGTGCTGGAACCGCGCGTACGCACCGTGGAGCCTGAAATGCTGATGCAGCAACTGTTTCAGCTCAGTGATTTTGAGGTGCGCATCCCGCTCAATCTGAACGTGCTGGACCTGCATCAGGTGCCGCGCGTCATGAACCTGCGCGAGGCGCTGCGCGCTTTCCTGGCGCACCGCAAGGAAGTGCTGGTGCGGCGTTCGCAATACCGGCTGTCGCGCATCGTTCATCGTCTGGAAGTGCTGGATGGCTATCTCATCGCGTTTCTCAATCTGGACAAGATCATCCGCATCATCCGCAACGAGGATGAACCGAAACCCAAACTGATCCAGGCCTTCAAGCTGACGGATATTCAGGCCGAGGCCATTCTCGATATGCGGCTGCGCGCCCTGCGCAAGCTGGAGGAGATGGCCCTGCGGCGCGAGCATAAATCGCTAACGGAGGAGCGCAGGGAACTGACCGGGCTGATCAAGTCTGACGAGAAACAATGGGCGCGCATTTCGGACGACCTAAAGGCGTTGCGTGTGAAGTTCGGGCCGAAGACCACGTTAGGAAAACGCCGAACGGACATTAGCGGCGCGCTATTGCTGGATGAAATCCCGCTGGAAGCGATGATAGAGCGGGAACCCGTGACGGTGGTATGTTCCCAGAAGGGCTGGATCCGGCAATTAAAGGGGCATCTGCCGGAGGACCCCGATCTAAAATATAAAGAGGGTGATGGGCCGGCCTTCTGGCTGCAGGCGCAATCCACGGACAGGCTGATCCTGTTCGCGACCAATGGCCGTTTTTATACGTTACGCTGTGACAAGCTGCCCGGCGGGCGCGGCCATGGCGAACCGGTGCGGCTGATGATTGATCTGGATAATGACCATGACATTGTGACGATCATGACGCATGACCCGGAACGCAGTCTGCTGGTGGCGTCGAGTGACGGGCATGGCTTTATCGTTGAGGAAACTGAAATCATCGCGGCGACGCGTAACGGCAAGCAGGTGCTAAATGTGTCGGGCGACGTCGAGGCGCTGGTCTGCACGCCGGCCGTGGGGGATTCGATTGCTGTTGTAGGTGAAAATCGCAAACTTCTGATCTTCCCGCGGGACGAGGCGCCGGTGATGACGCGCGGCAAGGGGGTCATTCTGCAGCGCTACAAGGATGGCGGGCTCAGCGACGCCAAAATGTTTACCCTGGCCGACGGCCTTGTGTGGCAGGACCGGTCCGGCCGCAGACAGACGGAACGCGAATTGTCTGACTGGACAGGCAGCCGGGCGCAGGCGGGCCGTCTGCCCCCGCGCGGCTTCCCGCGCAATAACAAATTTGGCTGAGATATTTACTCCATTTCCATTTCAAATTCGTGCGACCCATCCTGTCCCCAGTAGTTCAGCATCAGCTTGTAGCGTTGACCCGCGTGGTAACGCTGTGCATCCAGCGGAATGGTGAGTTCATCCTCGGAAAAATGTCCGGCGGGCAGGTTTGCCCGCATCACCACCTGGGCACAGGCTTCTTCTGCGGGGGCCTGTATAAATTCGCCTTCCATGCCGGTGACGTACCAGCGGATGATATGACAGGGCGAGGGAACTTCCAGTACGACCGTATCGCGGGTGTTGTTTTTCAACTTGAGGCTGACCGGCAGCGTGACAGTGCTGTTGCTTTTGGGAAAAACAATTTTGTCCGGCATCTCCACTTTGACTGCCAGGGCGGCGTAATCCTGCATCAGGTCTGACCGGCTTATCGTATAGACCGTACCGACAATCAGCACGATCCACATGGCGGTGCGGGTGATGGCGTGGCGAGTGGGGCTGTCCAGCCTTGCCCACAAATCCCTTATATTATGCAGCATCGTAAGCCCTCATCCGTAATGTTAATTCAGAAAAGATGGAAGCCAGGTGACGATTGGGGGAAACAGCGCCAGCAGAACTAGCGCCAGAAGCTGAATGAGAACAAAGGGGATGATGCCCTTGTAGATATGCAGCGTTGTCATTTCTGGCGGCGCCACGCCCCGCAGATAGAACAGCGCAAAGCCAAAGGGAGGGGTCAGAAATGAAGTTTGCAGATTGACCGCGATCATGACCCCCAGCCAGACCGGGTTAAGGCCCATCCCCAGCAGTACGGGGGCCACTAGCGGCACGACGATGAAGATGATCTCGATGAAGTCGAGGAAGAAGCCAAGGGCGAACATAACCCCCATCACCAGGACCATTGCACCCAGCGCTCCGCCTGGCATGCCCGAAAGGATGCCCGACACCGCTTCGTCGCCGCCCAGGCCGCGGAACACCAGGCTGAACAGGGCAGCGCCGATCAGAATCACAAACACCATGGAGCTGATCTCCATGGTGGAGCGTGAAACATTCTGCAGGGTGCCATTGCGGTAACAGCGCAACAGGCAAACGCCAAGGCCCCATACGATCGCGGCGCTGGCGGCCAGCGCGGCGGCACTGGCCAGCATGTCCGTAACCGATGGTGCGTCACGTCCGAAACGCAAATCGGTCAACCGTGTAAGCAGCAGGATAAGCAGCAGCCCGCCTGCCGCAATATATATGGGCTTGGGGTTGTCTCTGTCCGCGCGCCAGCCGGCCAGAAAGGTGGACCCTACCGCGCCCAGCGCCGCCGCCTCCGTGGGCGTGGCGATACCGCTGAGTATCGAACCCAGAACGGCTATAATCAGAATGGCGGGCGGCAGCAGGGAACGCAAAATCATCTGATATTTGGAAGCGCCATTTTCAAATTTTATATCTTCGGGAGGCAGGGCAGGCGAGCTTTCCGGACGGAAAATCGCCATGCCAATCTGATAAAGAATATATAACCCCACCAGCATCAGCCCCGGCAGCAACGCCCCGGCGAAAAGATCACCAACGGAAACCGTTTCCGGCGCATAGACGCCGTGGGCCAGCTGCGCCGCCTGATAGGCGCTTGATATCACATCGCCCAGCAGCACCAGCACGATCGAGGGCGGAATGATCTGGCCCAATGTCCCGGCCGCACAAATGGTTCCCGCTGTCAGGGCCGGGTCATAGCCGCGCTTTAACATGGTAGGCAGAGACAGCAGCCCCATGGTGACGACGGTCGCCCCCACAATGCCTGTGGAGGCAGCCAGCAGAGCGCCTACAACGGTAACTGAAATGCCCAATCCACCACGCAGGCTGCCAAATAGTTTGCCCATGGATTCGAGCAGGTCTTCCGCCACCAGCGACCGCTCCAGCATGACGCCCATATAGACGAACAGCGGCACCGCCAGCAGCACATCGTTGCTCATCACACCGAAAATCCGCTGGATTAAAAACCCGACAAAGGAGAAATCGAATATGCCGAAGGCGTAGCCCAGAAGGGCGAATAGCAGCGCCGATCCGCCCAGGGTGAACGCCACCGGGAAGCCCGCCATTAAAAACAGGCAGGACACGGCAAACATCAATACGTCCAGGATTTCACGAATTTCCATGCGCTCAGCCTTGGCTGCGGGTTAGCGTGGCAAATGCGCGAATGGCGTTGGCGGCCCCCTGCAGGATGAGCAGAATGGCGAACAGGGGGATGAGCGATTTAAGCAGAAAAATCCCGGGAATGCCGCTGGTCTCCTTCGACCCTTCCAGCACCGCCCAGGAGGCGGCTACATAGGGCCGTGAGATGATCAGGATCAGCACACAAACCGGAATAAGAAAAAACAGGCTGCCCAGCAGGTCCACCACGGCTTTGGTGGAGGGCTTCGCGGTGCGGTAGAAAATATCCACCCGTACATGCCCATCCTGCAGCAGCGTATAGCCCGCCCCCAGCATGAACAGGATGCTGAACATATAGGTCCGCGATTCCTGCAGCATCAGCGCGCCGATGCCGAAAACATAGCGCAGCAGCACCACAATGAATTGCACCACGACCAGCAGTGTTGCGAGCCAGGCGGTAGATGCGCCAATGCGCCGGTTCAGGGCATCGATGAAATTTGCAAAATGCAGCGCCTTCTGCATGGCGGCGCTATTCATAGACGAAGGGCAAGCGGCGCGCCTGCCAGAATGCTTCTTCCGAGTATTGAGACAGGCGCATCGAATTCTTGCGGCTTGCCAGATAGCTTTCATAGGTGCGCCGCGTGATATCGTCTGCCTTGGCCGTTTCGCGCATCACCTCTCCGGAAACGGCGCCCATTTTTGTCAAAACCTCATCGGAGAAGCGGCGCAGCTCCACTTTGTGCGATTCCAGAAGCGTCGCCAGCGCAGTGGCGTTATTGGCGTTGAATTCGGCCAGGGTGACATCGTTCTGCGCCGCGCAGGCGTCGCGTATGATCGCCTGCTGACTTTTACTCAGGCTGTTCCACACATCCATGTTGATGCTGAGCGCGAGCGCGGAACCCGGTTCGTGGAAACCGGGCCAATAATAATATTTGGCAATCTTGTGAAAGCCGAAGATCATGTCATTCCAGGGGCCGACCCATTCGGTGGCGTCGATGACGCCCTGTTGCAGGCTGGTGTATATTTCGCCACCCGGAATACTAACGACCGAGGCGCCAAGACGCCGCAGCACCTCGCCGCCCAGACCGGGCATCCGGATTTTCAGGCCCTTGAAATCCTCAATATTATTGATTTCCTTGTTGAACCAGCCGCCCCATTGCACCCCTGTATTGGCGCACAAAAAGGGTTTTAGATTGAATTTGGCGCTGAGCTCGTCCCACAGTTCCTGACCGCCGCCATAGTAAATCCAGGCATTCATTTCGTTGCTGGTCAGGCCAAAGGGCACGGCGGAGAAGAAATTGAAGGCGGCGCTTTTACCCTGCCAGTAATATTCCGCCCCATGATACATGTCGGCATTGCCGCTGGAGACGGCGTCAAACACATCGAAAGCGCCCACCAGTTCGCCGGCCGCATAGACCCTTATCGTAATCTGTCCGTCGGTGGCCTCGTTAATGCGTTTGGCGACATTTTCCGCCGCCATGCCCAGCCCGGGAAGGTTTTTGGGCCAGGTTGTCACCATTTTCAGCGTCCGCTTGCCTTGCGCGATCGCGGGCGCGGCAAGACCGGCGGCGGCGCCCAGAACGGCGGTGCCTGCGATAAAGGATCGCCGGCTGGTTTTTTTCCCGATCATATGCTTATACCCTCTGGCAAAGTGCGGGTCCGCCGCGCCTTGCGGTTTCACTCTATTTTTACAAGAATTACATGATCTTGGCGGGGCAGGGCAATGGCGCATTCAATCGGGGTCGGGGGGCCCCTGATAATTCTGCCAGCCGTTGGGGCCAAGCAGTTCCAGCGGCCTGAACCGGGATTTGTAATGCATCTTGCGGCTGCCTTCGATCCAGTAGCCGAGATAGACATAGGACAGGTTCATTTCTCTCGCGAGATCAATGTGGCGCAGAATCATGTAGGTGCCAAGGCTGCGTTGCTCCTCGCCAGGGTCATAGAAACTATAGACCATCGACAGGCCGTCATTGACGACGTCGGTAATGCAGGCCGCCAGAAGCCGTCCTTCGTCACTGCCTGCCGGTTTACGCAATTCCAGCAGATAGGTCGTGATGGGGCTGTCCTCCACCATCATCTGATAGTCAAACGCATCCATGGCGGCCATTCCGCCATCGCCGTGCCGGGCATGAAGATAACGCCGCAGCAGATGATATTGTTCGATGGTGGCGGTGGCGCCGCCAAAGCCGAAGCGCAAATCCTGGTTGCGCTTTAGCAGGCGGCGCAGATTTTTTCCGGCCTCAAAATCCCAAACCGGAACCCGCGCCGAGATGCAGGCGTTACAGCCCGTGCACGCCGGCCGGTAAGCGATATTCTGGCTTCGCCGGAATCCCATGTCCGCAAGCGTGTCATGCAGCGCCGACGGATCATCGCCGGACAGGCGTGTGAATATCTTGCGCTCCTCGCGCCCGCTGAGATAGGGGCATGGCGACGGCGACGTCACATAAAAACGCGGAATGTTAACAGGTCTGGTCAACGGTCTGATCCTCTAGGGACCCCGATCATACCCTCAGCAAGATCAGGCGCAAGGCCAATCCTGCCTATTACCGGGCCTGTTTTGGCTTTAACCATGTCCGCCAAGTTTTGTGAGCCTCTCACGCACCCCGGGCTCGATGGGAACGGGTTTGCCGCTGGCCTGATCGACGCGCACCATGGTCATTTCCGCGGTCGCGGCGCAGTGCCCGTTATGGAAAATGCCCTGGCCCAGTTGCAGGGAGGAACTACCAAATTTCAGCACCACTGTGCCGGTTTCCACTACGCCGGGTACACGCACCTGCCCGAGGAAGGAGATAGCGAGAGAAACAATCAGCCATGCGCGTCCGTCTTCGCCATCATTCGCGCCTGCGGCGCGGAACAGCGCCATCCGGCTTTCCTGACAGAATTCAAAAAATTTGACGTTATTCAGATGTCCGTTAACGTCCATATCCGCAAAACGTAAAATGTCCTGACGCATATGCAGAAACTTTTCCGGATTTTTAAGATCCACAACGGTAGAGACGCTGGTATTTTTGTCCACGCCGGCCTCACATCAGGTGCTCAGGAGGCATTCGCGTCTTGATGCCACGGTTCCCGGTGCGAAATTCACACGGACGCTATATCCTGTAATCGGTCCGGGATATGATAATCCATTATGGCGTCCTCCATCCAGAACGAATCTGAATTCGGCCCGCACAGCTATTATCGCGATAGCGCGGGGCCGGTCGCGGTCTATCCCCGCGCCGCAGGGCAGATGGAATGCGATGTGTGCGTGGTGGGCGGCGGTTTTACAGGCTTGTCCACGGCGCTTCATCTCGCCGAGGCCGGGTACAGCGTAGTTCTGCTTGAAGCGGAGCGGATCGGCTGGGGCGCCTCCGGACGCAATGGCGGCCAGGTGATCAACGGCTACGCCAAGGACATATGTGAAGTAGCGCGCCAGCTCGGCCCGGAGCAGTCGCGGTGCCTGTGGGAACTATCACTGGAGGCGACCCAATTACTGGGTGATACAATAGTACGCCATGGCATCGACGCGGAATACCAGTCCGGTCATCTGCTGGCGGCGGTGCGGCCACACCACATGACGGGGCTGGCGGTGGAACAGGACGCGCTGGCCGGGCTGGGCTATACCCGGTCGCGGCTGCTGGACCGGGATCAGGTTAAGGCGCATGTGCGTAGCAGCCGGTACCATGGCGGCTTGCTGGATGAGGGGGGCGGGCATCTGCATCCGCTGAAATATGCGCGGGGTCTTGCCGCCGCAGGTGCCCGCGCCGGGGTGCGGATATTTGAAAAAAGCCGTGTGCTTAAAATTCATCCAGCCAACGGGAACGGGACAGGCTTTGCCCTGGCGGTGACAGAGCAGGGCGCAGTTTCCGCCCGCCATCTGGTGCTGTGCTGCAATGCCTATCTGGGAGCATTGGAACCAGAGCTACGCGCGCGCATCATGCCGGTGGGCACCTATGTCATTGCGACGGAACCGCTGGGCGGGGAGCGCGCGCTTGGCCTGTTGCCGGATAATTCCTGCGTTTCGGACACAAATTTCGTGCTGGATTATTTCCGTCTCTCTGCCGATTGGCGGCTGCTGTTCGGCGGGCGGGTCAGCTATACGACGCTTCCGCCGGCGGGATTGGCAAGGCGGATGCGCGATCGTCTGGTAGTGGTGTTTCCGCAGCTGGGGGAGGTGGCCGTGACCCATGCCTGGGGCGGCTTTGTGGATATTTCAAGAAACCGGCTTCCGGATGTTGGCCGCAGGCCGGGAAACGTCTATTATGCGCAGGGATTTTCGGGACATGGCGTCGCATTGACAGGGTTGGCCGGTAAGGTAATTGGGGACGCGATTCGCGGCGACGCAGAAAAATTTGACGTGTTCGCCCGTATTCCGCATCAATCATTCCCGGGCGGGCCTTTGCTTCGCATGCCATTACTGATACTGGCCACGCTTTATAGCCGCTTGCAGGACATTATTTAGGGAGAGAGTTCATGGATGTACGCGCCGCCGTCGCATTTGAAAGCGGAAAGCCTCTTGAAATCGTCAATGTTCAACTGGAGGGGCCGCGCGAGGGTGAGGTGATGATAGAAATCAAGGCCACCGGCGTCTGCCACACCGACGCGTTCACGCTGTCAGGCGACGATCCTGAAGGCATGTTCCCGGTAATCCTTGGCCATGAAGGGGCGGGAATTGTCGTCGAGGTTGGGGCTGGTGTTAAATCTCTGAAAAAGGGGGATCACGTCATTCCGCTGTACACGCCGGAATGCCGACAGTGCGAATATTGTCTCAATCCAAAAACCAATCTCTGTCAGGCCATTCGCGAAACCCAGGGACGCGGCGTGATGCCGGATGGCACCGGCCGCTTTACCTATAAGGGTAAACCGGTCCTGCATTATATGGGCTGCTCCACGTTCGCGAATTTTTCGGTGCTTCCGGAAATCGCGCTTGCGAAAGTGCGCGAGGACGCGCCGTTCGACAAGATCTGCTATATCGGCTGCGGGGTAACCACTGGCATTGGCGCGGTCATCAATACGGCCAGGGTAGAGCCGGGATCGAAGGTCGTGGTGTTCGGGCTGGGCGGCATCGGGCTGAACGTCATTCAGGGGGCGCGGCTGGCGGGTGCGGCCCAGATCGTGGGCGTTGACGTCAACCCCGCGCGGCGCGCCCAGGCCGAGCGTTTCGGCATGACGCATTTCGTCAATCCCAAAGAAGTTGGTGGCGACCTGGTGCCTTATCTGGTTTCGCTGACCGGTGGCGGCGCCGATTATAGCTTTGAATGTATCGGCAATGTCGATGTCATGCGTGAGGCGCTTGAATGCTGCCACAAGGGCTGGGGCGAAGCCATCATCATTGGCGTGGCCGGGGCAGGGCAGGAAATCCGTACGCGCCCCTTTCAGCTGGTGACCGGGCGCGTGTGGCGCGGCACCGCCTTTGGCGGGGCCAGGGGCCGCACGGATGTGCCCAAAATCGTGGACTGGTACATGGATGGGAAAATCAATATCGATGATCTGATCACCCACCGGATGCCGCTAAAGGACATTAACCGCGCATTTGACCTGATGCATAAGGGCGAGTCCATCCGCAGCGTGGTGGTCTACTAATGTCTGATAGGAATAATAAATGACCAATGGTCATACTGAAGGGGTACATTTAAGCCCTGAAGACCGAAAACATCTGCATGAGTTGCGGGCGCAAAAGCCGGCCCGTCATGCGCCCCAGCACGCGCCGGATCGAGGCGCCCTGATCGCGGATATGGTCGCCACGACGGTTGGCTCCTGGCGGTTCATCATTATCCAGTCGGTGCTTCTGGCAGTCTGGATAATCCTGAATTTGATAGGCTATGTCTACCGGTGGGATCCCTATCCGTTTATTCTGCTGAACCTGCTGTTGTCCACCCAGGCGGCCTATGCCGCGCCCATCATCATGATGAGCCAGAACCGGCAGGCGGAAATCGACCGCCGCAACGCCGAGCATGATTACCGCGTGAATGTAAAGGCCGAACTGGAAATAGAATTGCTGCACAACAAGATTGACGCTCTGCGCGAACAGGAACTTCTGCAACTGATCACCATCATCCAGCGCCTCAGCGCCCATCTGGCGCCGGAACTTGTGCACACCCTCCCGGTGGGCCGTACTGGCGCCAGTTAATCTATGCGCAGCGCCTTGGGGGCCAGCGCCGGTTCTTCGCGCATCAATGTGATGGAGATGCGCCGGTTGCCGGAAATATAGGGATCGTCCGGGAACAGCGGCTCCGTGCCGGCCTTGCCGGACACCTCTAAAAACCGGGAATCCGGCACGCCGGTCTGCTGCAACATGCGCCTGCTTAATATGGCGCGATCGACGGACAGTTCCCAGTTGCTATAGCCGTCGCCGCGCTGAAACGAAGTGGCGTCCGTATGGCCGGTAACGGCGATGCGGTTCGGCAATCTGTTGATGACCCGGGCAATTTCCTTGAACATCGCCCGTGTCCGCGCATAGGGCTCGGCGCTGCCTTCCTTGAACATGGGCCGGTCAGCCTGGTCCACCAGTTGGATGCGCATCCCCTGGGGCGTGTGATCGATAATTAATTGGCCGGAAAGCTGTGATAGTTGCGGAATGTCCTTGATGGCCTGCTTCAGATCCTTTTCCGCCTTCTCGAAAACCTTTTTCTGCCGGTCGTCAATTCCCTTATTCAAGGCTTCTTCCGATGGGGCGGCCGTCGTGCGCTGCGCATCCATGTTCGAGAGAACTTCATGCGCCCCGCCAGCGCCCGTATCCTGTTCACCTGCCCCCAATTGCACGCCCCCAGCGGCGTCGCTTAATTCACCGGCGGCCGGGGCGCCCTGCTCATCGGCATCCGTGCCACTCGAATCCGGACTCTTTTCCGGGGGCGACATGGACAGCGTGACAGTGGGGGAACCGTCCGAAATGCTTTTCTCGTCATTGACGCTCTTGCCGCTCAGCAGGCCGTCCCCGCCGCCGGAATTGTTTGATTGGGCCACGGTAAAATATTCGGCTATGCCTTCCTTCTGCTCCTTCGTTGTCGAACTGAGCAGCCACAACATGAGAAAAAAGGCCATCATCGCCGTTACGAAGTCGGCATAGGCCACCTTCCAGGCGCCGCCATGATGGCCGCCTTCGATCTTCTTGATCTTCTTAATGATGATATTGGGGGCTTCGTCGTCTTCGCCTTTAGCCATATCCGCCTGCTTAGCCATGTGCCAACTGGAGAATGCACCTTAGAGAAAGCAGGTTAACGGCGGGTTTGCGGCCAAAATCCCGGCCAAACTCATATTGGCATTGCGCCCGTCTTGATCTAGCCCCTATAAATTAATCAATAATTCATGAGTGAGGGCCTCTCAGATGACCGTTGACACACGCGCCCTGCGCAATACTTTTGGTAATTTCGCCACGGGCGTCACCCTGATAACGACGGTTGGCGAGGATGGCAGGCCCATTGGCATGACCGCGAATTCATTTAGTTCGGTGTCGCTGGATCCCCCCCTGGTGCTGTGGTGCATCGACAAAGCTTCAGACCGACTGAGTATTTTCGAGGCGGCCCGGCATTTCGCCATCAATGTGCTGGCGGCCAGCCATCAGGAACTGTCCGGGCGGTTCGCCAAGAAAGGCCAACCTTATATGGACGGGGTTGCGTATGACACATGGGAAACCGGCTGCCCGATTATCCCGGATGCGGTCGCGACATTTGAATGTGACAAGATGGCCAGCCATGATGCGGGCGACCATATGATTTACATAGGATATGTGCGCAAGTTTGCCGCACCTGAAAATGCAGGCAAACCCCTGGTGTTTCACAAGGGCGGGTACTGCGCCCTGGCCGGATCTTCCGCCAGAGATTCTGGCGGCGGACATTAATGACAAAAAGTCATTGATCGTAGCTATTCAATGTGTTTCATTTAGCGGAACAGATTGGCAGGCGGGCATTGCTCTTGCAGGCTTAAAAAGAAATTCAGGGAGTGAGCAATGTTGGCGGCATTAGTGCAGGCTTATAATGAGGTCCTCGCGCCACTGATCAGCAAGGGGGGCGGAATTGTCGCCATCCTGCTGGCGGTGTCCGTTGTCGCCGTGGCCGTCATTATCGCCAAGATGGTGCAGTTTTACCTTGCGGACATTTATTCCGGTCCCCGCTCACGCGCCAAAGTCATCGAGCCGATCCTTGATCTCGTCCGTTCCGGGGACTATAGCGGCGCCGTCAGCAAGGTCGAACGGCTAAGGGGGCCGATCGCCCGCCTGCTGGAAGCGGGGGTGACGGCCAGGTGGCGGGATCACCGGCCTGATGATGAAATCGAAGAAGAGCTGGGCCGCGTGGGCGGCAACCAGCTTATGGCGATGCAATCCTATTTCCGGTGGCTGGAAATAATTGGCAATGTCGGGCCGCTTCTGGGCCTGCTTGGCACGGTAATGGGCATGATCAAGGCATTTCAGCAGTTGGAAATAGCGGGCAGCAAGGTTGACCCCTCCATGCTGGCGGGTGGGATCTGGGAAGCCCTGTTCGCCACGCAGGTAGGTCTGATGATCGCCATACCGGTGGTGGCGATACTCAATCTTCTGGAGAACCGTCTCGACCAGTACCGCCAGGAAATGCGGGACGTCTCGGCGCGGCTGATGCAGGCTTTCAGTGGCGGTGAAAAGCGAACCTCCGCCTCCGCCGCCGCCAAGGCGCAGGCCGCGCAATAGCCGAAGCGCGTCAGTTCATGGATATACTCGACAAGCCGGTCCGCCGTTCGCGTAAAATAAGCCTGACGCCGATGATCGATATTGTCTTTCTGCTGCTGATTTTCTTTATGCTGATCAATACAATTGGGAGCACCCAGGTGCTGCGTTTCGCGACGCCTTCGGGCGAGCGGAAATCCACCGAAAAGGATTTCACGCTGTCGCCTGTGTTTATCCGCTCCGATAACAGCATTCAGATTGATGGAAAAACTCTACCCGTTCAGGCGTTAAAGCCGGAAATGGAAAAGCTGAAATCGCGGGCAACGGAAGTGACCCTGATGATTGTGGTGGAGCCTGGCGCGAAAAATCAGGCGCTCATCTATGTGATCGAGGCGGCGCGCGGCGCCGGCCTTAAGAATATCGCCATGAAAAAACTCGAGGATGCGCAGGCGATTTTACCCTCCATTTCCGATGGGGGCGGGCAGTGATCGATTTTGGCCCCGAACGGCTGAGCCGCGACTATGAATGGCGGCTGCCGCTGATTAGCGTCGTTTTCCTGATGCTGACATTTTTCCTCATTACCGGCACCATGCAGGCCGCCGGACCCGTAAAGGTCGATCTGCCCAAGGGTGCGCTGGACGAAACCAGGCCGGCCGAGGCGGTGACGGTCTATGTAGGCGCGGATGGCCTCGTTTACATGCTCGATCAGGTGATCGAGGCGCGCTTTGCGCCCTTCATGCTGCGCAGTTACTTCATGAAGGAAGGTCATCGCTCGGTGCAGGTCAAGGCGGACAAGAACGCGGATGCCGAGACCCTGATCGATCTGATGGAGCAGATGCGCGAAATCAATATCGAGGAAATTGTTATTTTGACGGAGCATGCGAGGTGAGCGCCTATCGCTCATTATTGAACCCCGGGCACCGTCATCTGGCGGTATTCCTGTTACTATCGTTGGGGCTGCATGTGCTTTGGTTTGTCTGGGTTGCCCAGCACGGGACGGCGATGTTCACCTGGCAGGATAGCGGCGTGCTGGGTATGGGCGGCGGTGAAGATACTGTCTTTCAGCTATCCCGTGGCACATCGGGGGGGCCGGAAGCGGAAATTCCCGGGGCGGACTTTGATATGCAGGAAGCCCTTCCCGAATCAATAAGCGAGGATCGGGTCGAGGCGCCGATGGTTGAGGAGGAAACAGCCATTCCTGTCGCGCCTGCCGATGATACAATGGCAAAAGAGAAAGCGGCGGCGGCCGCGAAGGCGGCGAGCGCTGCCCAGGCGGCGGCAGAGGGGGCCGCCAAAAAGCGCAGTGGCGGTGATGGCGGTGACGCCGATGAAACCAGACGCAACCGTGCGGGCACGGCCCTGAGCGGGCCGCAGATTTCCTCTTCCGCAACGGGGCGCATGCTTAATCTTATTGCCGGCCGGCTGGATATCCCCGCCGGTAACCGGTTGATGGACATGAAACTGAATCTTTTTGCCGACGGGACCATGCGGGTGTCGCTCACCTATTTTTACTATATGACGTTTCACAAGGCCGTCTCCTCTACCCAGAAATTCAGGGGCGACGGCAAATGGTGGGTTGAGAACGATTCTCTTTGCCTCCAGGCCATGGTGATCGATTACGGCACCATCAATTGCTATGACCTGAATCAAAATCCGGACGGCAAACTTGATTTGTACTATTCCAGGTGCACGGCCAAATCCTCTTTCATCTGCAAAACCGCCCGCCTGGGCGCACAGGGCCATTTCAGTTCTGGTGTAGAGTAGCTCTTGCGGGTCCGCCGCACTTGCCCTAAACAGCGGCATGCCGGTTTTACATAGGGGCCCCGCGCCATGAGCAATCCCAGTTTTACCTCGGTACAGGATATGCTGGCCTCATTGCGGCCCTCCTATCCCGTGATGTGTTTCTGGCCGGAACGTATCGCCATGACGGCGCGACGTTTTCTTTCCGGATTTCCCGGCAAGGTGCTTTATGCGGTGAAATGCAATCCGCATGGCATTGTGCTGGATGCGATGCATGGTGCGGGCATTCATAATTTTGATACAGCCTCACTAAATGAAATTGCGCTTGTGGCCGAGCGTTTTGATGACGCCACCTGCTATTTAAATCACCCGGTGAAAAGCCGTGCGGCCATTGATTCCGCCGTGCGGGTGTACGGGGTGGATAATTTCGTGGTGGATCACCCGGGTGAACTGGCGAAACTCATTGAGATAGCCGGGCCGGGCCATATCATTCAGATCCGGCTGCGCACGCCGGGCGGCGTTGCCACATTTGACCTGTCGGCGAAATTCGGCGCGGATGAAGATTTGGGGGTGGCGCTTTTGCGCGAAGTCGTGGCGCAAAACTCAAGGCCCGCCGTTTCATTTCATGTGGGCAGCCAGTGCCGGAAGGCGTCAGCCTACGCCAAGGCGTTTGAAATCGTCGCCCGCGTTCTGGACCGTGCCGGCGTGACGCCCGAGTATATTAATGTGGGCGGCGGCTTCCCGGTTTCGGATGCGGAAATCAAGGTTCCGCCGCTGGAGGAATTTTTCGCCCAGATCCGTGAATCGGCAACCCAGCATGGCTATCTGGGAAAGGTGCCTTTGTTCTGTGAACCTGGACGCGGCATGGTGGCGGACGCCGCATCGCTGATCACACAGGTGCATTTGCGCAAGGACAACCAACTGTATCTTAACGAGGGAATTTTTGGCAGCCTGTCCGAAATTATCTATGGCGACATGCGGCCGCCGCTGCAGGCGATCCGTCTTAAGGGCCCGCTGTCCAACGAAATGCGTCCCTTCACGCTGTTCGGCCCGACCTGCGACTCCAATGATGTGGTGCCGCATCAGTTCGCATTGCCAAAGGATATTTCGGAAGGGGACTGGATTGAATTTGGCGGTGTCGGCGCCTATTCAAATGCGCTGCAAAGCAGTTTTAACGGTTTCACCACCGATACTTTCATCGCCATTGACGGGTTGACGCCGGGGGCCCTGGCGGCTTAGTTCGCCTTACTCAGAAAAAAGCCCGCCGGAATCGGCGGGCTTTTTTCGATTAGAGCCAGGGCATCAGACGCTGTAATACATCTGATATTCGATCGGATGCGGTGTGTGTTCGAAAGCGTGAACTTCCTCCATCTTCAGATCGATATAGGAGTTGAGCTGCTCGTCGTTGAACACATTGCCCTTTTTCAGGAAGGCGCGATCCGCATCCAGCGCTTCCAGCGCCTGGCGCAGGCTGCCGCACACGGTCGGCACTTCCTTCAGTTCTTCCGGCGGCAGGTCATACAGATCCTTGTCCATCGGATCGCCGGGATGGATCTTGTTTTCAATGCCGTCAATTCCGGCCATCAGCATGGCGGAAAAGGCCAGATAGGGATTGGCGGTACAATCGGGGAAGCGCACTTCGACGCGTTTGGCCTTCGGGCTATGCGCAAATGGAATGCGGCAGGAGGCGGAACGGTTGCGCGCCGAATAGGCCAGCAGCACCGGCGCTTCAAATCCTGGAATCAGGCGCTTGTAGCTGTTGGTCGAGGCATTGGTCAGCGCATTCAGCGCCTTGGCGTGCTTGATGATGCCGCCAATATAATACAGGCAGGTGTCCGACAGATCGGCATAACCGGAGCCCGCGAATGTGGGTTTGCCACCCTTCCAGATCGACTGGTGGACATGCATGCCGGAGCCATTATCGCCGTAAAGCGGTTTTGGCATAAAGGTGGCGGTCTTGCCATAACTGGCCGCGACCTGATGGATCACATACTTATAGATCTGCATCTGGTCGGCGATTTTGGTCAGGGTGCTGAATTTCATGCCCAGCTCATGCTGGCTGGGGGCCACTTCATGGTGATGCTTCTCGGTATCCAGCCCCATTTCGCGCATCAGCGACAGCATTTCGGAACGCATATCCTGTAGGGTGTCCATCGGCGGCACCGGGAAATACCCGCCCTTGATGCGCGGACGGTGCGCCAGATTGCCGCCTTCATATTTTGTGCCGGTGTTATACGGCCCCTCGACGCTGTCGATCGAGAAGCTGGTTTCGTTCATATCGACCTTGTAACGCACGTCATCGAACACAAAAAATTCGGCCTCGGGGCCAAAATAGGCCGCATCGCCAAGCCCGGTGAACTTCAGATAGGCTTCCGCCGCCTTGGCCGTGGAGCGCGGATCGCGGCCATAGGCCTGGCCGGTGGAAGGCTCCAGAATGTCGCAGACCAGTATCAGTGTATTTTGCGCCATAAAGGGATCCATCACGGCGGTGCCAAGATCCGGCTTAAGGGTCATGTCAGATTCATTGATGGCCTTCCAGCCGGAGATGGACGAACCATCGAACATGATGCCTTCGGCAATCATGTCTTCATCGAATACACCTACATCCATGGTCAGATGCTGCCATTTGCCGCGCGGATCGGTAAAGCGCAGATCAATGAATTTGACATCATTGTCCTTGATGTTTTTCATGAGATTGGAGACGTCGGACATTTTGGCTTCCCTGTTGTGAATGTATGATTACAGCGCTTCTTCACCGGTCTCGCCGGTGCGAATCCGCAAGGCATCTTCGATGTTGCTGACAAACAGCTTGCCATCGCCGATGCGGCCGGTGTGCGCCGCCCGCTTGATGGCGTCGATGGCGCGTTCCACCATGTCGTCCGACAGGACGATTTCGATCTTCACCTTGGGCAGGAAATCGACGACATACTCGGCCCCGCGATAAAGTTCCGTATGGCCTTTCTGGCGTCCAAATCCCTTGGCCTCCAGGACTGTTATGCCCTGCAGGCCTATTTCATGAAGGGCTTCCTTCACTTCATCCAGCTTGAAGGGTTTGATGATGGCTTCGATCTTTTTCATGAGTTGATTTGTTCCCGTTCTGATCTGCCCAGATATTACGCAAGACGAGGATCACGACTTCTGATTAGCATGTGTTGTGCCAGTTACCAATAGGTTGGGGCTTGCATGAATTTTGCGATTGTTAGTCCCAACTTGTACAGGAAACAATCCTGATATTGCCTGAATTATAGTCAATCCGCACATATTTTGGGTGTTTGTTTTGGCCGGGACCCGACAAGGTTCGGACGATCGGATGTATTTCTCCGGGGCATGGAAACACTTGAACATCCGGGCGTGCCGCTTTACACGCCTAGCTATGTCAGACGGCGGTAAAATCAGTGCGTGATATGGACACCTGGGTGACAGGCGCACCGTCTCTTTGCTTTGAGGGGGCATAGGCACGTGTCCTACCCTCTCGGCATCATTGCGGGCAGCGGGCCGTTGCCGGTCCTGCTGGCCGGGCAATGCCGGTCACAGGGCAGGGAGGTCTTTATTGCAGGCATTATTGGCGCTGCGTCGCCAGACATCGCCAGCTTTCCCCATCAATGGATAGGCCTTGGCGGTGTGGGAACGCTGATGCGCGCTCTGCGCCGGCACAAATGCGAGGAAGTGGTATTTATTGGTGCGGTGCAGCGGCCTGAACTGCGTCATCTGAAGCTGGATTGGGGCGGATTGCGGTTTTTACCGCGCTATGCCCGCGCGGCATTGGGCGGGGACGACCAGCTCTTTCGCGCGCTGATCGGTGAATTCGAAAGTCAGGGCTTCCGTGTCTCGGGCGCACATGAATATCTCACCGATCTCGTCGCACCTGGCGGAATTCTGGGCGCCATACAGCCGCAGCGGGAAGATCAGGCTGATATTGCCCGGGCGCTCGACGTGGCGCGGGCGATGGGCGCACTGGATATCGGGCAGGGCGTGGTCGTGCGCCGGGGACTGGTGCTGGCGGTCGAGGCGGCCGAAGGCACCGACGCCATGCTGGTCCGTTGCGTCAGCCTGCCCCCTGGCCTGCGTGCAGGATCGTCAACCCGTCACGGCAGGCGCGGCGTATTGATGAAATTACCCAAGCCCGGGCAGGAGCGCCGCGTGGACATGCCGGCGCTAGGGATAACGACCTTGCGGCTGGCCGCCGAAGCAGGGCTTGCGGGGATCGCCTTTGAGGCAGGAGGCGCGCTGCTGGTGGATGGCCCCACCATGATCAGGGAAGCTGATGCACTAAACATGTTTTTGATTGGGATTGATCCAAACCGGTCATCCGTCTGATGGCGGCCGCGCCGTTGCGCCTGATGCTGATCGCAGGCGAACCTTCCGGCGATGAACTGGGCGGGGAGTTGCTTGGCGCACTGCATCAGATTTCCGGCAGGCCTGTGGAAGCATTTGGCGTGGGGGGCGCCGCGATGGCGCGGGCGGGCCACAAAAGCCTTTTCGACATGACGGATCTGTCGGTCATGGGATTGGCGGAAGTGGCGCCCAGGCTGCCGCAACTGCAACTGCGCATCTCCCAATGCGTCGGGCTGGCCCTGCGTGAAACGCCGGATATGCTCATCACTATCGACAGCCCGGATTTCTGCCTGCGCGTGGCGCGACAGGTGCGCAAATACGCACCGCGAATTCCGATCCTGCATTATGTCGCCCCGCAGATATGGGCCTGGAGGCGCGGTCGCGCGCGCAGGATGGCGGGCTATGTCGACAGGGTGCTCACATTGTTGCCATTTGAACCGGCACTGTTCACCCAGGCCGGTCTGCCCAGCCGCTTTACCGGCCATCCGGTGGTCGCCCGTGTGCCCGACGCATCGGCCGGAAGTGAGTTTCGGGTCCGCCACGCGATACCCGCCGGGGCGCCCCTGATTGCCGTGCTACCGGGCAGCCGCGGGGGTGAAGTATCCCGCCTGCTGGAACCTTTCGGCGAAACGCTGCGGCTACTGTCGTGGGGCATGCCGGATATGCACCTCTTCTGCGCCACGCTGCCGCATGTATCCGCTCAGGTGCGCGCGGCGGCGCGCGTATGGCCGGGGCGGGTCATATTCACGGAAGACAGCGCCGAAAAACTGGCGGGCTTTGCGGCCAGTGACGCGGCGCTGGCGGCGTCTGGCACCGTGTCGCTGGAACTGGCCGCCTGCGGCGCGCCGCATATAGTTGCGTATAAAGTCAATTCATTGACGGCGATGATCGCGCGGCGCGTGCTGCAAATCCCGCATGTCAATCTGATCAACCTGATCCTGAACAAACGTCTGATACCGGAATTGTTGCAGCAGGACTGCACGCCGGAAAATCTTGCCCGTGAACTTGGCTTATTGCTGGCGCCGCCGCGTCCAACGCCACAGAGCCGGATACAGCGGGCCGGTATGCAAAGCGCCATGCTGTTGCTCGGCCAGGGTCAGGAACCGCCCTCGCTACGCGCGGCCAGGGAAGTGCTGGCGCTGCTGGCGGCACGCAATGGCGGCGCGGCGGCGAAGTAGTGGGGCCGCTTCCTGAATGGTGATAGTCTGTAATGCAGCATAGGATCTGCCATTTGCTTTTCACACCACCCCACCCCAAACCCCTCCCCATCAAGGGGAGGGGATTCCCTCCGAATATTTGGCGTTTCTCCCTCCCCCTCGTGGGGAGGGCAGGGGTGGGGGGCAACAGGACGAATCTATCTTAGTGAAACAGGTTTTAATGAACAGGCTAATTGGCGAGGCGTGAAAAATCCAGTTTGGCGGCGCCCAGAACAGGGCCGGCGTCGCCTGGTTGCAACAACACGGCAATGCCCGAAAAACCGGCGCGGCGGAAGTCGCGCATGGGAAGGTCCAGTCCCATTGCCTCGCCCCGCCAGATACCCACCGGCGTGACCGAACGGACAACATTGGTGTAACTGAGTTGCCTGCCGGCATTTTCCCCCTTTTGGACCGTCACCAGCCTGCGCGCTTCATACTGGATCAGCCGCACAGTGGCGTTTTGCGACCCTGGCGGTAAACTGCCGCGCCCGATATTCACCGAAATCATTCCCGGCCCGGGCCGCAGGTCTATCGCCACAGAGGCTTTGCGCTCGTTGACCTGAAACGCGATCAGTTCATCAATAACATCAGTTTGCGAGCCGACTTCGCGGTGCACCCCGTCAATCACGATCTGCGGCGTATAAATATTGGCGCTGGCGGCAGCGACTGCAAAGGCCCTCTGACGCGCGTCATTTTCCGGCCGCGCCAGCGTGTCCTTCCAGCCCAGATAATCCCAGTAAGTGACAGGGAAGGTCAGCGCGATCACATCGTCCCGCTTGCTCAGTTCCTGCAAATAGGCATCCGCTGACAAACAGGACCCGCATCCCTGACTTGTATAGAGCTCGACCACCGTGGGCCGGTCATCGACCGCACCGGCAGGAAGGAATGGGATCAAACAGAAAATTGCCAACAGCGCAGTATGAGCGACGGCCGACGCAACAAATCCGGAGGCTCCGGCGCCCAGACGCCGGCCATCACAACCGGTTGATGATCTCATGTTCTTCGCTAAGCCAAATAGGCGATTTTGCCAGATCGATAAATTTCTTTTCATCTTCCAGCAGCGCCCGCCCGGCCTTGCGCGCCTCCGGATCACTGCCGGAAAGATCCTCGATCTTTTCCAGCCACAATTCTGCGATGCCGTCATACCCGGCGGGTGCGCCGCGTGGCGCGCGCAGGCCCTCGCTCAATTCTTCCGGCAAGGCATGAAGCTGCACGTATCGTTTGATTTTCAGGGCATCCTGAAATGATTTGACCAGCGGTCCGTGATGATTGCGCCAGTAATCCTGAAATTCAGCCCGTGAAAGGTGCGGCAGGCGGGTAATGCAAAAGGTCAATTTAATCATGGCGTGCTCCTATTCACCGATTTCCGCCCAGACCGGCACATGGTCGGAAGGTTTTTCCCAGCCGCGCACCTGCTTGTCGATGGCGCAGGCCTGCAGCCGGTCTGTCGCCTGCGGGGACAATAACAGATAATCGATGCGGATGCCGTGATCCTTGGACCAGGCGGCGGCCTGATAATCCCAGAAGGTGTAGCGGTGCGGTTCGGTGTGGCAGGCGCGATAGGCGTCGGTCATGCCCAGATTCAGAATAGTCCGCAGCGCGCCGATGGATTCGGGCCGGAACAGCGCATCCCCCTCCCACGCGCGCGGATCGTACACATCATCATCGCTCAGAATGACATTCATATCGCCGCCCAGCACCAACGCTTCTTCATAGGCCAGCAGTTCCGCCGCATGGGTTTGCAGCCGCGCCAGCCAGGCCAGCTTGTAATCGAATTTGGGTGTCTCTACCGGATTGCCATTGGGGGCATAGATGGACGCGACCCGCACCGGGCGTCCCGGCGCCGCGATCACCGCCTCAATATAGCGCGCCTGATCATCGGCCGGGTCTCCGGGCAGGCCGGAGCGCACATCCTCCAGCTGAAGCTTTGAGAGGATCGCCACCCCGTTATAGCTCTTCTGCCCATGCCGGGCGATGTTATAGCCAAGCTCCTCGATCTCGAGTGTAGGAAAGCTGTCATCGGTGCTTTTGGTTTCCTGCAACAGCGCCACATCGGGCTTTGCCGCGCGCAGATAATCCAGCACCAGCGGCAGCCGCGCCTTCAGTGAGTTGACGTTCCAGGTGACAATTTTCATGTGGCCTATTTTGCACGAATGCCGCACCGGACGCGAAATAAAAACAACGAGGGTGCACATTGACATAGGGTTGGAATTCTGGAACGCTGGAATGCGAGGTCCTTGAAACAGGAAGGGCGGCCATGCAGAAAAACCCGAAGCCCTCCGAAGTTGAACAGGTTATCCAAAAGCAGCTTGATGCCTATAACGTCCATGACCTGCTCCCGGCATTACTTTCTTGCATGGCTATATTCGAATTATAGAATTTTAAGGAAATAGATCGGCCTGTGTTAGGGGCGTCAGGGGGACGGGACGCGGATGATTGTATCTAATAGACGGCGCATCGTTTTTGCCGGGGTTGCTCTTTTTTCGCGGGATGCACCACGAAACTGAATTCAGTGCGGTTGCTGGGCGACAATCCAGTTCCGGTTGCGGGTGCCCATATTTTCTGACCTTCACGCAATATGATATTACCATCACGCGCCGGGTTAAGAGCTGTAATCCAGAAATGAAAATCGCTGTCGCTGCTGAAGTGACCAGCAAGAATGTGCGCGATCCCAAGCATCATTATGTAATTGACTTTGCATCCCTGCAAAGCGCGTTTAAGAAATCTGATCTCACAATTGAATATTACGATTCCGGCGCTTTGAAATCGATCAACACCTCGGCGGAGGACCGGACCGGAGAAGTGATCTCCAGTGTGGTCACCTCTTTGGGTAAGATCGTTGGTGCGGGAGTGGACTACCATTTTCTGCTGCAAAACAACCAGTGATAGTTGTTGTGACTTGCAGCGAGGAGATTAAAGATATCGTTAAAGGGCTTGAAAATGCTCAGAAAAAAATTAAAAATCAGACAGATTTAGTGGCAGAATATTCCGAAGAGCTGGATCGGCTTACGACATTTGCGTCTGCGACGGGAGAAGGCTGGGATTCCAAAGAGCGCGCAGAGCGTAAAGGCAAAATGAAGCAACTGACTAGTGAAAAAAACAAATTAGTGAGTATGAAGGAAAAACTAGCGCAAGATCTCGCTAAGATTTCGGATGTCGAGAAAGTGACATGGCCGCCAGATGGAGATACTATTTTAGCTCAGCCGTTAGGCGTTGGTTTGACTGACGGCAAGATCAAAAAATTCACCGGAAAAGGTGAAGGTGAATGGAAAACATCAGCTTTATTAAGTATTACTAGACTTATAGATGGGGCTGCAGTCAACGCGAAGCTAGAATCATCCTCTCCAGGGAAATGCGCTACTCATTCCGATAACGACCTGCTTGCCGGCCTCAAATATCGGGTTCCCGTCCCCGGACAGCTTTTATTGTCGTCAACACAAGATGGCAATGCTGATGTTGGGAAGGCATCAGGGCTGGTGGCCCAGGGGGGCTGCATTTTCACGTTACCCCTTCGCAGCACGGCTTTCTCAAGCAAATCCATTGAGGCAGCCTTCACCGAATCGGGGCTTCCTACAAAATTGGCCGTGAAGTCATTGTCGGCGTCTGCGGAGACGGCAGCTTCCACGGTGGACAAGTCGGTAGGCCAGATTATCAAAGCCCGTGAGGGAAAAACCAAAAAGAAACTGCAGCAAGTTAAAGATGAAACCGAGCTTCTGAAAGCCCAGCAGGAACCTGCTCTTGTTAAGAAGGGCTTGGAGCCTCCGCAGAGCGAAGAGCAGGCAGAAGCGACACAAGCCTTCACCGCCGACACCGCCCTCGCCAATGCCGAGTTAGCGAATATCAAGGCGCGCCGCGCTGAATGCCGCCAAAGAGGTGCAGTAAAACTAAAACTAAGTAATAAAATCGTAGCGCCAACCTGCCACGGTAGGACTTGCGGCTAGACTGGTTTCAGGCAAGGACGTGCGGACGTTAAACCGCAAATGAGGTCCCGCAGCCGCAGGAGGCGGTGGCGTTCGGGTTGTGGATGCGGAAGGCCGCGCCGATCAGATCGTCCACATAATCGATCTCCGAGCCTTTCAGATATTCCAGCGACATGGTGTCGATAATCACCATTACATCGCCGCGGCTGAAGCTGAGATCGTCTTCCATCACGGCGTCATCGAAGGCGAAGGCGTATTGAAACCCCGAACAGCCGCCCCCGGAAACGGTTACGCGCAACATCGTGCCCGGTGCTTCGCTGGCCAGCAGGCTGGCAATCTGCCGCGCGCCGCGTTCCGAGATGGTCAGCCCCTGTGAGGCCTCAAGCGTTTCAGTCATGGATGTTACCCGCCTGTCCGTGTATTCTGTGTTCCACATTACACACTATATAAGCATTTTCTGCCACCATGTCATTAAAGCCCATTAACATGATTAATAAACGTGGAATCTGATCCAATTTTCCTTACCACCACCGGTGCTTCACCCTGGGCCTGCCTGCCTGGGTCCAGCCGCGGCAGGCTTATCGCGGAACCGGAAAGCCCCACCCGCAGCGTGTTTCAGCGTGACCGGGACCGGATTGTGCATAGTGGCGCATTCCGCCGCCTGAAACACAAGACCCAGGTGTTTGTCTATCATGAGGGGGATTATTACCGCACCCGGCTGACCCATTCGCTGGAGGTGGCGCAAATTACCCGCTCCATCTGCCGGGTGCTGGGCCTGAATGAGGATCTGGCCGAGGCGCTCGCGCTGGCGCATGATCTGGGCCATCCGCCCTTTGCCCACGCAGGCGAGGAGGCGCTGGACGGGTGCATGCAGAAGTTCGGGGGCTTTGATCATAATGCCCAGGCGCTGCGCATCGTGACCCGTCTGGAACAGCGCTACGCCTTATTCGACGGGCTAAACCTGACATGGGAAACCCTGGAAGGGCTGGTCAAGCATAATGGGCCTCTGACCGGTTCCGGCATTACCCGCGTTTTGCCGCTTGCGATACGCGAATATGCCGAATCCCAGGATCTGGAACTGCACTCCTTCCCATCCGCAGAGGCGCAGGTGAGCGCGCTTGCCGACGATATCGCCTATTGCGCCCATGACATTGACGATGGCTTACGCGCCGGCCTGCTGGATTTTGACCAGATAAGGCTCGCTCCCTTCGCCGGGCCCGTATTCGAAAGAATCATTGGGCGTTATCCGGGGGTTGCGCGCGGACGGCTGATCAATGAAGCCGTGCGCGAACTGATCGGCGTCATGGTGGACGATCTGCTGGTGGAAACAAAGCAGCGGGTCAGGCGCGAGCGGGTATTCGATGCGGCCCATGTGCGGGAACTGGGTCGCCCGCTGATCGCCTTCTCGTCCGGCACCGAGCAAGGCATTGGGGCCCTCAAGTCCTATCTGTACACCCATTTGTACCGGCATTATAAGGTCAACCGGGTGATGAGCCAGGCGAAACGGATTTTGGTGGAGATGTTTACCCGCTTTCTGGCCGAGCCGGAATTGCTGCCTACCGAATGGCAGTTGCTGTGCGACACTCCCGGCGGCAAAGCCACCGCGCGGGTTGTGTGTGACTATGTGGCGGGCATGACGGACCGCTTCGCCATGGAGGAACATGGGCGTTTGTTCGATCTGCAATTCAAGGTGTAAACAGGGCGTCCATGAGACTTCCGGGGCACGTTTCGGCGGAAGGCCTGGATGCCCGGCTTCCTACATAATTCCACGTCTGGATTAAAATGAATATTTTCAATGACTTTCGTCAGGAAGTTCTGACGGCTCTTGAGGGTCTGCAGGCCACGGAACCGCGCCTGAAGGGCTGTGAGATGCTGGCTGTGACGCTGGAGGCGCCACGTGATCCCTCGCATGGGGATTTCTCCACCAACGCCGCCATGGTGCTCTCAAAGCAGGCCGGTATGAAGCCGCGCGAGATCGCGGACCTGCTCTGTGGGGCGTTGCGGCGCGACAGCAGGTTTGAGAAAGTGGAAGTGGCCGGGCCGGGCTTTATCAATCTGCGGTTGACGGCGGATTTCTGGCGCGGGGCGCTGGCGGCTATTCTAGCTGACGCTGATCAATATGGTGTCTCTAAAATAGGCGCTGGTATCCGGGTCAGTATCGAATATGTATCGGCCAATCCGACCGGGCCGATGCATGTGGGCCATACGCGCGGCGCGGTGTTCGGCGACACGCTGGCCAACCTTATGGAAAAAGCAGGCTATCAGGTCTGCCGCGAATATTACATCAATGACGCGGGCGGGCAGGTGGACGTGCTGGCGCGCTCGGCCTATCTGCGCTATCGCGAAGCGCTCGGCGAGGACATAGGCGAAATTCCCGAGGGGCTTTATCCGGGCGATTATCTCAAACCGGTTGGCCGGGCGATCGCTGCGCGTGATGGCGGCAAATGGCTGTCCGAACCAGAGGAAAAACGGATTGAGTTCTTTGCTAATTTCGCCGTCATCGAGATGATGAAACTCATAAAAGACGACCTCCGCAGCCTGAACATCGTCCATGACACATTCTTTTCCGAACGCATTCTTCATCACAACGCCGAGTCGGTGAAGCCAATACAGGACTATTTCCGCGACCTGGGCTTCGACACGGACGATTATTTCTCCAGGCGCGGCGATCCGGATAAAAGCGCAGTAGAAGCGGCGGTACATGCGCTCAAACAAAAAGATCTAATATACAATGGCGTACTGGAGCCGCCCAAGGGAAAGCTGCCCGATGATTGGGAGCCGCGCCCGCAAACCTTGTTCCGCGCCACGCAGTTCGGCGATGACGTGGACAGGGCGCTGAAAAAATCCGACGGCAGCTCAACCTATTTCGCGTCGGACATCGCCTATCACCACGATAAATTTCGGCGCGGCTATTCACATATGATTGATGTGTTCGGCGCCGATCATGGCGGCTATGTGAAACGCATGACGGCGGCGGTGGCCGCGCTGACCGGCGGCAAAGGTGTTCTTGATGTTAAAATCTGTCAGCTGGTGCGCCTGTTACGCAATGGCGAGCAGGTTAAGATGTCCAAGCGTTCCGGTAACTTTGTGACATTACGTGAAGTTGTAGATGAAGTTGGACCTGACGCTGTGCGCTTCATGATGCTGTACCGGAAAAATGATGCGCCGCTGGATTTCGACTTTGCAAAAGTGACCGAGCAGTCCCGGGACAACCCGGTTTTCTATGTGCAATACGCGCATGCGCGGATCTGTTCGGTGCTGCGAAACGCCCAGGACGCTTTCCCTGGCTTTCTGACGGAAACGGCTGATCTCTTACTCCTGAGGGATGAAACCGAGTTGTCGCTGATACGGCTGATGGCGGCGTGGCCCCGCATGGTGGAGACGGCGGCGCAAATGCATGAGCCGCATCGCATCGCCTTTTATGCGCATGATCTGGCGTCTGCGTTTCACGGGCTTTGGAACAAGGGCAACGACGACCCGCAACTGCGCTTTATCGTTTCGGGGCAGAAGGATGTTACACTTGCAAGGCTCGCTCTGATTCGCGCAATCAAGGGGGTAATCGCGTCGGCGCTGGCGATACTCGGCGTCGCGGCCCAGGAGGAGATGCGCTGATGCCGCAAGACGAAAGAGATCCGGAAATTGTCGAAGACGTCTACGATGATTTAGACGAGCCGCCGTCGCGTTTCAGCATGATGACCGGCACGCTGGTCGCTATTGGCGTCGCCGCGCTGCTGGCTTTCACCGGCGTCCTCTGGTACGCGTTTAAGACGGGCGCCGATCAGGCGGGGCAGGACGCGCTGCCGGTCGTGCATGCCGAGCAGGGCGCGGTCAAGGTCAAACCCGATGATCCGGGGGGCGCCAGTTTTGCGCATCAGGACAAGACCGTCTATGACAAGATTGATGGCAATGAAGCAGGTCTTGAGCAGCTGTTGCCCGGCGCGGAAGAGCCAAAGGAAAAGCCCCGGATCATCAGCCCCTATGACAATGAGATGCCCGAAGCAGGACAGCCTAAAGTGGTGCGTGTAGCCCCGCCTGCGGCTGACAGCGGGCCTGCGGCGCCGGTCAAAGCCGAGGAAGTAACCGCACCTGAAATTCCCGACCCCACGGGCCGGGCGAAAAAAGCTATTACCGAGGGTGAAGAGGTGGCCGCCGCTCCCCCCGCGGAAGTTAATTCTGCGACGCCGGAAGATGCGGACCGTGTGGCGGCCGAGACACACGAAAACAACTCTGCTCAGGAAGATACGGCGCCGGTGAAGCAGGCCGAACCGGCTGCGGAAATGACTGCGGAAAAAACTGCCATGGCCACCCCGGCCAGCACTACAAAGGGTTTTGTATTGCAACTTGGAGCTTTCCGTTCGCAGGAGGCCGCCGATGCGGGCTGGAAATTGCTGGCTCTGCGGCATGCCGGTGTCCTGGGCAAGCTGGAACATTATGTCACCCCTGCCGATCTTGGAGAAAAAGGGCGGTTTTTTCGCCTGCAGGCCGGGCCCTTTCCCGAGCGGCTGACCGCCAATGAGCAATGCGCCGCCCTAAAGACGGCGGGCGTCGATTGCCTGGTCGCGGTGCGTTAGGGGCTATGACAGCGCGCGCCGTCTTGTTTGGTTGCAGTGGCCCCAAACTTCTGCCCGAAGAGGCGGCGTTTTTTCGCGATGCGGGTCCCTGGGGCTTCATTCTATTCGCCAGAAACATTCAAATACCAGATCAAGTGATTGATTTGATAAACAGTTTGCGCGACAGCGTTGGCCGTCTCGCGGCTCCTGTGCTGATTGATCAGGAGGGCGGCAGGGTGGCGCGCCTCACGCCCCCGCACTGGCGCAAGGCGCCGCCGGCCGCCTTGTTTGGAAAATTGTTTGCGCACAATCCTGTGGCGGCGCAGGAAGCCTGCCGGATTAACGCGCGGCTGTTGGCGGATGAATTGTCTGGGCTGGGCGTCAATGTCGATTGCGCTCCCGTGCTGGACGTGCCCGCCCCTGGCGGTCACCAGATCATCGGCGACCGGGCGTTTGCATCTGACCCAGAGACGGTGGCCGCACTGGGGTTGGCGCAGTGCGAAGGTTTGATGCAGGGCGGGGTGCTGCCCGTCATCAAACACATGCCAGGGCATGGGCGCGCGGGCGCCGACAGCCATCTTGACCTGCCGTTCGTCACGGCCAGCCTGGACGAATTGCGGCGCAGTGATTTTGCGCCCTTCCGTTCCTTGCGCGGCATGCCCCTGGCCATGACGGCCCATGTTGCCTATCCAGCCCTCGACGGAGATGTTCCCGCCAGTCATTCATCAAAAATCATCCGTGAAATCATCCGGACAGAAATAGGATTTGACGGGGTGCTGATGTGTGACGATCTGGGCATGTCGGCGCTTCGGGGCGGCTTTGCGGAAAGGGCCAGCAAGGCGGTGGCGGCAGGCTGTGACGTGCTGCTGCATTGCAGCGGTGTCCTGTCGGAAATGCGGGAAGTGATCAAGGAAGCGCCGGCACTCTCTGGACAGGCGGCGCGGCGTTGTGCGGCCGCTTTGGCGCAGCTTCGAATGCCGGATAAGTTTGA